>DASZOO010000135.1:0-3104 GCA_035550775.1 Actinomycetota bacterium | reverse complement strand
GGCGCCTACGAGATCGCGCAGTACGCCCGGTACGAAGTGACCGGCAGCGGGGCCGAGGCCTGGCTCGACCGGCTCCTCGCGGGCCGGCTGCCGGACCCCGGTCGGATCCGTCTGTCGCCGATGCTGAACGAGGCGGGGCGTCTGATGGGGGACCTGTCGGTCACCCGGCTCGGCCCCGACCGGTTCTGGTTGACCGGCTCCTACTACCTGCAGGGATGGCACATGCGGTGGTTCGATCGGTGCCGACCCGGAGCCGACGTGACCATCGAGAACATCACCGGGGAGCGGATGGGGTTCGCCGTCTCCGGGCCCGCGTCGCGTGCGATCCTCGCCGGCCTGACCGACGAGGACGTGTCCGACGAGGGCTTCCGCTTCATGGCCGTCCGCGAGATGCGGGTCGGCTCGCGGACCGCCGTCGTCGGGCGGCTCTCCCTCACCGGCGAGCTCGGCTACGAGATCGTCGTGCCGGCAGCGGACGAGCTCGTCCTGTGGCACGAGCTGGCCGAGGCGGGCCGGACGCACGGACTCCGCCCGGTCGGCGACTACGCGATCGACAGCCTCCGTCTCGAGAAGGGCTACGGCATCTGGAACGCCGAGTTCACGCAGCGCTACACCCCCGGCGAGTCGGGGCTCGATCGGTTCGTGGCGTGGGACAAGGGGTCCTTCGTCGGCCGTGAAGCTGCCCTTCGGGAACGCGAGACAGGACCCGAGCGGCGCCTCGTGTCTCTCGAGGTCGATGCCGCCGACGCCGAGGCGAGCGCCGACGACGGCATCTGGCTCGGCGATCGACTGGTCGGCTCCGTGACCTCGGGCGCGTACGGACATCATGTCGGGTCGAGCCTCGCCCTCGCCTACGTCGATCACGACGTGGTGGGGTCGAGCCTCGAGCTGCACGTCTCGGTGGTCGGCGAGTCGCGACCCAGCCGGATCCTGCCGGAGCCGCCGTACGATCCCGACGGGCATCGGATCCGCTCGTGACGGAACGGTCTGCGGCCGGCTCGCGAGGGAGCTGACGATGGCGCTGTCGATCCCCTGCAACCGATGCGGCGTCCGGCCGTTCACGGAGTTCGCCTTCGGTGGCGAGTGGCGCGAGCTCGACGCACCCGACGCCGAAGGCGACTTCGCACGGGTGTATCTGCCGGAGAACCCCGAGGGACCGCAGCGGGAGCGGTGGTTCCACGCGATGGGGTGCCGAACGTGGACGACGGTGATCCGCGACACGCGGACGAATGTCGTGTCTCGCGACACCGGGGACACCTGAGCCGATGGGGTCGTTCGAGTTCGAGGGTCGCCGGGTCGCGTTCGAACCTGGCGATACGGTCGCGTCGGCGCTCTACCGCGACGGTCTGCGCACGTTCTCGCGCTCGCTCAAGTACCACCGGCGTCGTGGGCTTTATTGCGGCACGGGCGACTGTCCGAACTGCTCGATGACGGTCGACGGACAGCCCGCCGTTCGCTCGTGCATCGCGATCTGCTCCGACGGCATGCGCGTGGAGCGAGCGGGCGGCTGGCCGAACGCCGAGCGAGATCTCCTCCACGTCACCGATCGGCTGCATCGCCTGATGCCGGTCGGCTTCTACTACAAGACGTTCGTGCGACCCCGGTTCGCCTGGCCGGTCGCCGAGCGCGTGATCCGTCGCGCGACCGGTCTCGGCGCCCTCCCGCCGACCACCGCCGCCGAGCGGAAGGTCGTGCGCCACGTGCACGTCGAGACCCTGGTGATCGGGGCGGGTCTCGCGGGGCTGGACGCCGCCCGCGAGGCGGCCTCGGGCGGATCGGTGCTCGTCTGCGACGAGGGCCGCGCCGCAGGTGCGGTCGCCCCCGGACCGACGCTCGACCGGCTGACAGAGCTCCGAACCACGGTGACCTCGCTCGGGGGTGTGACCCTGCTCGATGAGACCACGGCGCTGGGCGTGTACGAGGGGTTGCATGTGCCGCTCTCGCGCCCGGGCGAGCTGGTGCACGTCCACCCGTCGAGGGTGATCGTGGCGACCGGCGCGACCGAGGAGCACGGCGTGTTCCCCGGCAACGATCTCCCGGGGGTGATGCTCGGTCGCGCGGCAGCGGCGTTGGCCGGCATCCACGGTGTTCGTCCGGGCGATCGGGCGGTCGTCGTGGTGCGGACCGAGGAGGGCCTGCAGCACCTGCGGACGCTGCTGGACGCCGGCGTCGAGGTGGCCGCCACGGCGGTCTCGCCGGAGCTGGCGCACCGGTTGCCCGAGGGTGCTGGAGAGGTCGTTGCCGGGGGCGAGGTGCACGAGGCTCGAGGCGGGGCGGCGCTCCGATCGGTCGCGCTGCGCCGCGAGGGCCGTGGGAAGCGCTTCGAGTGCGACCTGGTCGTGCTCTCGCTGGGGCTCGTTCCCCGCGACGGACTCGCGCGGACGGCGCTTCCCACCGAGGACGTCACCGTCGTGGGCGATGCGGCGCTCGGAGCCGGCGGCACGGGCGGCCCCTGCGGTCATGCCGGCACGGTGTGTCTGTGCGAGGACGTCTCGATGCACGACCTCGAGCAGGCGTGGGACGAGGGGTTCCGCAACGCCGAGACGCTCAAGCGCTACACCACCACCACGATGGGACCGTGCCAGGGGGCGATGTGCGGGCAGGCGCTCTCGTGCTTCGCGGCGTCCCGGGGCGATGTCACGGACCGGGCGGCTCCGTTGCACCCTCCTCGGACCACCGCGCGTCCCCCCACTCGACCCGTCACGCTCGAGACGCTCGCGGCGGGCGTGCACGAGATCGTCGACAAGCGGACCTCGCTGCACGAGCTGCACGTCGCCGCCGGCGCCCGGCTCGACCGCTCCGGCGGGTGGCTGCGGCCGTTCAGCTACGGCGACTGGCGCGATGAGTATCGAGCGGTGCGAGAGCGCGTGAGCCTGATGGACGTGGGCACCCTCGGGAAGTTCACGATCGTTGGCCCCGATGCCGACGAGCTGGTCGATCGACTCTTCCCGTGTCGTACCCGCGACCTGGACCCCGGTCGCACGCGCTACGTGCTCACGCTCGACGAAGCGGGATATGTGATGGACGACGGCCTGCTCGCGCGCGTCGGCGACGACGAGTGGTTCCTGACCACGACGTCGGGCGGGGCCGGCCGCGCCGACGCG
>DASZOO010000134.1:0-18837 GCA_035550775.1 Actinomycetota bacterium | reverse complement strand
GCTTCCTGCCACGCCAGCACGTGGTGGTACACGCTGTCCATCAACGTGCCGTCGAGATCGAACAGGAACGCCGGCGCGGCCATGCCCGACTCTATCGGGCGCCTCGGCCGATCGGGCTTGACGAAGCTAACAGCGTTAGCTAAGGTGAGGCTAACAGCGTTAGCCAGAGACGGGCACCGGAGGACGAGATGGCGTTCAGGAACGAGATCCACACCGAGATCGAGATCGAGGGCACGAGGGACGAGATCTGGTCGGTCCTCAGCGACTTCGCAGCGTACGGCGAGTGGAACCCGGGCATGCGACGGGTCGAGGGAGAGGCGTCCGTCGGGTCGCGTCCGTCGATCACGCTCTCGCTCGGGGGACGGTCCATGAAGATGCGGCCGACCGTGACGGTCGTGGACCCCGGCCGGGAGCTGCGGTGGCTCGGTCGGCTCCTCGTGCCGGGGCTGTTCGACGGCGAGCACATCTTCTCGATCGACGAGCGGGAACCAGGGCGGGTGACGTTCAGCCAGGCGGAGCGGTTCCGCGGACTGCTCGTTCCGTTCCTGCGCAAGACGATCGAGATCGACACGACCGCCACGTTCCATGCGGTCAACGAGGCGCTCGCGGGGCGGGTCGCCGCGGTGCGGTCGGTCGCCGCGGCGTGAGCGAGATCGAACGCCACCCCTGGGACGCGGCTCCGCCGGGACGGCTCGGGCAGATCGTCGAGGCGGCCCGCGAGCTGCTCGAGCGGGAGGGCCGCGACGCCCTGACGATGCGGCGGGTCGCCGAGCGCCTCGGCATCAAAGCGCCCTCGCTGTACAAGCACGTCGAGGACAAGGACGAGCTCGAGGCGCTGCTGATCGCCCAGGCCCTGCGGGAGCAGGGAGCCTCGGTACACGAGGCGCTCGATGGGCAGCTCCGGCGAGGGACCCGCCGGGCCAGGCTGGCCGCCCTGGGTCGCGCCTATCGCGTGTGGGCGCTCGCGCATCCGCATCTGTACCGGCTCGCGACGCAAGGACCGCTGCCGCGCGACCGCCTGCCGCAGGGTCTGGAGGCCTGGGCGGCCGAGCCGCTGGTGCGCGTCGCCGGGTCCGAGTCGAGGGCCCGCGCCATCTGGGCGTTCGCCCACGGCATGACGCTCCTCGAGCTCGACGGACGGTTCCCACCCGATGCGGACCTCGACCCGGCGTGGCAGGAAGGGATGGACGCGCTCGCCTGAGTCCCCGGTCGGCCACGCCGGCGGATCGGCCGCTCAGACGATGCGCACGTCGCGGGTCGTTGCCCCGCCGGTCGAGAAGGCGAGCATGCCGGCGCCTTCCTCGACCAATGCCGCGCGATCCGCGCGCGTGAGCCGTCGTTCCGGCTCGATCGCGAGGACGGCCTCGTCTCCGTCGCGAGCGATCGACCAGGTGCCGGCGACCGTGCCGTCCACGAGGAACGTGCTGATCGTCCGCATGCCCGCCGACGCCGCGATCTGCCTGCGGAGCTCGTCGCTCACGATGTGGGTGCGGTCGGCATGGCCCAGCGTCACGTTGTCGTACGAGGGGAGGAACCTCGGAGGAGCCGGCATCTCGGGATCGGGTCGGGGAGCCTCGGGCAGGTCGAAGACCTCTCGGCCCGCCTCGTTACGGTCGACCCGCAGACCGGGTCGGACGCGTTCGAAGACCTCCTTCAGTCGGGTGAGGCCCGACCAGGACTGCATGTCCATCACGGTCGCGGGCCCGAACGCGCCCAGGTACCGGCGCACGAGGTCGTCGATCGCAGCCCCCTCGTCGAGCGGTGCTCCGAGCCAGCCTTCCATGGTCGCCCACGTGGCCCGGCCCCGCTCGCCCCACACGGCGCGCGGCGGCACCTGCACGAGCGGCACGAGGTACTGGACGGCATAGCCCATCGCGTCGGCGTCGGCACGGGGCCACCGCTCCGAGAACATGGAGACGAGCTCGGCTCGGGTGCGTGGACGCTCCTCGATCGATCGGCGGCCCAGCGTGATCACCTCGTCGAGATCGACGCCTCGGAGGCGTCGACCGAAGGGACTCCCGGTCGCGAAGGTCCGCTCGAGCACCGGCTTGATGAGCGGACGCAGGCGCAGGGCGTCGCGAGCGGTGACCAGGTGGATCGTGGCGCGCATCATGGCCGCACGCACGACGCGGCGATCGGTGATCATCGCGCCCAGCTCGCGGGGGTCGAAGCCCTGGAGCCGGGACCATAGTCCCAGGTAGGGGTCCAGCGGCTCCTGAGCCTGCTGCCCCACCAGGTGCTCGATGACGTCGACGACCGGCATCGTCGTGCGATCGAGCAGGAGCTGACGGGCGAGCAGAGCCCGGTTCATCGCCCGCTTGCTCACCACGTTGCCCACGTCACCACCGATCCGTCCTGCGTGAAGCACGCGCCGCCCGCGCGGACGTGCTGCCGCCGACGATAGCCCGGGGGGTTCGATCGTCGTCCATCCGGGTACACGATCGGCACATGGCCCGGGCGACCGGGCCATCGGCAGACGGAGGTGGACCTGATGGCGACGACGAAGCAGACGCGGGCCGCGAAGCGCAACATCGGGAAGGCCGCGGCGGCCGCGAAGCGCAAGCGGACGATCGCGAACCTCCCGCGGTCGACGAGGCGAGATCTGAGCCGGAACGCGGCGGCCGCCCGCCGCCGTGGCGGCAAGGCCGGCCACCGGCTCGAGGACCGAACCCGAGCACAGCTGTACGAGCAGGCGAAGCGACGCAACATCGCCGGCCGTTCGTCGATGGGGAAGTCCGAGCTGATCGACGCGCTCCGATCCAGCTGATCCGCCGTCCGGGAACACGGGTCCCTCGTTCTGGTTGCATGGAACGATGGAGATCGGCCTCTACACGTTCGCAGAGCTCTACCCCGACCCGCAGACCGGGCAACTGATCAGCGCCGAACAGCGCATGCGTGACCTGCTGGAGGAGGTCGAGCTCGCCGACCGTCTCGGCCTCGACGTCTTCGGTGTCGGCGAGCACCATCGCCCCGATCTGATCGTGTCCGCGCCGGCCGTCGTGCTGGCCGCCGCAGCGGCCCGCACCGAGCGCATCCGGCTCACGAGCGCCGTCACGGTGGTGTCGTCCGACGATCCGGTGCGCGTGTTCCAGGACTTCGCTACCCTCGACCTGCTCTCGGGCGGGCGCGCCGAGATCATGGCGGGCCGTGGCTCGTTCACCGAATCCTTCCCGTTGTTCGGCTTCGATCTGGAGGACTACGACGAGCTGTTCGACGAGAAGCTCCGCCTGTTGATCGCGCTGCGGAGCGCCGAGCGCATCCGCTGGCAGGGCCGGCATCGCGCGTCCCTCGACGGAGCGGTCGGGGTGTATCCCCGTCCCGTGCAGCATCCGCTGCCGATCTGGGTGGCCGTGGGCGGGGCTCCGGAGTCGGCGTTCAGGGCGGGGTCGCTCGGCCTGCCGATGGCGCTCGCGATCATCGGCGGCATGCCCGAGCGGTTCGCGCCGTTCGCCGAGCTCTTCCGCGACGCCGCACATCAGGCGGGACACGACCCGCTGCCTGCGTTGAGCATCAACTCGCACGGCTACGTCGCCGACACGTCGCAGCAAGCGATCGACGAGTCCTTCCCGTACGCGGCGGCGATGATGAATACGATCGGCCGCGAGCGCGGGTGGCAGCCGATGACGCGCGAGCAGTACGAAGCCGGCGCCACCCTGCGCGGCGCGAACTTCGTCGGTTCCCCGCAGCAGGTGATCGAGAAGATCCTCTTCCAGCACGAGATCTTCGAGCACGATCGCTTCCTGGTGCAGTTCAGCGTCGGGTCCCTGCCGCACGACAAGCTGATGCGATCCATCGAGCTGTTCGGCACCGAGGTCGCTCCCGCCGTGCGCGCCGAGCTCGGCCGGAAGGCCTCGGCGTCGCCGAGGACCGGCTGACGCGCGACGAGACGTCACGGGAGAGCCTCGGGGGACAGGTCTGGGAGCATGCCGGAGTGATGCGCATGCTGATCGCGGCGCTCGCCGGCCCGGCGTCGTCATCGACGAGCGCGAACGAGCGTCGGCGTCGCCGATACGCGAAGGAGGCGCCGACCTACGATCGTGGCTCCGACCTGACGGAGCGATGGCTGCTCGGGACCGAGCATCGCGCGTGGGCGTGCTCGCGCGCCTCCGGCGAGACGCTCGAGGTCGCGATCGGGACCGGCCTGAACCTGCCGCACTACCCGGCCGGCGTTCGCCTCACCGGCGTGGACCTGACGAGGGAGATGCTGGCCGGCGCCCGGCGACGAGCCGCCGAGATCGGAGCGGCCGTCGCCCTCGCCGAGGGCGACGCGCAGGCGCTCCCGTTCGCCGACGGGACCTTCGATACCGTCGTCTGCACGTACGCGATGTGCAGCGTGCCGGACGAGCGCGAGACCGTCCTCGAGATGCGTCGGGTGCTCAGGCCGGGCGGGCGCCTGATCTTGGTCGATCACATCCGCAGCAGCGTGAAGCCGCTCTTCTGGCTCCAGCGGGCGATGGAGCTCGCGCCCACCCGCATGGACGACGAGCTGACGCGCCGGCCGCGCGAGCACGTGGAGGCGGCCGGGTTCACGATCGAGGCGAGCGATCGGTTGCGTGCGGGCGTGGTCGAGCGTCTGGTCGCGCGGAAGCCGTGACGGCCTCCCTCACCCCCGCTCCACGGTCGCCGGTGGGATGTTCTGGTTGAACCGGAATCGGTTCGCCGGGTCGTAGCGACCCTTGATCTCCCGCAGCCGGTTCCATGTGGGCTCGGGGTAGGCGTCGCGGATCCGGCCTTCGCCCTCGTCGCCGAGGAAGTTCACGTACGCCCCCCGGCCGTCGCCGCGAAGCCTGGCCGCGAGCTCGTCGGCCCAGACCTCGTGCTGCCCGGCCTGCTCGGGTGTCTCGAACAGGGCCGCCACGTTGATCATCATCCGGCGCGCTCGATGGCCATATGCCGTGGCGTCGGCGGGAACCCGCGAGACGGCCCCCCCGAGCACACGGATCTGGACCGCGGACATCATCGCCGTCGACGATGCGAGGGCGTCGAGGATCGCCCCGCCGTCGGCATGGTCGAGCTCGTCCACGAACATGTTCCGAACGACGCCGACCGGGTGGAACCCCTCCTCGTCGGGCATGTACATCTCCGGGTACGACATCGGCCGCACCATGTCGGCGATCGGCTCCGCCAGATCCCGAAGCGGCGCCACCGCGGCCGTGCCTGCTTCCGGGTCCCCCGCGAACGTGACCAGGCCGAGGAGGATCGGCTTCCCGTGGTGCTCCTCGGGCACGAAGGGCATCGGTGGCGCCGGCATCACGTTGGCGATCGTGGTGAGCTCGTCGGGCGCCGAGTCGGCGATCGTCAGGAACCCCACGATCGTCTCGGGCGTGGCCGGCAGGATCAGCATGCCCCCGAGGATCCTGCCAACCTCGTGCAGCCGGAACCGGAACCGCGTCGCCACGCCGAAGTTGCCGCCGCCTCCACGGATCGCCCAGAACAGGTCGGGGTGCGACCCCTCGTTCACCTCGAGCACGTCGCCGTCGGCGGTCACGACCTCGGCGGCGAGCAGGTCGTCGATCGTGAGTCCGTACTTCCGCGCGAGGAAACCGACCCCGCCGCCGAGGGTGATGCCTCCGATGCCGACCGAGCCGGTGTCGCCGAACCCGGTCGCGAGGCCGTGCTCGGCCGCTCGGGTCGTGTACTCGCCGGCCGTGAGCCCGGTCTCGGCCCACGCGGTCCTTCCCTCGACGTCGATGTCCATAGCTCGCATCGACGACAGGTCGACCACGATCGCATCGTCGATCACGCTGTGGCCGGCGATGCTGTGGCCGCCGCTACGGACGGTCAGTGGAGCGCCGGTCTCACGCGCGAGCGAGACCACGCGTGCGACGTCTGCCGTGTCGGCGACCCGGGCGATCAGCGCCGGATGCCGGTCCATGCCGCCGTAGAAGAGCGTCCTGGCCCCGTCGTATGCCTCGTCGTCCGGCGTGATCACGTTGCCGCGCAGGTCGGCGCGGAGATCGGGGACCGAGCTCATCGTGTCGATGTTCGCCATCGGGATCGCTTCCTTCCTCTCTCACGTGGATCCGTCGTGCCGCGCCTTCAGGTCGGTGTCGTGCCTGCCCTTGAGCAGGTCGGCCTGGCGGTCGAAGAACAGCATCCAGCCGCGGAGCGCGGCCTCGTACTGACCGGGCGGCAGCCCTCCCCCGCGCTGGGTGAACGTCATGCGTGTGCGCCCGTCGCCGAGATCGTCGAGGTCGACGGTGCAGATCGCGTGATCGGTCGCGTCGCCGGGCTCCCGGTCGGTGATCGTGAGCACGAGGTGCGCCGGCTCGTCGACCTCCCGGAACTCGCCCGAGAACACCATCTCCTTGCCCCGGCCGAGGAGCATCACCGCGCGCCAGGCGCCGCCGGGCCGCACGTCCATCGTGGCGGCGTCGACCGGCACCGAGCTGCCGTGCTCGCCGAACCACTGCGCGAAGGCCTCGGGCTCCGTCCACGCCCGGAAGGCCGCCTCACGGGGCGCGTCGATGACGCGGACGATCGTGAGGCCCTCGTCGTCGTGCTCGGCGGTCAGCACGTGGTCGGGGAGTCGCTCGTCGCTCACGCCTCGCTCCTTCCGCCCTCGTCGGTGTCGTGCCGCGCCTTCAGCTGTTCCTCGACGACGCCGCGGAGCGTATCGAGGTAGGCGGGCCAGCCACCGAGGAAGTCGTCGCGGTCCTCGGCGGTCTCGAAGCCGGTCTGGACCATCGTGAGCAGGGTCTTCCCGTCGCGGTCCTCGAACGTCATCGTCATCTCGGTCGCGACCGTCCGGCCCCACTCCGCGACCTGCATCGAGTGCTCGAAGACGAGCCGGTGCGGCCGGTCGACGACGGAGTAGGTGCGTGTCTCGATGTCCGGATCCTCGCCGAGCGGGCCCATCGCGTAGATCGAGGTGCCGCCGACGCGCACGTCGGTCTCGGTGCGATGCACCACCCAGTCCGGTCGGTCTCCGCCGTGCAGGTGATGCTGGGCGGCCGGATCGACGAACGCGTCGAAGACCACCTCCGGCGGTGCGTCGAACAGGCGTTCCAGCCTCAGCTCGTGGCTCATCGCTCGTTCCCCTTCCGTTGCTGTCGTTCCACGTATGCCTCGAGTCGGTCGAGGCGGCGTTCCCACAGCCGTCGGTAGCGATCGATCCAGTCGCTCACCTCGTGCATATCCCCTGGACCCAGCCGGCATTCCCGTCTGCGCCCCTCTTTCGAGGTGGTCACGAGCTTCGCCTCCTCGAGGACGCGGACGTGCTTGAGCACGCCTGGGAGCGAGATGCCGATCGGTTCGGCCAACTCGCTGATCGAGGCGGGGCCGTGTTCGAGGAGCCCGAGGATGTCGCGCCGCGTCGGGTCCGCCAGCGCCGAGAAGGTCCGATCGAGGGTCTGAGACTGAACCATACGGTTAAGTCTCGACCCGCGGAGCCCGAGCGTCAACCGCCTCCGGCTTCAACGCTCGATGTGCCGCTGCAGCAGCTTCTTGCCCTCGCTGGCCCAGAGCACGAGGCTCGACAGGCCGGCGCACACGAGCCAATCGCCGAACGCGAGCGGCGCGGTCTCGAAGGCGCGATTCAAGAACGGCAGCTGCACGACCGCGACCTGCAAGGCGAGCGACAACGCGACGGCTCCCCACAACAGCGGGTTGGTGAACGGCCGATGGAACGCGCTCACGCGGTCGGACCGGGCGTTGAAGCAGTTGAACAGCTGCGCGAGCACGAGCGTCGTGAACGCCACGGTGCGGGCCTCGACGATGTCCGCCGACCCCGCCCGCTCCACGAGGCCGCCGGGCAGGCGCAGGTCCAACGCGAGCAGGGTCACGGCCGCCATCACGAGCCCGACCCACATGATCCCGATCCACATGGCCGCGTCGATGACCCGGTCGTCGACGCCGCGCGGCGGGCGGGCCATGACGTCGTCGGGTGGGGGGTCGACGCCGATCGCGAGGGCGGGGGCGGTGTCGGTGAGCAGGTTGATCCACAGGATCTGCGTCGCGAGCAGCGGCACCGCGACGGCTCCCGAGGCGACGTCGAGCCCGATCAGGCCCGCGAGCACGACACCGAAGAACATCGTGAGCACCTCGCCGATGTTCGACGACAGCAGGAACCGCAAGAACCGCCGGATGTTCGCGAAGATGGCGCGTCCCTCGCGCACCGCTGCGACGATCGTCGCGAAGTTGTCGTCCGCGAGGATCATGTGGGCCGCCTCCTTCGCGACGTCGGTGCCGGTCACGCCCATGGCGACGCCGATGTCGGCGGACTTCAACGCCGGCGCGTCGTTCACGCCGTCGCCGGTCATCGCGACGATCGCCCCGTCGGCCTGCAAGGCGTCGACGATCCTGAGCTTGTGCTCGGGAGCGACCCGGGCGTACACCGAGATGCGTCGGACCGCGTCACGCAGCCCCTCGTCGTCGACGGCGTCGATGTCGGTGCCGCTCAGCGCCCCAGCGTCGTCGCCGACGATGTCGAGGTCTCCAGCGATGCGGAGCGCGGTCCGCGGGTGGTCGCCGGTGATCATCAGGACCCGGATGCCCGCCGCCGATGCCTCGGCGATCGCCGCCAGGGCCTCCTCCCGAGGGGGGTCGATGATACCGACCATGCCCAGGTACACGAGCTCCCGCTCGATCGAGTCGTCCTCGGGGGGTGGCTCGACATCCGGCAGCGGCCGGTCGGCAACGGCCAGGGTCCGCAGGGCGAGGTCGGCGAGACGGTCGACGGTCTCGAGCAGCTCCGTCCGCCTGGCGTCGGTGAGCGGCCTGGCCTCGCCGCCGACCCGCTCGTGCGTGCAACGGCCGAGCAGTACGTCCGGGGCGCCCTTGGTGACCACCGCGATGCGGCCCTCCCGTTCGACGTCGGCTGCCATGGTCGACATGAGCTTGCGTTCGGACGAGAAGGGCACCTCGCCGACGCGTTCGAACCGTGAGCCCCGGGCCTCCGGCAGCCCCTCGATCTTCGCTTCGGCCACGAGGAACGCGGCCTCGGTCGGATCGCCTCGGATCGTCCACTCGCCGTCCTCCCGGATCAGCTCGGCGTCGTTCGCGAGGCTGCCCGCTGCCAGCACGAAGGCGGCCTCGCCCAACACGAGCTGATCGTCGAGGGCCCGGCCGTCGACGCGGAGATCGCCCTCGGGTCGATAGCCGGACCCCGTGACGTCGATCTCGCCCGAGGGCGTGACGATCTTGACGATCGTCATCTCGCCCTTGGTCAGCGTGCCGGTCTTGTCGGAGCAGATCACCGATGCCGACCCGAGCGTCTCCACCGACGAGAGCCGCTTCACGATCGCCCGCTGGCCGGCCATGCGTTGGACGCCGAGAGCCAGCACGACCGACAACACGGCCGGGAGACCTTCCGGGACGGCCGCGACCGCGAGCGACACCCCGATCAACAGCACGTCGACGAGATCGGCCACCCCCTCGATGTCGGCCGAGAGGAGGATCGCGCCGACGACCACGACGGCGATGACCACGACGGCGACGCCGAGCATGCGCCCGACGCGATCGACCTCGCGTTGCAGCGGGGTGCGCTCCTGCTCGGTGTCGGCGAGCAGGCGGGCGACGGTACCCATCTCGGTCGCCATGCCCGTCGCGGTGACCACCGCCCGGCCACGTCCTCTCGTGACCGCCGTGCCGCTGAAGACCATGTTCAGACGGTCGCCCACCCCTGTCGCTCCGGGAACCGGGTCCACGGCCTTGAGGACGGGCTCGCTCTCACCCGTGAGCGCGGCCTCGGCGAGGGTGAGCGAGGACGCCTCCACCAGTCGAGCATCCGCGCTCACCGCATCGCCCTCTGTCAACAGGAGCACGTCGCCCACCACGAGGTCGACCGACGGGATCGTCTCCTGTCGGCCGTCGCGCACCACGGTCGAGGTGGCCGCCGCCATCCGCTGCAGCGCGGCGACCGCCTGCTCGGCGCGGGCCTCCTGCACGTAGCCGAGCGTGGCGTTCGCCACGACGATCACCGCGATCACGATGACCTCGGAGGGCACCCCCTCGGCGCCATCGAGGATCCACGCGACCAGCGACACGGCGATCGCGCCGAGCAGCAGGTAGATGAGAGGGTCTGCGAACTGCCCCAGGAACTTGCGCCAGGCCGGCGTGGGGCGCGAGGCGTCGAGCTGGTTCGGCCCGGCGCCCTCCAGCCGGCGGGCCGCCTCGGCGTGGATCAGTCCCTCGCGGATGTCCGAGCCGAGCGCGGCCGCGACATCCTGGGCGGCGAGGCGCCAGGGGTCGGGCTCAGCCGTGCTCGTGCTCGGCCGCGTCTGCATCGGCCTTCGTCCGATGGATCGTGCCGTCGGGGTGCTCGGGCGGCGAGTAGAGCGAGTAGAGCTTCACGTCACCATCGCCGATGTTCACCACGTTGTGCCAGACCCCCGCCGGCACGATGAACGCCCAGTCGTCCTCGACCTCGTGCGTCTCGTCGACCTTCTCTTGGGTGCGACCGAACTCCACCCGCGCCTTCCCTTGCTCCAAGCGCAGGAACTGGTCGATGTGTCCGTGCTGTTCCCAGCCGATCTCCTCACCCGGCTCGAGACGCATCAGCGTCAGCTGGGTGTGCGTCCCCGTGTAGGTGACGGTTCGGAAGTTGGTGTTCGCCAGCGTGAGTTCCTCGATGTTGTCCAGCCACCCGAGCATGGCCCATCCCTCCCGTTCGGTCGTCGGTTCCATCGTAGGGGCTCGCCCGCGTCGGCGTTCACCCGGGTTCGCGGCGCCTCAGTGCACGCCGTAGGTCCGATGAACCTCGAACCGGTAGATGAGTCGGCCTTCCTCGGCCATCGTGCGCCGGAAGTCCTCCTCGTCGAGCTCCTGCCCGTACCATGCCAGCGGTCCCGCCGGCTTCCCCTGCATCGCTCGGAACAGCCGGAGGCTCCGCTCGGGCGCGTCGGGCCCGTCGAGGATCGTGACGCTGGTCTCGAGCGTGAGATACGCGTACGCCGAGTCGAACACGAACAGCGTGCATCGAGGATCACGGCGCAACCGCTCCGTGCGAACACGATCGCGCCTGCCACTGCTCCAAAGCTCGCCGTCGACGAACGCGAGGCCGACGCGCACGGCCTTGGCCATGCCGTCTGCCCCGATGGTGATCATCGCGGCGGAACGGTGATCCCGGAGCCACTCCAGGTCGCTGTCGGACAGACCCATGGACCCGAGTCTAGGACCGAGGGATCGTCGAGGCGGGAGGGTCAGTGCTCGGGGAGCGAGATGCTGCCGTCGTCGGCCAGCGGGAAGGCGGTGTTCAACGCGACCTCCCACGGATGGCCGTCGAGGTCGAGGAAGACCCCCGAGTACCCGCCCCAGAACGTCGTTGCGGGCTCTCGGACGATCGCCCCGCCGGCGGCGCGGGCTTCCTCGATCACGTGGTCGACCTCGTCGGTCGACCGGACGTTGTGCGCGAGCGTGATGCCGCCCCATCCGCCGGGGTCGGTGACGCCGCTGTCGGCGGCGAGCCGGCTTCGGCTCCAGAGCCCGACGATCATGCCCCCGGCCTGGAAGAACACGGTGTCCTCGAGCGCGAGCCCGACCTGCCACCCGAGGCGCTCGTAGAACCCCCGGGCCCGCTCCAGGTCGGCGACACCGAGCGTCACGACGCTGACTCGCTGGTCCATCAAAGGCCACGGTAGCGGCAGCGGCCGTCACGCGCAGACGCACACCAGACCGATGTCGTCGCGTGAGACGATGCGGTTCGTGAGCGAGGCTCCGCAACGCCGCATCGTGTCGATCACCGAGGAGGCGAGGGTCACCCCTCTCGAGCTGTTCCTCGACCTCGTCTTCGTCTTCGCCATCACGCAGGTGACGGCGCTCATGGCCGACGACCTCACCGTCCGGGGCGTCGTGCAAGGGCTGTTGGTGCTCGGCCTCGTGTGGTGGTGCTGGGTGGGGTACGCGTGGCTGGGTGCCGTCGTGCGAGCCGACGAAGGGCTGGGTCGTGTCGCGATGTTCGGGGCGATGGGCGCGGTCTTCGTGCTCGCGATCACGATCCCCGAGGCGTTCCGCGACATCGAGGGAGGCCTCTCTGGGCCGGTGGTCGTGGCCTTCGCCTACCTGGCCGTGCGGGTCCTGCACCTCGCGATCTTCTGGCTGGCGGCCCGTGCGGAGGAAGACCACGGGCTCCGGAACCAGCTGTTGAGGTTCGCGCCGTCGCTGGCCGGCAGCACCGCGTTGCTCCTGGTCGCGTCCCAGCTCGAGGGGACACCGCAGATCTGGGTGTGGGTGGCGGTCCTCGTGGTCGACTACGTGGGCACGATCCTCGCCGGCGCGTCGGGCTGGCGGCTGAACTCGAGCGGGCTGTTCGCCGAGCGCCACGGATTGATCGTGATCGTCGCGCTCGGTGAGTCGATCGTCGCGATCGGGCTCGGCATCTCCCGTGAGCCCGTCTCGTGGCCGATCATCGGGGCGTCGGTGCTGGGCCTCACGGTGTCGGCCTGTCTGTGGTGGGCCTACTTCGACGTGGTGGCGCTGGCCGGTGAGCGGCTGCTCCGAGCTGCCGAGGGAGAGGCGCGCAACCGCATCGCGCGTGACTCCTACAGCTACCTGCACCTGCCGATGATCGCCGGCATCGTGCTCGGGGCGTTGGGCTTCAAGAAGGTGCTGGAGTACGTCGCGGACACGAGCCACCACACGCTCGACGAGCCGCTCGCCCTCGTGCCGCTCGTCGCGATGTACGGCGGCATCGCGCTGTATCTGTTCGCCCACGTCGCGTTCCGGTTCCGCAACTGGCACCACGTCACGATGCCGCGGCTGGTGGTGGGCCTCGCGTTGCTCGGCCTGATCCCGGCCGCGTCCCGCATCGCGGCGTTGGCCGCGCTCGGGCTGCTCGCCGCCGTGATGGTCGGCCTGATCACGTTCGAGGCGACGCACTACGCGGAGTTCCGCGAACGGATCCGCCGCGAGGAGCACGAGGAGGAGCTTCGCCTCGAGCACGGGTGATCGGTCCGGCGGCGGGTCGCCGGCACGTGGCGCCTCGGCTCGCCGGGCACGCCGTCATCGCTGCTCGCCCGGCTGTGTCTCCTGGACGGAGATGAGCTCGAACGCTTCGGTCGGCTCGGACTTGCCCTTGAGATCGACCGCGCCGAGCGGTGCGATCTCGAGCTCGACGCCGGCGACCGCGTGAGCCTGCGCGACCGTGTGCCCGGCGATCGTGATGTGCCCGGGAGCCGACAAGGACTGCAAGCGGGCCGCGACGTTGGTCGTGTCGCCGATCGCTGAGAACGAGCGTTGGGCGTCGGCGCCGACGTTGCCGATCACCACCGGCCCCGAGTTCACGCCGACGCGGAACCGTGGCCAGTCGTTCGAACCCACGTGCACGCGTTCGGATGCGTCGCGGAGGGCGATCGCCGCCCGGGCGGCGCGCACCGCGTGATCGGGCTGATCGCCCAGCGCGTTGAACACCACCAGGACCGCGTCGCCGGCGAAGCGCTCGATCAGCCCACCCTCGCGGTCGACGAGTGTCGGCACGACCCGGCTCCAGTACGTGTTCAGCATGTCGATCACCTCCGGGGCGGGGCGTCCTTCCGCGAACGTGGTGAACCCGGCCAGATCGGCGAACAGCACCGAGACCTCCCGTTCGTCTCCGCCGAGCTCGGCCAGGCTCGGGTCGTCTCCAAGCCGGTCGGCCAGCTGGGGGCCGACGTACCGACGCAGCAGTCCTTCGAGCGTCGAGAGCTCGCGGGCCGAGCGCAGCAGCACGGCGATCTCGTCTCCCGTGAACCCCTCGGCCCGCAGGTCGTCGGTCGCCTGGTCGATCGAGCCCTCGGCGTCGGCATGAGCGAGCGTCGTCAGCGCCTCGGACTGCCGTTCGTCGAGACGTTCGAGCGTGCCCTCGAGGTAGAGGCTGCGGAAGGTCCGCACCAGCGAGCGCTCCGCTCGGTACTCGTGGCGGGCCGCCAGCAGGATCGCGGTGAACGCCACCGCCATGAGCACGTGCCATTCCCACCACGAGAGGTGCCAGCCTCGGCTGAGCGCGACCACGAGCAGCGCCTCGGCCAGGAGCACGAACGACATCGCGACCACGAGCGGCAGGGGACGCCGACGGACGCGGTAGATGCCCACGTACCGCCAGGCCGCGAACGCGTATGCGGCGACGCCCAGCGGCAACAGCGTGAGCAGCCACGGTGCGCGCTCGGTCTCGAAGACGCGGCGCATGAACCCGACCTCGAACAGCGAGGCCCCGGCCCAGGCCACGATCACGACCAGCAGCCCGATGCGGAGCGGCCGCTGCAGCCGCAGCAGCGTCGCCTCGTGCGGCTCCAGCTCGAGCGCGGAGACCGCTGCGAACCCCGAGGCGATCAGTAGCCCGACGGGAGTGGCGAGTGCGAACCCGCCGTTCGGGCCGGCCAGCACCACGCCCGGCGTGGCGAGCGCGTGCAGCGCCAGGAAGCCGGCGCTCGCAAGCAGCGCCATCGACACCAGGAACAGCCGAACGTCCCGGCGCTGGCGCGCAGCCTCGCTCATCACGACGCCCAGGACGACGTTGATCACGGCGACCCCCGACACCAGCCAGAAGTGGGACGGGTGGTGCTCCCATCGCAGGTCGAGCGAGGGGTAGCCGAGGAGCAGGGCCAGCCCGACGAGCGGCACCGCGAGCGCGACGCCGACGAGCACGGGCGACGATGGAGCGGCGCTGGGCACACGAGGCACGGGCCCATCTTCATCCGCCGGTCGACATCGGCTCAACCGGGGCTCGTCTCCGATACCGGAAACACGCTCGGACGTAGTACAAACCGAGCACCACAGGACTGGAGGTCGCAGATGGGAGCGGAACGCTACCTGGCCGAGACGACGTTGTTCCCGGGGCCCTGGTACCGCCGTTCGCCGTATTTCGAGGCGACGGTGCGGGCGGGGTGCAAGGCCTACGACGTGTACAACCACACGTTGCTCCCCGGCTACTACGACGACCCGAACGTCGAGTACGGGTTGTTGCTCGAAGGCGTCGTGGTCTGGGACGTCGGCGCGGAATGGACGATCGAGGTGAGCGGTCCCGACGCCGACCGGCTCATCGACATGCTGACCTGCCGCGACCTCACGAGGTGTGAGGTGAAGCAGGCCAAGTACATGCTGGTCACCGCCCACGACGGCGGCATCGTGAACGACCCGGTGCTGCTGCACGTCGACGAGGGGCGCTGGTGGATGCAGTGCGCCGACTCCGACGCGGGCCTGTACGCGCTCGGCGTCGCCACCGGGCTCGGCCTCGACGTGAACGTCTTCCACCCTGACGTGTACCCGATGCAGGTGCAGGGGCCGTCGTCCGCGAAGACGCTCGAGAAGCTCGTCGGCCCGGCGATCTACGACCTGCGCTACTACTGGTGCGACCGCTTCGAGGTCGACGGCATGCCCGTCGTGATCAGTCGAACGGGCTTCACCGCGGCGCCCGGCTTCGAGGTCAACTGCCTTGAGTTCTCCCAGGGCGACGCACTCTGGGAAGCCGTGCTGGCGGCGGGGGAGGAGTTCGGCATCCGCGTGGCTGCGCCGAGCATGGCCAAGCGCATCGAGGCCGGCATGATGAACCATGGCTCCGACATGACGCTCGAGCACAACCCGTTCCAGATCATGGGGCTGGAACGGCTCGTCGAGGAGCAGCCGCAGGACTACATCGGCAAGGAGGCGCTCGAGCGCATCCGCGTCGAGGGCGTGAGGGACAAGCTGGTCGGCATCGAGTTCGAGGCCGAGGGCGGGTTCGACATCGATCCTGCCGACTCCTGGCCCGTCTTCCACGACGGGACGCAGGTCGGTCGCGTCACCGACGCGGTCTGGTCACCACGGCTCGAGCGCAACATCGGGTACGTCTGGGTCCCGATCGAGCTGTCGCATCCGGGCATCCGGCTCGACGTCGAGTCACAGCACGGCCACCTCGTCGGCACGACGGCCGCGATCCCCTTCGTCGACCCGAGGAAGCAGGTGCCGGCTGCATCGCTGCGCTGAGGCCCGCGGGCCCCGGCTACCGTCGGTCCGAGTTCAGGGCGCACACGGCGAGCGTGTAGACGCGTCGCAGTTCCCGGAAGACCTCTGGCGCTGTCGTCGGCGTGGCCTGCCGGTTGATCGACACCACGACCGAGCGGTCGCCGTTCCTCGACGCCGCGAAGAACTGCGTGTAGCCGGGCGTGTTGCCCGTGTGGCCGAACATCGTGCCGCAGCGAGTGCGGTACCGGAAGATCGCGAGCCCGGCGGCGTTGCGTCCGGGCCCTGGAGGCTCCGAGGAACCGCCCGGGATGAAGTCGAACTGCTCGGCCTGCGTGGAGCCACCGAACAGCTCACGCCCCACGTAGGCGCGGATGTACCGGTTCTGCTCGAGCGGGGTCGAGACGATGCCGCCGGAAGCCCACGAATACCCCGCCGCGAACAGCTCGCTCACGTTCTCGGGAGCTCCCTGGTCGTCGAAGTCGTACCCGCGGATGTACGGCCGCGGCATCTCGACGCCGCTGGGCAGGCTCGTGTCGCGGAGGCGGAGCGGCCACAGGACCTCGTCGCGCAGCACGCGCTCGTATCGATGCCCGGTGACCTTCGCCGCCATGAGCGCGACGACGATGTTGTCGGAGTTCGAGTAGCGATACTCGGTGCCCGGGTCGAACTCCAGGTCCTCGTCGGCGACGAACCCGAGCAGCTGCTTCGGTTCGACCGGATCGTCGAGGTTGGCGAGCAGGTGCTCCAGGAACGCCTGGCTCAAGGAGAAGTCGGGGATGCCGCTCGTGTGGTGCAGGGCTTGCCCGAGCGTGACCTCGCCCCACGCAGCCGGAGCCCAGGGAAGCAGTTCGGCGATCGTGTCGTCGAGGGAGAGCAGCCCCTGTTCCACGAGCGAGAGCGCGACGCCGCCGCTGTAGGCCTTGGCGGTGCTGGCGATGCGCATGTGCTTCCAAGGTTGTATCGGCTTCCCGGTCCGCACGTTCGCGACGCCCGCCCGGAAGACCCGGAGGTGCGAGCCGCGCTGCACCACGACGATCGCGCCGGGCGGCCCCTCGGGGCGTTCGGTGAGGTGGTCGACCGCGCGCTGGAGTGGCCGGCCGTCCGGCGGCGCGCCCGCTCGAGCGGGCATGGCAGAGGCGATCAGCGTCGCGAGGACGAGCGAGGAGAACGAGGCGATCCGTCGGGGAGACACGTGCGAGACCCTAGGGCGGCGGTGTGCAGCAGGTCAAACGGCGGGCGACCGATGATTCGGCGCGGCCCGGCGGGTCTGAGCGACGGCAGGAGATGCCGTCGGACCGATCGGCACGGACGAACAGGAGACGAACCGAACAGGAGACGAACATGTCGACGAGCACAGAACGGAACGAGCGGCCGGGATCGATCGCCGCGGTCACGCTGTTCACCGAGGATCTGGAGGCGTCGAAGCGCTTCTATCAGGAGGTGTTCGATCTGCCCGTCGAGTTCGAAGACGACGACTCCGCCGTCTTCCGGTTCGGAAAGACGCTCGTCAACCTGCTGGCGGTGCGAGAGGCGCACGAGCTGATCGAGCCGGCTGTCGTCGGGAGTCGCGACTCCGGCGTCCGGTTCCAGTTCACCCTTGGCGTCGAGGACGTCGACGCCATGTGCGCGGAGCTGCAGGAGCGTGGCGTCGAGCTGTTGAACGGGCCGATGGACCGGCCCTGGGGGATCCGGACGGCGAGCTTCCGAGACCCGGGAGGGCACATCTGGGAGATCGCTCACTAGCACCCGCGGTCGAAGGCTCTGTTCGCGAGCCGGGAGCTGTCGGCGATCGGTCGTAGGGTGGGGGGCATGGTCCGCGCGCCCGAAGACCTGGAGCTCGGCCTCGAGCAGTACCGGCGCGAGCTGACCGCGTACGCCTACCGCATGCTCGGATCGGCGTTCGAGGCCGAGGACGCCGTGCAGGAGACGATGCTGCGCGCGTGGCGGGCCCACGACGACTTCGAGGGCCGCTCGTCGTTCCGCTCCTGGCTCTACCGCATCGCCACGAACGTCTGTCTCGACATGCTCGGCGGGAAGCAGCGCCGGGCCCGTCCGATGGACCTCGGGCCCGCGCAGGTGGCCGACGCCTCGCTGCTCGGCGAGGCGATGCCCGAGGGAACCTGGATCATGCCGATCCCCGACGCACGCGTGGTCCCGACCGACGGCGACCCCGCCGAGGTGGCCGAGGCCCGCGAGACGATCCGCCTCGCGTTCATGGCCGCCCTGCAGCACCTGCCCCCGAAGCAGCGGGCCGTGCTCGTGCTTCGTGACGTCTTCCGCTGGAAGGCGTCGGAGGTCGCAGAGCTGCTCGACACCACGGTCGCGTCGGTCAACAGCGCGCTGCAGCGGGCTCACGCGACGCTCGAGGGAGCCGACGTCGCCGACGACGAGCCGTTCCGGCCTCTCGACGACGAGCAGCGCTCGCTGCTCGACCGGTACGTCGACGCGTTCGAGCGTTACGACATGGACGCGCTCACGTCGCTGCTGCGCGACGACGCTTCCTGGACGATGCCTCCGTACCGGCTCTGGCTGCAGACCCACGACGACATCCGCGCGTGGTGCCTCGGCCCCGGCATCGCGTGCCGTGGGTCCCGGCTGGTCCCCGTCGAGGCGAACGGTTCGCCGGCGTTCGCCCAGTACAAGCCCGCGGCCGACGGCGGGTACGAACCCTGGTCGCTCCAGGTCCTCGAGTTCTCAGGCGACCGGATCTCCGGGATCACGTTCTTCCTCGACACCGCCGACCTCTTCCCGCTGTTCGGGCTGCCGGAGCGGCTGGAGGCCTGACCCCTCGGCCGGCCCGACGACCGGCAGCAGCTCGACGAGGCCGGCGAGCGCGAGCAGGTCCCGCAGCTCGCCGCACGCGTTGCGCAGGCGGATCCGCCGCCCCGACCGCAACGCCGTGAGCTGTAGCCTGGCCAACGCCTCGACGGTGGCGGCGTCGGGATGCTCGAGCTCCCTGATGTCGAAGACCACCGGTCCCGC
>DASZOO010000133.1:0-9271 GCA_035550775.1 Actinomycetota bacterium | reverse complement strand
TTCGTCTTCGGCGAGGAGATGCTCGCCTACAACCTGGGTGACGAGCACCCGCTCTCGCCGGTGCGCCGGCAGCTCGCGGTGGAGCTCATGCGTGCCTACGGGCTGCTCGACCACCCGGACGTGCACCTCGTGGCGCCGCGGCCGGCGACCGTTGAGGAGATCGAGCGCGTCCACGCGCCGGCGTACGTCGCCGCCGTGCGACGGCTCAGCGCACAGCCCGACCTCGCGGTGACCTGGGAGGCCGCCCAGTGGGGGCTTGGCGCCGGCGGCGACACGCCCGCCTTCGCCGGGATGCACGAGGCCGCTGCCGCCATCTGCGGGGCGTCGGTCACCGGCGCGATGGAGATCTGGGAGGGGCGCGCGGACCAGGTCTTCTCGGCGGGTGGCGGCCTTCACCATGCCTTCGCGAACCGGGCCGCCGGTTTCTGCATCTACAACGACTGCGCCGTCGCCATCCAGGCCATGCTCGACGCCGGAGCGGAGCGCATCGCCTACGTCGACGTGGACGTGCACCACGGCGACGGCGTGCAGGCGATCTTCTGGAACGAGCCCAGGGTGCTGACGGTCTCGATCCACGAGTACGCGCCGGAGATCGGGTTCTTCCCCGGAACCGGGTCGATCTCCGAACGCGGGGGTCCCGACGCGCCGGACTCGGTGGTCAACCTTCCGCTGCCGCCCGGCACGAGCGACGAGGGGTGGCTCGAAGCGTTCCGCACCGCGGTGCCCCCGATCGTGCGCGCGTTCGGCCCCGACGTGCTCGTGACCCAGCTGGGGTGCGACTCGCACGCCACCGATCCGCTCGCCCACCTCGCCCTCACGACCGCCGCCTACCGAGTGACGGCCGCCGTGTTGCACGAGCTCGCCCACGAAGCCGCGGGAGGTCGCTGGGTCGCCACCGGGGGCGGTGGGTATCAATGGGCTCGCGTCGTACCCCGCGCATGGACGATCGGGTTCGCCGAGATGGCGCAGGCCTCCCCTCCCGACGAGATCCCGGAGCCCTGGATCGAGCGCGCCGAGTTCGAGTCACGCGGGGAGGTGCCGGCCACGTTGTCGGATCCGCCGGCACGGCGGTCGCCCGCTGACGAGGAGGCCGTGGCGGTGGGGGCCGCCGTCCTGGGTGAGCGAGGGGGAGGCGGGGGACGGACCGCCGATGGGCGGGGCGCCACGCGCCCGGGCGGGTCGGGATGAGCGGGTCGGGCCTCGGGCCGGCCACGCGCACGAAGCTCGTGTGCACGCTCGGCCCGGCCACGAACACGCCGGCGTTCGTGCGCGGACTGGCGGCGGCGGGCACGTCGATCTTCCGGGTCAACTTCTCCCACGGCACGCCCGAGGACCATGCCCGGGCCGTTCGCCTCGTGCGGGAAGCGGAGCGTGACCGTGCCCTCGCCGTGCTCGCCGACCTGCCCGGCCCGAAGGTCAGGCTCGGCACGCTCGATCCCGATCCGTTCCGTCTGACCCAGGGCAACGGGTTCGACCTGCGCCCGGGAGGGCCCGGAGACGAACGAGGCGCGTCGACGACCCATCCGGGGCTCGCGGACGACCTCCGGGTCGGCGACCGCGTGCTGCTCGCCGACGGCGCGGTCGAGTTGGTCGTCTCAGGGATCGAGGGGGACATCGTGAGGACCGAGTGCGTCCGAGGCGGGACGATCCGGTCCGGTCAGGGCGTGAACGTGCCGGCCGAGGGCCTGAGCCTGCCGGCCGTGACCGACCGCGACCGTGAGGGGCTCGCACGCGCGCTCGATCTCGGCGTGGATCTCGTCGCGCAGTCCTTCGTGCGCGCGCCCGGCGATGTGATCGAGCTCAGGTCGTTGATGGGCGACCGAGTGGTGCCGGTCGTCGCCAAGATCGAAACGAGGCCGGCGATCGAGCAGATCGACGGGATCCTCGATGTCACCGATGCACTGATGGTGGCGCGGGGCGACCTGGGCGTCGAGCTGCCGATGGAGGAGATCCCGTTGCTGCAGAAGGACCTGCTCCGGCGGGCGCAGGAGATGAGCCGCCCGGTGATCGTCGCGACCCAGATGCTCGAGTCGATGATCCGTGCGCCGAGGCCGACCCGCGCAGAGGCGAGCGATGTGGCCAACGCCGTGCTCGACGGCGCCGACGCGATCATGCTCTCGGGCGAGACGGCGATCGGCGACTACCCGTTCGAGGCCGCCGCGGCGGGCTCCAGGATCGCCGCGGCCGTCGACGCGCGGACGGCGGACCATCGGGTCGCTCAGCCACCATGCCGGCACACGGGTGAGGCGGCGGCGGTGGCCCATGCCGTCGCCTCGGTCGCCACGTCCGAACCCGAGGTCGTGGCGATCGCCTGCTATACGGAGACGGGCCGCACCGCGAGGCTGCTCTCGACGGAACGGCCGTCGTGCCCGATCTACGCGTTCATCCCCGACGAGCGGGTGCGCCGGGTCAGCACGCTCAACTGGGGCGTCGTACCGGTCGCCGCGGAGCGGCCCGCCGACACCGACGAGATGATCGCGCTGATGGACGACGGTCTGCGCCGCCGCGGACTGGTGGCGCCGGGAGCGCTCGTCGTGATGGCGGCGTCGTCGCCGGCGGGCCGCACGACGACGAACATGCTCAAGCTGCACCAGGCCGGTTCGCCCGTGCGGTGACCTCTCTGAGCGGTCAGCCGTCCGCGTCCTCGCTCGTGAGGTCCTGGTCGAGAGCCTCGATCACCCAGCCCTGCAGCCACGTCAGATAGCCGTAGAGCTGGAACATCTCAACATCTCGCTCGTCGCCGGAGAAATCCTTCTCGGTCGACTCCTCGGTGACGCCGAGCCGGGTGCCGACCACGAGGCGGATCGAGTTGAGCGACCCGAGCCAGGCCAGCAGCTCGTCCTCGGTGAGTTCCGGGCGATCGAGGGTGCGGTCCACGGTGTCGAGGGCCTCCAGCTTGCTCAGCAACAACTCGTCGCCGTGGTGCTGCTCGTATTCGAGGTTGCCGAGCACGTCGTCGTCGGGCAGCGCTGGCGGGAAGAGTCGTGCGACGGCGGGGTCGCTGGAAGGGTTCTCCGACGTGAGCAACACCCGGAGCTGCCCGGTGAACGTCCGAACGGCGTCGCGTTCCCGATCGGACATGTGCACCGTGTACCGTCCGGGGCTCGACCGTCGCACCGGTCCCTTACGCAGACGCACTACCGGTCCCTCTGCATCGTCGCCCACAGACCGTAGGCGTGCAGGCGAGCGACGTCGCGCTCCGCTTCGTCACGCGTGCCGTTGGAGACCACGGCCTTCCCCTTCGTGTGCACGTCCCACATCAGCTTCTCGGCCTTGGCCCGTGGGTAGCCGAAGAGCTTCTGAAACACCCAGGTCACGTACGTCATCAGGTTGATCGGGTCATTCCAGACGATCACGATCCACGGCACGTCGGTCTCGAGGTCCTCGGTCGTCTCGGGACGGCCGATCTCGACCGGTGCGGTGCTCGCCTTCGTCATCGCTTCGCCTGGGTCGCCCGCACGCCGGTGCGGCGCGCTTGGCGCACCCCCCAACGGTACAGCGGTGGCGTGAGGACCCGGAAGGCCTGCATCGCCGAGATCCATCGCGGCACGGTGTACTCGGGCGCGATCCCCTCCCGGACCACGGTCACGATCGCCTCAGCCACTCGCTCGGCAGGCATCACCGCCCAACCCGGCAGGTCGTCTTGGGGGAACCCCTCCGTCGCCACGAACCCCGGGTTCACCGCCGTCACGCGCACCCCTCGAGGTTCCGCGTCGTAATTCGTCGACTCGCTCGCGGCGATCACCGCATGCTTCGTCGCGGAGTACAGGCCCGTGCCGGGGGTCGCGAACCGGCCGGCGATCGACGCGACGTTGACGACGTGGCCGTCTCCTCGAGCGAGCATGCCGGGGAGGAAGGCCCGCATGCCGTAGAGCACCCCGAGCAGGTTGACCTCGACGACGGCGCGGATCTGCTCGTAGCTCAGGTCCTGGAGGGGACCGCCGCCGGGGATGCCCGCGTTGTTGACGAGCACGTCGGCCGGCCGGCCGCACATCCCTCGAACGATCGCCGGCAGCCGGTCGAGCTCGCTCGGTTCGGTCACGTCGGCTCGCAGCGCATGAGCCGACCCGCCGGCCCGGTCGATCCGTTCGGCGAGGGCCTCCAGTCGTTCCAGCCGTCGAGCAACGAGCACGACCCGGGCGCCCCGCTTCGCGAAGGCGACCGCGGTCGCTTGGCCGATGCCGGCAGACGCGCCGGTCACGACCACGACCGCGCTCTTCAGCTCCACCGCGTGACTCCGTGGCGCGGCCGCCGGTCTCGGGGTGCTCTAGCATCGGCCATCGCATGGACGTTATCGAACGACACGTCGCTCGCCTGCCGGCCCTCGACGACCGGTGGACGCCGCGGCCGCACACGCGCGAGGAGCTCGCCGACGCCCTGCTCGCCGGCGACGTGGCCGGGACGGCCACCCATCCCATCGACAACGTGCGGGCGAACGCGCTGATGCTGATCGACGGCGACCCCGACAAGCTGTTCGGCCTCTCCGGACTTCCCGGGCCGTTCGATCTCGACGGCATCCTCGACCTGGTCGCGGAGGGAGCCGGCGTCCCGATCGATCACGACGCCCGATACGGGCCGGTCGAGATCGCGCGGGGGACGATCGTGCAGACGTGCGAGGCGATGGGGGAACGGCTCGCCCGGGCCGCCTCGAGGCGTGAGCGCGTCGTGCTCGCGACCGGTCATCCGGTCGGCCTCGCGCTGCTCTACCACGCCGTCGACGGCCTCATCTCCGAGCATGGCGCCGAGGTGCTGCGAGCGGCGAACGGGGAGCGCTGGCGCGATCCGCACCTTCCCCACGACTGGGTGATCGACCACTGGGGCGGCGTCGCGATGCTCACCGACGGCAGGGAGCCGCGTCACACGCACGCCCCGGCGGCGATGCAGCGCGTCCTCGACCGGGAGCGTCCCGACCTCGTGGTCGCCGACCACGGGTTCGCCGGCGCCGCGATCGAGGCCGGGGTCGAGACCCTCTCGATCGCCGACGTGAACGATCCCGCGCTCATCGTGGCCAAGGCGCAGGGGCGCACGGACGTCGTCGTGGTGATGGACGACCACGTGGAGCCCGACGCGTACTGGCCCTGCTTCCAGGCGATCGCGTCTCGGTTCTGACCGCCGGCCGCCGAGCCGCAGACGGCCGCTGACCTGGGGGTTCGCACGCCGGGGTATCCAGGGAGGGTTCCCACCCCCTACAATCGCCCCTCGTGGAGAGACAACCCTTCACCGAGGCTCGGCTGAAGACCGTCAACGAGGTCGCAGACCTGTTGCGCGTATCCAGGATGACCGTCTACCGAATGATCAAGACAGGAGAGATGCCCGCCGTGAGGGTGGGCCGGAGCTATCGGCTCCGTTCCGAGGACGTCGACACCTACCTGACGGAGCGGTACACCGAAGCCGGCTGAGCCCGGCGACGTCACCGCCCTCGCGCATCCGCGCTCAGCCGACCTCCGTGGGGAACGGAGGGGGCGCAGTGAACGAGCACGACCGGCTCGTGGATCGGGCCGCCCGCGAGGCGCGAACCGTGGTGTTCGTTGGGGGCCTCGACGCCGGGAAGAGCACGCTGGCTCGGGCGACCGCGGCGTACGCGTTGCGACTGGGGCGCTCCGTGGCCTACCTCGACGCCGACGTGGCCCAGAAGACCGTCGGACCCCCGGCGACCGTCGGCCTCAAGCACATCCGGGAACCCGACGACCTCACGCTCGAGCGCCTCTCGCGCCACGACGCGCTCGGGTTCGTCGGATCCACCAGCCCTCAGGGTCACCTGTTGCCGCTCGTCGGAGCGCTCGCTCGACTCCGCGACCGTGGCAGGGCCGAGGGCGCCGACCTGATCGTCGTGGACACCAGCGCGATGGTCAGCGGCATCTGGGGTCAGCTCGTGAAGTACTACAAGGTGGACATGCTCGAGCCCGACCTCGTCGTCGGCCTGCAACGGGGAGGCGAGCTCGAACCCGTCCTCGGTGTGATCCAACGGTTCTTCGGGATCGACCTCGTGACCCTTCCGGTGCACCCCAAGGTCGTGGCGACCACCGTCGACCAACGATCGGAGCAGCGTGAGCGCGCGATGGCCGCCTACTTCACCGGCGACCTGCAACGGTTCCGCGTCAAGCCGACGGTCTTCATGCCGACGCTGCCTCCCCTGTTCGACCTCCACGAGCTGGATCGGCTGCTGGTCGGTCTCTCCGACGGGGCGGGGGGGTTCACGGGCCTCGGCTACCTCGAATACGTGCCCGAGGACCAAGGCCTGCGCCTGATCTCGCCGGTGGCAGAGCCGCCGAAAGCGCTTAGACTGGGGTCCGTCCGTCTGGAGGACAGCTTCCGGGTGAAGCGTGTCGACCTCCGGAACCTCTTCGGAACCGAGTGAAAGGCCGACCGCTTGCCGTCGCTGATCAAGAAGCGCCGCAAGAAGATGCGCAAGAAGAAGCACAAGAAGCTCCTCAAGCGCACGCGGCACCAGCGCATGAAGCTGGGCAAGTAGCGCAGGGCTCGTGCGCGCGCCCCGGTTCCGGCTCGGTCGGACCGCGGCCGCGGTCGCGGCCGCAGCCTTCGCTCTCACGTCGTGCGGGCCCTCGTCGCCCCCGCCCTCACCCGGTTCGAGCCCCGTCACGTTCGACGCGACCGACGGCGTCGAGCTCGAGGGCCGGCTCTTCGAGGCCCGAGGGGCGTCGGCGGGCATCGTCCTCGCGCACATGCGGCCCGCCGACCAGTCCTCGTGGTTCGACTACGCGGAGACCCTCGCCGACGACGGCTACCGCACGCTCACGTTCAACTTCCGTGGCTACTGCCCGGGCGGCGATGCCGGATGCTCGGCGGGTGAGACCGAGATGTCGATGCTCCCGGGCGACGTGGCCGCGGCGGTGCGGTACCTTCGGTCGACGGGGGTGCCCCGCGTGGCCGTGATCGGTGCGAGCATGGGCGGCACCGCGGCGCTGGTCGCCGCCGCCGAGCCGACCGGGCGCATCGTCGCGGTCGCGACCCTGTCCGCCCCGTCGTCGATCGACGGCCTCGACGCATCGCCCCAGGTGCTCGCCGCCGCCGCGTCGGCCAAGCTCTTCGTGGCGGGCAACGGGGACGCCCCGGCCGCCGCCGACGCTCAGCGCATGTACGACCTCAGCGTCCCCCCGAAGCGGGTGGAGATCCTGCCATCGGAGGACCACGGCACCGACCTGCTCGAGGGGAACCAGGGCCCCAACCTCCGCGAGCTGCTGGCGACCTGGCTCGCGCGCTTTCTGCCGGTGCAGGCGGCCGCCGAGGACGACGACGCATGACCCGTCCGATCGTCTTCTGCACCGACTACGGCCTCGCCGACGGGTTCGTCGGCGTCTGTCACGGCGTGATGGCGCGCATCGCGCCCGACTCCCGCGTCATCGACCTCACGCACTCGGTGCCCCGTCAGGACGTGCTGCGGGGCGCGCTGACGGTCGCCCGGGCCACGCCGTACATGCCTGCCGATGCGGTCTACGTGGCCGTCGTGGATCCGGGGGTGGGGTCCGAGCGCCGCTCGGTCGCGGTGCTCACCGGCGACGGTCCCGTGCTCGTCGGCCCGGACAACGGCCTGTTGTCGCTCGCGTGGCAAGCGCTCGGGGGAGCCGAGGCCGCGGCCGCGATCGAGGACGAGCGCGTGATGCTGTCGCCGGTCTCCTCGACGTTCCACGGCCGCGACGTCTTCGCGCCGGCGGGAGCCCACCTGGCCGCCGGGCTCGCACTGGAGGAGGTCGGACCGGCGATCGAGGTCGGCGAGCTGCGGGTCGTCGAGATGCCGGGGCCGATGGTGACCCCCGGTGCCGTGGGTGCCCGCGTGATCGAGGTGGATGCGTTCGGCAACCTGCAGCTCAACGCGCGGCCCGGCGACCTGGAGGCCGCCGGCATCGGCTCGCCGCTCGGCATCGCCGGACGCACGCTGCCGGTCGTGGACATCTTCGCCGACGTCGACGAGGGCGTGCTGGCCGCGGTCGTGGACTCACAGGGATTCCTGGCCCTGGTCGTCAACCACGGCAGCGCCGCCCAGCTGTTGAACCTCGAAGCCGGCAGCGCCGTCGTCCTCGAGTAGCGCGCGTCCCCCGCGAGCAGCGTCAGGAAGGGGAGACGCTCGTCGGTGTCCCGGGTAGCTGGCCCGGGCTCGCCGGGCCGGGGAGCGGATCGCCCCCGCCGCCGACGAACGCGAACTGGGCGACCGCGGCCGCCCCGATCAGCACGAACAACACGATGATCATGATCAGGGTCGGCCGGCGCATCCGGGCGAGGCTAGCAGCCGGACCGCGGCTCAGATCGATCCGGAGGCCCCGATGCGCAACGAACGCTCGGCTCGCTCGCGCATCGACACCATGACCTCCCGCAGGCGGACCGGATCGGTGAGATGGGTGCGCAGGTCCACCTCGAGCGAGACCGCTCCCGCGTATCCGTCGGCGGCCAGGTCCTCACAGAACGCATCGAGGTCGAGCACGCCCAGACCCGGCGGCAGGTGCGAGTCCCAGCCTCGCCCGGCGTTGTCCGACAGGTGCACGTGCCGGAGACGGTCGCCGAAGCGTCGGCGCACCTCCATCGGATCGTGCTCGGCGACGGCGGCGTGACTGGTGTCGAGCACCAGGTGCGGCAGCCCTTCGAGGTCGGCGAGGTCCTGGTTGGCATGGAACGTCACGCTGCGTCGGCCCATGCGCACGGGGAACATGTTCTCGATCGCGACCGTGACGCCGGTGCGGGCCTCGAGCACCGGCAGATCCTGTTCGAGCCAGGCACGGTACGCGCGCTGCCACCGGAAGGGCGGGTGCATCACCACGACCGGCACCTCGGCGTCCTCGGCGACGCGGATCGCCCGGTCGATCTTGCCGATCGGGTCGGTGCCCCAGACCTTCCTGGTCACGAGCAGCGACGGCGCGTGGATCGCGCCGATCGTGAGGCCGTGCTCATCGGCGAGGGCTCGCATGCTCGCCGCGTCCTGGCTCGCGGGGTCCTTCGTCACCATCACCTCGACACCGGAGTACCCGGTCTCGGCCACGATGCGGAACGTCGACGCGAGCGGGCGCGCGAAGAAGGCGGCAGACGAGAAGAGCAATCGAGGGGTGCTCACGCTCCCATCGTAGGCATGCGAGTGGGCGACCGGCCGGGACTTCGGGGCCCGTATGCTGAGGTCATGTGGGTGTTCCCGCTGGCCGCGGCCATCGTGGCCGCCGTGTTCGCCGGTCTCGTCGCCAGGCAGTACGCAACGCGACGCCGTCCCTATCAGCTCGCCTGGGTGCTCGCGCTGGCGATGTACTCGGCCGCCTCGCTGGCCGTCGTG
>DASZOO010000132.1:0-2011 GCA_035550775.1 Actinomycetota bacterium | reverse complement strand
CGCGTTCGCCTTCCCCGAGGGGTACGAAGGGTGGCAGCCCGGCACCGTGCCGAACGAAGACCACTTCATCTAGTTCGGCGACTCCGCCTCCCCGACGTGCACGATCTCGGCGTCGGATTCCGGGAACACCAGCCCTTCGTGCCCGTCCTCCCAACGAACGAGGAACGGAGGGCCGCCCTCCTCGCCTCTGACCTCGAGGATCTCGGCGTCCCGATCAGCTTCCCCGATGTGGTGCCCCCTGACCCGGAGCACATCGCCGACGGCTGCCTTCATCGTCTTCCTCCCTCGTGCCGACAGCTCTTGTCCTCGGTCGGCTGATCGATCCGCCGACCCTCACCGACAGCGTAATGCCTCAGCCGGTCGAGCGGTCCTCGATCTCCCACGTGTGGTCGAGCACATGCCAGGCGGTGCGCCGCAAGAATCGCCGGGGCTTCCACCTCGCGCCGCCACGTGGACCGCGCTCGGGCAGCTCGCCGGACCGGGCCTGGTCCAGCCCTTCGAGCACGGCGGCACGCTCGATCGCACGAGCTCCCCACGGGTCGTCCTCGTCGATCGTGACCCCGGTGCCGATCAGCTTCCGCAGGTAGCCGCCCTCGGCCCCGACGACGTGGGAGGCGATCGCGTCGAGATCGCGGCCGCCGCCGCGTGGGCCCTTCCGCAGCTCGGCATCCTCGGCGGCGGCGGCCGCTGCATCGAACGCCGCCCAGCACGCTTCGAGGACCCGCCGCAACCGGGTCCACTCACGCGCGGTGATCGGCTCCTCGTCGGCCTCGTAGGCACCGTCGGGGGCACCGAAGTCGGTCGTGGCGTTGCCGGGAACGCGTTCGATCACGCGGAGCGCGCCGGGCCCGGACGGTGCCGCGAGCCGGACGCCCGATGCCCGCATCGCCGACGCGTACCTCCTGCCGTACGTGAACAGCGCCTCCAGCGCGGCGTGTTCGTCACGGCCGGCCCGACACCATCCGGGCCACGCAGCCGCGCACACGAAGGTGCGCTGGCTCCCGGCTTCGAGGAGGCAATCGACCGGTGTCGGCATCGACCTCGTCTCCTACGGGACCGAGACGATGTAGTCCTCGGCTGCTTCGTCCCATTCGAGCGACACCGATCCGTGGGTCGCGGCGGCCTTGCAGAACTGCAGGAACCCCCCGTACCCGTACTGCTTCTCGCTGAAGCCAGGATGCGCCTTCCGCACCCGGTTCTTGAGGCCGGACAGCTGCACGGGCCCCTGCGAGGCGAGGTCGGCGACGACCTCGTGGAGCAGTTGGAACGCGTCCGCCTCGCCGCCCTCGGAGGGCAACGAGACCTCGGGGTCGCCCTTGGCCGAGCCCTCGCTCAGCTCGACCACGTTGCGCTCCGCGAGATGGCGGAGCAGTTCGCCGAACGCACGGTACCCGTGGTCGGTCTCGCTGAACGTCGGGTCCTTCCGCAGCAGGGCCCGCTTGACCGAGGAGGCCAGGACCGGTCCGGTCGTGCTGCGCTCGAGACCCGCCACGGTCTGCGCGATCAGGATCGCGAGCTGGTCCTCGTCGAGCGTCGCAGCCTGGGGTAGCTCCTCGTCGTCGACCGGCTCCTCGTCGGCCGCCGAGGTCTTGGTCGCGGAGAGCCCGGCCTCGGACGAGGCTCCTCCCCTGCTCCTGCGGCCGCGTCGCCGGCGCTCCGCCGGCACGTCGACGCCCTCGAGCGACTCGTAGTAGAGGAACTCGTCGCAGGCCGGCGGGAGCAGCTTCGACGTCGACTCCTTGATGCCCACGCCGATCACCCGCTTGTCCAGCTCTCGGAGCTTGTGCACGAGCGGGGTGAAGTCACTGTCGCCCGTGCAGATCACGAACGTCGTCACGTAGTCCCGCTCGAACGCCATCTCGAGCGCGTCGACCGCGAGCTTGATGTCCGCCGAGTTCTTCCGCGAGGCGCCCATGCGCTGCGGGATCTCGATCAGCTCGACATGGCTGCGCGTGAGCACTCGGCGATCCTCGTCCCAGTAGGACCAGTCCGCGTACGCCTTGCGCGCGAT
>DASZOO010000131.1:0-45357 GCA_035550775.1 Actinomycetota bacterium | reverse complement strand
CCGAGCGCGATGCTCGTACCGAGCAGCACGCCGGTGAGCACGTCGGAGAACCAGTGCGCGGACAGGTACACGCGAGAGAGCGCCATCACGAACGTGAAGGCGACGGCGAGCAGCTCCCACTTGCGACGACGGCGCCCCGGGGGGAAGAACACGAGCACGATAGCGGTCGCGAGCGCAGCACCGGCGACGGCGTGCCCCGACGGGAACGAGAACCCCACGGTGTCGACGAGCGGACCGGGAGGACGGCCGCGATGGAAGAAGACCTTGAGCCACGTGAGCAGGACCTCCGAGGCCACCCAGGTCAGCACGAACGCCGAGAACGCGACGAATCGCCGTCGGAACGCGAGCCACCCCGCGACCGCGATCCGCAGCGGGATCGTCACCAGGCCGCCACCGATCAGGCTCAGGAACTCGAAGAGGGCCGTGACGGGGCCCGTCCTGATGTCGTCGGCCCATCGTTGGACGCTGGCGTCGAACTCGCCGATGAACGCGACCGTGGTGCGCGGCGCAGCGGCCTCGGGGTGGCGCCCCACCGCGACCAACATGAACACGAGGCAGGCGAACAGCCCGACCGAGAATCGCAGGGCTCGCCGGTGATCGGTGAGCATCGCCCGAGCCCTATCCGGCGCACTCCGGCGCTCCTGCGCCGCAGAGGGTGAGGTCGAGGTCCCCTCGGACCTCGGCCACGATCGCAGCGCGCGGCACCGACGACAGCGCCCGATCCGCCTCGATGACCAGGGCGGGGCTCGTTCCGGGCGCGAATCGGTAGCGGTACTCGATGCATCCGCCCTCGAACAGCAGGTACCGGGTACCGATGAACGGGTCGAGGCTCTCGGGCGCCTGGAAGGCGCGCATACCGACCTCGTCGGGGGCGGGAGGTACCTGCACGGCGGCGGACACGTCGCACTCCGGGGCCAGGATCACCTCGACGGCACGGATGCCGGCGCGATCGTGGTCGAACCACAGCGTCGCTCGGTCGTCCCGCACGAGGGACCCGCTGAACCGCCAACCGATCGGCAGCTCGGCGATGCACGGGAGCTGGGTGGCCGACGGAACCGATTGCGCCTCGAGGGCCAGGATGGACGCCTGGATCTCTGAGCAGATGGGCCAGCGCTCGTCGCCGACCGAACATGAGGACAACACCGACACGAGGGCGAGTCCGACGAGGATCGCTCGACCTCTCACGCGAAGACCGCCCAGTTCGAGATGATCAGGCCGACCATGATCAGCGCGACGAGGAGCACGCCGAGCGTGACCAGGATCCGACGGATGCTCCAGCGCTGGATCTTGATGGGCTCCCGTTGCGGAGCGAGCGCTCGGAACTCCGTGACGAGGTCGCGGCCGTCCTCCTTCATCATGGATCGCAGCTGGGTCGGGCTCGCGACGCCCCTGGTGGCCGAGAACGCCTCCGCGATCTCGTCGGGAGTGAACCATCGGAGCGCGTGCTCGTAGACGCGGCGAGCGTCCGAACGCAGGCCCAGCACCAGCATCATGTTCGCGAGATCGACCGCCTGCCGCCAGGGAGACGGCCTCACCTGCACGAAGAACACGTCGATCAGCTTCAGCCGTCCGTCGAGGACCATGAGGTTCGCGGGCTTGATGTCGCGATGCGCGAGGCCGTCGTCCCACATCTCGCGGACGAGCAGCAGGCCCTGTTCGATGACCCCGTCGTCCACCTCTGCCTCGCCGATCTCGACCGCGCCGTCGAAGAACTCCATCACGATCATGTACTCGCGCTCCGGGGTGATCTCGACGACGCCGTACGGGCGGGGCACGGGCAGGTCCATGTCCTCCATGAGCCGCAGCATGTGGTCCTCGTACTCCACGAAGCGGCGGACCGTCTGGAACGGCGTCTCGTCCTCGAGCTTGCCGTAGAGGATCGTCCGGCCGAGCTTGTACCAGCGGTCGGCTCGCACGTGGCTCTTCGCGTAGAGCTTCGCGAAGAGCGTCCGCTGGTTGCCCGTGCCCTCCTCACGGACGCGAAGCTTCAGGGGTGTGGACCCACCCGAGCCGGCGAGCCCGACCGGCTGCACGTCGAGGACCTGGTAGCCGAGTTGATCCCGGACGCCCGTGACGATCGCCGCCCCCCGTCGACCGCCCACGTCGAGATGCGCGGCCTTCCCGCGCCGGTAGGTCACGGGGAAGATGTCGTTGGGCGTGAACCAGCGGAAGGCCGTGAGACCGATCGCCACCCCGAGCACCGCCCCGAAGAGCGCGCTGGTGGGGTGGTCGATCGCGAGGTAGAGCCGTGCGAACCCGGCGAGCACGAGGATGCACGCGGTCGCCCACTTCGCGGAGTCGCGAACGCGCCCGTGAGGGATCAGGGAGTAGGTCATGCCGATGAGCGTGACGGCGAGCGCCGCGAGCTGCCGCGATGGCATCGAGAACCCTTGCCATGGACCGAGGATGACCACGTCGAACGGTCGCGGACGTTGGATGAACTCGATGAGCAGGTAGCTCACCACGCCCTCGACGATCAAGGCGCCGATGAACACGATCAGATGGCGCCACCGACGTACGAGGATGAGCGTGAGGATGGTGCCCCACCGCAGGATCCGGATCGCCCAGCTCGCGGTGATGAGCACGACCGTCTCCATCACGTCGGTCAGCAGGTTGGTCCGCCAGGAGGCGAGCCCACGGAGGATGGCCGCATCGATCCCTTCGACGGCACGCCTCGATGGTTCGAACAAGAGCACCCCGGCGACCGTCGCGACGAGGTACGCGGCCATGAACAGCCAGAACTTGCCGCTGCGGCCGAGCTCGCGCGGCAGCGGCGGCGCCTCGCCCGAGGGACGCCGCCGCACCCCGGCGCCCTGTAGCATCCGCCGGCCTCGCTCTGTGGCCCGGGTGGTTTCGTCGGCCGTTGCCACCTGTTCCCTCCGTCTCCTCCGCCGATGCTACTCGGAGCCCTCTGCGAGCCCTTGCTCACGGAGCCACGAGGTCGCGACCTCGATGGGGGCCATGCCTCCGCGAGCCAGTGCGTTCAGACGCCGGAGCTCGGAGGTGGTCAGCCGGGCCGACACCGCGTCGAGCACCTCGGTCATCCGAGGGCCGACGCGTGCGACGGCGTCTCGCCTGACGAGCGGGGTGACGTTCTCCGCCGGCTGCAGGCGGCGGTCGTCACGGAGCAGCACGAGCCCGTGCTCGGCGAGGTTGCCGTCGCTCGTGAACAGCACCCCAACGTCGACGGTTCCCTGTTGGACCGCCTCCGCCGTGATCGGACCACCCGCGTCGAGCGGCAGGAACGATGCGAACTCCAACCCGTAGCGTTCGGTGAAGCCCCGGAGGCAGAGCGCTCGCTCGGGGCATTCGGGTGGTCCGCCCAGGACCATCTCGCCGGCCACGTCGCGCAGGTCGCTCACCGTCCGAAGCCCCTCCCGGGTGGCCGTCTCCGTCGTGACCACGAGGCCGTTTCGGCTCTGCGCGGGGGCAGGTGCGAGCACGTCGATCCCTTTCGCACCGACCAGCACCCGCAGGTGCTCGTGTGCCGACGCCGGATCGATGGACGGCTCTCCCCCCAGGAACCCCACCGCGCTGCCCGCGTACTCGGGCACGACGTCGATCAGGCCGAGCTCGAGGGCGGGGAGCACCACCTCCCGGGCGCCGACGCGCCGGACGTGACGGACCTCGAACCCTGAGGATCGGAGTGCCTGGACGTAGAGCTCGGCGATCACCTCGCTCTCGTCGAAATCGAACGACGCGACGGTGATCACGTCGTCGTCGGGCGCCGGGGCGGACGGCCCCGACGACCCGCACGACGCGCCGACGAGCAGCGCGGCCGACACGATCGCCACGACGGCTCGGCCAGGCATGCAGGAACCGTACCCCAGCGGGTCGCGATCGGATGCACCGACGGCGATGACTCGTCGCTGCGACCGGGGCACCGGAGGAGGTCCGTTAGGCTCTCGCGCGATGCTGATCGTGCGCGGGATCGACTCCTTGCCGCTCGACGCCGATCCCTCGGTCGTGACGGTCGGATTCTTCGACGGGGTCCACCTGGGACATCGATCGGTGATCGACACCACGGTGGCACGCGCTCGTGAACGAGGGATGCGCGCCGTGGGCATCACGTTCGACCGGCATCCCAGGGAAGTGCTGACCCCCGGCGCGGAGCCCCGCCTGCTGACGACGGTCGAGCGCAAGGCCGCCCTGATCGAGGCCAGGGGCATCGACGTGCTGGTCGTGCTCCAGTTCACGCCCGAGTTCTCCCGGATCACGGCCGAGGAGTTCGTCCGAGACGTGCTGGTCGGCGGCCTGCACGCCCGCCACGCGGTGATGGGCCAGAACTTCACCTTCGGGTACAAGGCGGTCGGAACGGTGCAGACCCTGCCGGCGATGGGCGCGCCGTTCGGCTTGACCGCCGAGGGCGTGGCGCTGCTCGAGCTCGGCGGCCGGACGGTGTCGTCCTCGTCCATCCGCGACGCACTGACCGCGGGCGACCTCGACTGGCCTGCGGAGGCGCTCGGTCGGCGCTTCGTGCTCGACGGAACGGTGACCTCCGGGCACGGCCGGGGGAGGGGACTCGGGTTCCCGACCGCCAACCTCCGCACGCGGCCACGGCTGCTGCTTCCGGGGCAAGGCATCTACGCGGGGGTCGCCGAGCTCCGGGGCCGGCGCTATCGGGCCGCGATCGACGTCGGCACCAACCCGACCTTCGGAGTGGACCCCCTCCATGTCGAGGCGTTCCTGCTCGACTACGAGGGCGACGAGATGCAGAGGGAACACCTGGCGATCGAGTTCTGGCGGCGACTGCGGGACGAGGAGCGTTACGACTCGATCGAGGCGTTGGTCGGCGCCATCACCGACGACGTCGCTCGCACCAGGGAGATCGTGCCCGACGGCTCCCTGGCTTGAGACCCGGTTCGCGGTGCCGCATCACGGAGCGCTGCGCGGTTCCCGCAACAGCCTCCAAGCGAGTCGCGTCGTGAACGCGAGGGGCATCGAGATGCCGATGCGCTGCACGATGCCGTTGCCGGGGCGCACCACGTCGCGCGCGAAATACGACATCAGCCCGCTCGATGCGATCGCAGCGCCCGCCGCCGGCCACGCCAGGTCTCGCAGTCCCGGCTCCCGGCGCAGGTGCCACGCCAACGACAACAAGCCCAGGGTGGCGCACACGTGCCCGGTCACCGAGGCCAGGTCGTGGGCATCGTTGACCCAGGACTGCCGTACGAGGGGTTCGCCGGGCATCGGATAGTTCGACATGCGGTCGCGTGGGAGGAAGCCGGCAGCGCAGATCGCGAGCCCCGAGGCGCCCAGCAACGCCGGCGCCCACGCACCCTCGCCCAAGCGGCGGTCGAGGGCCGCGCCGAACGCGACCGAGCCCACACCGAGCGCGGCGAACCCGGTCGTCATCAAGGCCGGGTCCCGCGCATCGGGGGCAGCGAGCCCGCTGATGTGCTCGTTCGCCATCGAGTACCCGGGCTGACGGCGGCTCGCGGCGACCCACGCGGCGGTGAACGAGACGGGCCCGAGCAGGCCGCACATGAGGAGCAAGCGATCCGCCACCTTCGGCATGCCCGCCATGGTATCGGTGGCCGCCGGGCCATCCCCCGGGCCATCCGCCGGGCCGACATGATCGTGGGAGGATCCGGTCGTGCGGGCACGAGGTCTCGTGATGCGGTCGATCGCCCGAGCGGCCACCCTGGGTTGGTTCCGGTCGGTCGAGACGAGCGGTCTCGGGCGCGTCCCCGATCAGGGCCCCCTGCTCGTCGTCGCGAACCACGACGGGGGATTCGTCGACCCGGTCCTGCTCACCGCGATCCTGCCTCGGTTCCCGCGCTTCCTCGCCATGGCCTCGTTATGGCGGACGGCGGCGCGCCCGTTCCTCCAGCTGGCGGGTGCGATCCCCGTGCATCGGGCCACCGACGGCGACACGTCGGCCAACGCCGGCGCATTCGAGGCGTGCCACGAGGCGCTGGCCGACGGCGGGGTCGTGGGCATCTTCCCCGAAGGACGGGCGAGCGACGAGGTCCGGCTGCTGCCGGTGAAGACGGGGGCCGCCCGGATCGCGCTGGGCGCGCGCACGGCCGGAGCCGAAGGCTTGCGGATCCTGCCGGTGGGACTGATCTATGAGAACAAGAGCCGCGCGCGGGCCCGCGTCTACGTGCGGGTCGGCAAGCCGCTCGATCTCGACCCGGAGCTCGAGTCGATCGTGCCCGTTGGCCGACGTGCGACCGACGACGATCGTGAGATCGTCCGGGGCCTGACCGAGGCCATCACCGATCGACTGGCCGCGGTCGCCCTCGACTTCGAGAGCGCCGCGCAGATGTCCTCCCTCACCCTCGCCGCCACGATCGCGCTGCGTCCGCTCGACGCCGATCCGGGGTGGCGGCCGCCCTTCGCGCTCCGCGAGGATCTCGCGTCCCGCCTGGGTGAGGCTCCCGAGGACGAGCAGACCGCGGTGCGTCGCGCCGCGGACGCATATCGCGACGCCCTGGAGGCCAACGCGATCACCGATGCGGCCGTGGCCACCGATCCGGGCCGGCACCGGCGAGTCCATCTGGCGGGAGCCGTGCTGGCGGTGCTGCTGGCCGTCCCCGCGATCGTGGGAGCGATCGTCAACGCCGTGCCGGGGGCCCTCACCTGGCTCTCGGGCCGGCGACCCATGGCGCCGGTGACGAGGGCGACGGTGAAGTTCCTGGTCGCCTTCGTCTGCTTCCCGCTCACCTGGGTCGCGTGGCGGTACCTGTCGCCGGTGCGCGACACGACCCACCCGTGGTGGACGACCGCCACGATCGGGCCTGTGTGCGGCCTGGCGGCGGCCTGGTTCGCGGCCAGGATGCGCCGTGCGAGGCGTGCCCGTGTGAACCTTCGCCGCCTCGCGAGGGCCGAAGCCTCCCTGGCCGATCTGCGCGTCCGCCGCGGGCGGGTCGTCGAGGCCGTGGCCGCGGTGACGGCCGCCGACCGGTTCGGTCAGGCCGGCATCCCCGCTGGTAGGCTTGACGACCGACCATGACATTGACGAAGGAAGCGAAGTCCCAGATCATCGCCGAGTACGGCCGTACCGTCGGCGACACCGGCTCGGCGGAGGTGCAGATCGCGGTGCTGACCACGCGCATCGCCGAACTGACCGAGCATCTCAAGACCCACAAGCACGATCACGCGTCCCGGCGCGGCCTGCTGAAGATGGTCGGCCGGCGTCGCCGCCTCCTCGACTACCTCCGCAACGAGGACATCGAGCGCTACCGCGACGTGATCGCCCGGTTGGGTCTGCGCCGCTGACCGTCGCATCCGTCCGGCGCGCCGAAGCGCCGCGTGCGATACGAGGAGTGATGCGAACGAACGATCGACCCGCCGGGGGCGGGATCCAGGTCGGTAATCAGTAGCGAGCTTCCGGACACGCCTCCCGGCGCCCGGCGGCCCACCACTGAGGATCGACCGACCCGCCTCCTTCCGATCCGCGCACCGCGTGGCGGTGCGCGAGGAACCGTCGCACGGGCAGCCCGTGCGTCACGACAAGGAGGAGGCCGCATGGCCGTCATCACCAAGTCCCACCCGTTCGGCGGTCGCGAGATCACGCTCGAGACCGGCCGGATGGCCAAGCTCGCCGACGGTGCCGTGTTGGTCACCTACGGCCAGACCCAGGTGCTCGCCACCTGCGTCAGCAGCAACCCCCGGGAAGGCATCGACTTCTTCCCGCTCACGATCGACGTTGAAGAGCGCATGTACGCGGCGGGCAAGATCCCGGGGAGCTTCTTCCGCCGCGAGGGACGTCCGTCCGAGACCGCCGTCCTCACCTGCCGCCTGATCGACCGGCCGCTGCGCCCCACGTTCCGTGACGGGTTCCGCGACGAGGTGCAGGTGATCATCACCGTGCTCGGGGTCGATGGCGAGAACCCTTACGACATCCCCGCGATGAACGCGGCGTCGGTCGCGACGTGCCTGGCCGGCCTGCCCTTCGACGGACCGGTCGCCTCGGTGCGCATGGGCTTGATCGACGGTGAGTGGATCGTGAACCCGACGTTCCAGGAGATCGAGGAGGCCACGTTCGACGTGGTGGTCGCCGGCCGCAAGAACGACGCGGGTGAGATCGACGTGCTGATGATCGAGGGCGAGGCGCCCGACAACACGTGGGACCTGCTCGCCGGCGGCGCCCAGGCGCCGACGGAGGAGACCGTCGCGGAGGGTCTGGAAGCGGCCAAGCGCGCCATCGCCGACCAGATCGACGCGCAGCGAGCATTCGTCGACGAGGCGGAGGTCAGCGAGCAGGAATGGACCCCGCGTCCGCTCTACGGCGACGACGTGTACGAGATCGTCTCGGGATTCGCGGCCGACCGACTCGCCGAGGCGATCGTGCCCGACAAGGCCGAACGCGAGGCGAAGCTCGACGCGTTGAAGGCCGAGGCCAAGGAGCGCCTGGCGTCGGAGTTGGGGGAGGAGGGGACCGACCGGCTCGGCGAGTTCGGCGCTGCCTGGAAGCAGGTGCAGAAGAAGGTCATGCGCGCGCGCGTGATCAGGGAGGGCATCCGGCTCGACGGTCGTACCCCCACCGAGATCAGGCCGCTGTCGGCCGAGGTCGGCGTGCTCGAGCGTGCCCATGGCTCCGCCCTGTTCAGCCGGGGCGACACGCAGGTGTTGAACATCACGACGCTCGGCATGCTGCGCATGACCCAGATGATCGACACGCTCGACCTCGAGGACACGAAGCGGTACATGCACCACTACAACTTCCCGCCGTTCTCGACCGGTGAGACGGGCAGGGTGGGGTCGCCGCGGCGCCGAGAGATCGGGCACGGAGCGCTCGCGGAGCGGGCACTGATCCCGGTGGTGCCCCACGAGGACGAGTTCCCGTACGCCCTCCGGCTCGTGAGCGACGTCCTGAGCTCGAACGGCTCGACATCGATGGCGAGCGTCTGTGGTTCGACCCTCTCGCTGATGGACGCGGGGGTGCCGATCAAGGCTCCGGTGGCGGGCATCGCGATGGGCATGATCGCGGACGAGGGCGTGTTCGTGACGCTCACCGACATCCTCGGAGCCGAGGACGCCCTCGGCGACATGGACTTCAAGGTCGCGGGCACGCGCGAGTTCGTGACCGCGATCCAGCTCGACATGAAGGTGACCGGTCTGCCTGGCTCGGTGCTGGCCGATGCGCTCAAGCAGGCGCGCGAAGCCCGCTTCCAGATCCTCGACGTGATGGAAACGGCGATCCCCGCTCCGCGCGAGGAGGTCAACGCCAAGGCACCGCGCATCATCTCGATCCAGATCCCGGTGGACAAGATCGGAGAGGTGATCGGGCCCAAGGGCAAGCGCATCAACGAGATCATCGCGCTGACCGGAGCCGACATCGACATCCAGGACGACGGCACGGTGCTGATCGGGTCCACGCTCGGCGCCGAGGGTGCCGACGAGGCGTCCCGCATGATCGACGAGATCGCGAACCCCCGTCCGGTGCTGGTCGGCGAGCAGTACGAGGGCACGGTGGTCAAGACGACGACGTTCGGCGCCTTCGTGAACCTCGTGCCGGGCCGCGACGGCCTCGTGCACATCTCGAAGCTGGGCCGAGGCAAGCGGCTCAGCAGCGTCGAGGAGGCGGTGAAGGAAGGCGACACGCTCACGGTGCTCGTCGAGGACATCGACACGCAGGGCAAGATCAGCCTCAAGCCCGTCGGCGACGAGTGGGCGATCCCCGAGGGTCAGGCCGACGAGTCGGGGGGCGGGCGAGAGCGTGGCTCCCGAGGTGGGCGCGATCGTGGTGGGGACCGAGGCGGTCGCGACCGCGACCGGAGCGATCGTGGTTCCGAGCGGCGGGGCCGGCGGTTCCGTGACGGCGACGGCGGGGCTCCGAGGAGCCAGGCAGACGCTTCGAGCGGCGCCGACGCGCCCACGGGGGCCGATGCCCCCGGCGATCCCGCCGGGGACTAGCCGGAACAGCGCGAACCGGCCATGCCCATCGAACGGACCGAGTTCAGCTCGGGCCTGCGGGTCGTCACGGAACGGATGCCGGGCGTCCGTTCCGTCTCGCTCGGCTTCTGGGTGCTCGCCGGATCACGCGACGAGCGCCCGCGGATCAGCGGGTCGAGCCATTTCCTGGAGCACCTGCTCTTCAAGGGCACCGAGCGGCGGTCCGCCCAGGAGATCGCCGAGGACTTCGACGCGGTCGGAGGCGACGTCAACGCGTTCACCGCTCGTGAGTACACGTGCTACTACGCCCGTGTGCTCGACCGCGACCTCGAGATGGCGGTCGAGCACCTCGCCGACATGCTGCAGCATTCGGTGATCCGTTCCCGAGACCTCGATGCGGAACGTCAGGTGATCCTCGAGGAGATCAACATGCACGAGGACTCGCCCGAGGACGCCGTGCACGATCTGTACACGCAGACCCTGTGGCCCGATCATCCGCTCGGGCGGCCGATCCTCGGCACGGCCGCGACGATCCGCGACGCGACCCGCGCATCGGTCAGGCGCTTCTACGAGCGTCACTACACGCCCGGCAACTTCGTGGTCGCCGCCGCCGGCAACCTGCGCCACGACGACCTCGTGCGCCTGTTGCGCGATCGCATGGAGACGGGCCGCCGGCTGGGTCCGCGCGCCACGTCGGTCTGGAACCTGCGCGCGCCCGAGCGTGCCCCCGAGCCGTCCGGCAAGCATCTGGTGAAGCGTCGCAAGACCGAGCAGGCGCACATCTGCCTGGGAACGAACGGGCTGGCGCGCAACGACCCCGATCGGTTCGCCTTCCTCGTCGTGAACACGGCCCTCGGTGGAGGCATGTCGTCGAGGCTGTTCCAGGAGGTGCGGGAGAAGCGGGGGCTGGCGTACACCGTGTACAGCTTCCACACGCAGTTCACCGAGGCCGGCATGTTCACGACCTACGCCGGCACGACGCCGAGCCGCGCGCGCGATGTCGTGTCGCTGCTCCGCCGGGAGCTCGACGTCGTGGGCGGCGGGGGGCTCGGCGACGAGGAGTTCGAGCGCGCCAAGGGGCACGTCAAGGGATCCATGGTCCTCTCGCTCGAGGACCCGGGCGGACGGATGAGCCGTCTAGGCAAGTCCGAGATCTCGCACGGAGAGATCCTCACGGTCGATCAGGTCCTTCGACGGATCGATCGCGTCACGCTCGACGATGCGCGCCGCGTCGCGGAGCGGGTACTGTCGCAGCCGATGACGCTCACGGTCCTGGGCCCGCTCGGCGCCTCCGCCTTGCGCGAGGTCATCCCGTGATCCGCGTCGGGGTCGCGGGCGCCACGGGCCGCATGGGCTCGGAGGTCTGCCGCGCCGTCACCGCCGACCCCGCCTTGACCCTGGTGGCGGCCGTGTCGCGCTCGCATCCAGGCGCGTCGCTCGGCGACGCGATCGGGCTCGCCGGCGACGCCGCCGCCGTGGTGCTGGTCGAACATCTCGACGAGATCGGGGCCTCGGGCCTCGACGTGCTCGTCGACTTCACGGCTCCCGCCTACGCTCCGGACCATGTGGCCTGGGGCATCGCCAACGGCGTGCACGTCGTGGTCGGCACGACCGGCTTCGAGATCGACGAGGCCTGGCGGGAGGCGCCGGTCGGCGTGATCGTGGCGCCCAACTTCGCGATCGGTGCCGCGATGCTGATGCGGTTCTCCGAGCAGGCCGCTCGCTGGTTCCCGGCGGCGGAGGTGATCGAGCTGCACCACGATCGGAAGCTCGACGCGCCGAGCGGCACCGCCTTGCTCACGGCCCGTCGGATCGCGAACGCGCGAACCGAGACGCCCACCGCCCCCGGCGGCGACCGGGAGGGCCCCGGCGCCCGCGGCGCCGACGTCGAGGGCGTGCGCGTGCACTCGGTGCGCCTGCCCGGCCTCGTGGCCCACGAGGAGGTCGTCTTCGGGGGGCAGGGCCAGACCCTCACGCTCCGTCACGACTCGACGGACCGGACGTCGTTCATGCCGGGGGTGGTGCTCGCGGTGAAAGCCGCGCCGACCCGGCCGGGCCTCACCGTGGGTCTGGAGCCGCTCCTGGAGCTCGCCTGAGCGACCCGTGGACCGGCGAGGACCTACCCCCGCAGCCCCTGCACGACGAACGCCAGTCCGATCGCCAACAGCAGCACCGAGAGCCCGGAGCGTACCCACCGCAGACCGCGTTCGCCGAGCAGGGCCCGGCTGCCGGTGCCCACGAGCGCGGAGCCGAGATCGGTCAGCGTCACCCCCAGGGTCATGGCGACCGCCGTGAGCAGGGCGGTGTCCCGGCCTCCGTCGGCGCTGGCCTCCGCGATCACCGCCGCGGCCGTGGTGGCGAAGAAGATCCACGCCCCCGGGTTCACGATCACGAGCACCACTCCGCGAGCGGTCGGCCCCACGCGCCTCGACGGGTCCTCCGCGACCGGTGGACCGTCCGCTGCCTGGCTCAGCGTGCGAAGCTCGCCCACCGCGATCCACACGAGGAAGAGTCCGCCGGCGATCCGCAGGATGCGCACGACGCCCATCGACGGTTCGACGGCCGAGAACCCGAGCGCCATGGTTGCGAGCACCACGAACAGCATGCCGTTCGCACCCAGCATCACGCGGAATCCTCGACCGATCCCGTGACGCGCCGTCTCGGTCAGGATCAACAGCTGCACCGGTCCAGGCGCGGCACCGAGCGCCACGCCCAACGCGAAGGCGGGCACGACCTGGTCGCTCCAGGTGCTCACCGAACGGGGTCCGTGCTCGAGCCCGGCGGGGCGAGCCGAAGCTCCTCGATCGTGATCGAGCCGTCGTCGTGACGGATCACGGCGATCCCTTCGCATTCCCCGAACGGCTCGACGTCCGTCCCGGTCAGGCCGTGCGCCGCGCGTTCCACGAAGGGGGTGTGGCTGATCGCGAGTCCAGTGCCGCCGGTGGGGAGTTGATCGAGCAGCGACCGGATGCCAGCCGCCATGCCTTCGGGGCTGCCCCCGCTCGCGTCCCGTCCCGCCAGCCCGGGCACGACGGAATGCTCGGGGAGCTGCAGCATCGCTCCTCGCAGGATCCACGCTGCCGTCTCGGCGGCACGCTGCGCGGGCGAGACGAACACGCGGTCGTAGGCTCGCGCCGTCGAGCGACCGACGTCCTCGGCCAACGCACGCCCCTCGGGAGAGAGGCGGTCGGCTCCCGGATCACGGGTCGCGTGTCGTCGGAGTTCGAGTCGTTCCATGCTGGGTCGGTCCCCCTCGATGTTCGCGTATCATGCCGCGCCGTGACCCCCCCTGGCCGCCTCTCCGCGTGCTGCATCGTGCTCGCCGTGGTCGTGTCGGCCTCGGCGTGCACCGGTGGCGATGACGCCGTCGATCCCGTGCGATCGACCGCCGCTCCGAGTGACGGGGGGGTCATCAGCGAGGACACCGGCGACACGGCGTTCGTGCCCGGACGGTTCATCTACCAGTTCAACAGCATCACCGCCCAGGTGACGTTCGAGGAGGGCACCGCCACCATGAACGTCCGCAACGGCACCGGATCGGAGCTGGGGACGCCCTCCCTCTACGTGGTCGGCGCCGACGATCGTCGCTACGACGGGGAGGTGGAAGGCGCCGGCCCGATCGCCGACGGCGATCAGGTGACCCTCGAGTTCCGCTTCCCGAGCGCCGTCACCCCGCAGACGATCGGGCTCGCGATCCTGGCATTCGGCGAGGACAACGTGGGCGCGATGGCGCCCGTGCCGAGGGCCGACGGCTGAGCCTTGCCGGCCGCCCGAGGGGGGGCCCGATCGTCCCGGCCCACCCTCAGAGGGGTGCGACGAGCTCCGTGGTGATGCGTCAGCGGCTCGCCGGCTCGCTCTCACCGGCTTCCCGCCTCGCGAGCACGAACAAGAGGTCGCTCAGGCGGTTGAGGTACCGGCACACCTCGGCGTTGGGCTCGCGGCCGGCGCGTCCGAGCGCCACGACGGCGCGCTCCGCGCGCCGAACCGTGGCGCGCGCCATGTCGAGGGCGGCGCCGGCCGGATCCGCGCCCGGGACGATGAACACGTCGGGCAACGGTCGCTCGCCGACGAGGTCGTCGATCCGATGCTCGAGCCGCTGCGTCATGTCGGGGGTCACGAGCGAGACGCCCGCTCGCAGCTTGTCGCGCCCGCTCGGGTTGGCGGCGAGGTCGGCTCCGACCACGAACAGCTCGCGCTGGAGGGAGAGGATCTCCGCGGCGATCGTCGCGTCGGTCGTCAGGGAGCGCGCGAGGCCCAAGGTGGCAACGGCCTCGTCGGTGGTGCCGTACGCGTCGGTGACGAGGTCGTCCTTGGACACCCGTCCGCCGTAGAGCAGACCGGTCGTGCCGTCGTCCCCGGTCTTGGTGTAGATGCGCGGCATGGCCCGCTAGCATAGGCGCATCGCTGCCGCCCCCCAGGCGGCGCCCGGCGAAGGAGAGGGCTCCCGATGACCGGACACGCGGGCAGGTTCGGCTCGGTCGTGACCGCGATGGTCACGCCGTTCCGCGACGGCGACCACGCCGTCGATCTCGACGGGGCGCAGCGGCTGGCGTCATGGCTGGTCGACAACGGCACGGACGCCATCGTGGTGACCGGCTCGACCGGCGAATCGCCGACCCTCACCGCGACGGAGAAGGCCGAGCTGTTCCGAGCGGTCGGCGAGGCGATCCGCGACCGCGGGCAGCTCATCTGCGGCACGGGCACGTACTCGACCGCCGAGACGCTCGAGCTCACCGAGGCCGCCGAGGAAGCCGGAGCCGACGGGTTGCTCGTGGTCACCCCCTACTACAACAAGCCTCCGCAGCGAGGGCTGATCGCGCACTTCGAGCGGGTGGCCGACGCGACCGATCTGCCGATCATCGCGTACAACATCCCCGGGCGCACTGCCATCCGTATCGAGCACGACACGCTGCTCACGCTCGCCGAGCGACCCAACATCGTGGCGGTGAAGGACTCGACCGGCGACTTCCAGGCGGTCTCCCGGCTGATCGCGGAGGCGCCGGCCGGTTTCGAGGTGTACTCGGGCGACGATTGGGCTGCGTTCGGCTACGCGTGTCTCGGCGCGGTGGGCGTCGTGAGCGTGGCGAGCCACCTCGTCGGCACCCAGATCCATCAGATGCTCGAGCTGGTGGGCACCGGCGACGTGCCGGCGGCGAGGAAGATCCACGAACAGCTCTCACCGCTGTTCAACGCGTTGTTCATCACCTCGAACCCGATCCCGGTGAAAGCGGCTCTCAACATGCTCGGACGACCCGCCGGCGTGCCCCGGTTGCCGCTCGTGCCCGCGACGGCCGAGGAGCAGGCTCGGGTCCGCGCCGCACTGGAGGACGCCGGTCTCCTCTAGCCGAAGCGACTGTCGCGTCGTCTTCCTCGGCGGGGTGGGGGAAGTCGGACGCAACATGGCGTGCGTCGAGCTCGACGGGCGCATCCTGATCATCGACGTCGGGCTCTCCTTCCCGTCGGGCGACATGCCTGGCATCGACCTCGTGCTTCCGGACTTCGACTACGTGCGGAATCACGCCGAGCGGGTCGAGGCGATCGTGCTGACCCACGGCCACGAGGACCACATCGGAGCGCTGCCGTACCTGTTGCGCGAGATCGCGGACGTGCCCGTCTACGGATCGCCGTTCACGCTCGAGCTGCTGAAGGGCAAGCTCGAGGAACATCAGGTCGCCGATCGGTGCGAGCTGCGGACCGCCGTGCCGGGCGAGAGCACCGCCGTCGGCCCGTTCAGCATGCGCTTCCTTCGGGTGACGCACTCGATCCCCGACGGCATGGCCGTCGTCGTCGACACCCCGAACGGCTCGATCCTGCACACCGGCGACTTCAAGATCGATCAGACCCCGCTCGACGGCCGGCCCACCGATCTCCACGGCCTGGCCGAGGAAGCGAGTGGCCGCGGCGTGCACCTGCTGCTGAGCGACTCCACGAACGCCGAGGAAGCCGGCTACACCGACAGCGAGCGTACCGTGGGCCCGGTGCTGCGGCGCATCGTCGAAGGCGCGCCGAACATCGTGGTCGCCGCCTGCTTCTCCAGCCACATCCACCGGGTGCAGCAGATCGTCGACGCCGCCAGGGCCGACGAGCGGGTCGTGGCGTTCCTCGGGCGGTCGATGGAGAACTCGGTGGCCGCGGCCAGGCGACTCGGCATCCTGCGGGTCGACGACCGAGACGTCATCGACATCGCCGAGGTCGCCGACCTCGACCCCGGGCGGGTCGTCGTGGTGTGCACGGGCAGTCAGGGCGAGCCGTTCTCGGCCCTGTCGCTGATGGCGCAGCGCCAGCACAAGTGGGTGAAGCTCGACGAGGGCGACACGGTCGTGCTGTCGTCGTCGCTGATCCCGGGCAACGAACCGGCCATCCATCGCGTCGTGGACGCCGTCTACCGCACGGGCGCCGACGTGTACCACATGCCGGCCGACCCCGTGCACGCGAGCGGCCACGCCGCCCAGGAGGAGCTCCGGCTGATGCTCTCGCTCGTCCGTCCCCGCTGGTTCATCCCGATCCACGGCGAGCGCCGGCACCTGCAGCACCACGCCCGCCTCGCGGAGGAGGTGGGGATCCCCAAGGACCACGTGATCATCTGCGAGGACGGCGACGTGGTGGAGGTCGGGGAGCAGGTGGCCATCGTCGATCGCGTGCAGGCGGGTATGACGTTCGTCGACGGCCTCGGCATCGGCGACGTGGGTGGCGAGGTGCTTCGAGACCGACGCAAGCTCGCGGGCGACGGCGTGGTGGTCGTGGTCGTGACCGTCGACTCCCAGACCGGCGAGCTGGTCGGCGGTCCCGACATCGTGAACCGAGGCTTCGTCTACGAGGAGGCCTCGCAATCGATCCTCGACGAGGCGCGCGAGCGGGTGATCGCGGCGTTCGGCGAGACCGCCGACGCTCGCGTGACCGACCCCTCGGCTCTCCAGCAGGACATCCGGCGGGCCCTCGGCCGCTACTTCAACGAGGTGACCCAGCGGAAACCGGTGATCCTGCCCGTCGTGATGGAGGTCTGATCGGCGCGCATCCCCGCATCGGCCGCGATCGACGGCCGGAGCGGTGTTGCTTGAAGCGGACCGAGAAACCGTCAGACTGGACCTCTCATGGCGACGAAGACTTCCCCGTCGCGGCGTTCGGCGTCGCGTGCATCCACCCGTCCTGCCGGCAAGAAGCCGTCGTCGAGACGGCGCTCCGCCCCGAGGGCACCCACGCACAAGCGGAAGCCCCGGCGCGCTCCGGCGACCCAGATCCTCTCCCCCTTCGCGCGCGACGCCCTCGGCATCGGGTTGATGGTGCTCGCCGGGCTCGCGGTGCTTTCGGTCTGGTTCGACGCAGCGGGGCCGATGGGCGAGGCGTTCTCGCGCTCGTTGCACACCGGGTTCGGTCTCGCCGCCGTCGTGTTCCCGCTCGTCGGGCTGGGGTGGGGGATCGTGCTGCTGCGCGACCGGTCGCCCGAGGAACGCATGCGCATGTTCATCGGGTTCGTCCTCATGGGCCTCGGACTCCTCGGGCTGCTCTCGCTGCTGCGGGGCAACCCGAGTCTGTTCGCGCCGAGGCTCGACACGCGGATCCGCGGTGTCGGTCAGATCGCCGGCCTCTCCGACGCCGGAGGATTCGCAGGCACGCTGACCGCGTATCCGCTCTCGAAGATCGTCTCACCGGCGGGCGGCTTCCTGGTGAACCTCGGCCTCGCGGTGATCGGCACGCTGATCATGACCGGCACGTCGTTCGCCGAGCTCGGAAGGAAGGTCGCCGCCGCCCGTGTCGCGATCGCCGAGCGGGCGGAGGCCAGGCGGGCCGACGAACGGGCGAAGGCCGAGGCGAAGCTCGAGAAGCAGCGGGCCAAGGACGAGCGAGCCGCCGCCGAGGCCGAGGAAGCCCTGAGGTCCGGGAAGGCCCGCAAGCCCAAGCTCACCGAGCGTCTCGGCCTCACCGAGCCGGTCGTCGTGGTGCCCGACTCGGAGACGCTGGGTCCGCTCGACCTGCCAGCCGACACGGTGGACGCGCCGGACGGGGCCAGCGAAGCGGAGGCGCCGAAGAAGCCGCGAGGGCGAACGATCACGACCGCCGACGGGCCGTATCAGCTTCCGCCGCTCGACCTGTTGCGCACCGCACCACCGTCGACGAACGACGGCGCGCACGAGAAGGACGTCATGGAGGCCCTCGGCCACACGCTGTCGACGTTCGGGGTCGACGCTCGCGTGATCGCGGCCCATCGTGGCCCGACGGTGACGATGTACGAGGTCGCCGTGGCCTCGGGCACCAAGGTGAACAAGGTCCTGAACCTCTCGAGCGACATCGCCTACGCGCTGGCCACGCCCGACGTGCGCATCATCGCGCCGATCCCGGGCAAGTCGGCGATCGGCATCGAGGTGCCGAACCGCCATCGGGACTTCGTGATGCTCGGCGACATCCTGCGGTCGCAGGCGGCCAAGCGGGCGACGCATCCGCTCACCGTGGCGCTGGGCAAGGACATCCACGGCGAGGCCCAGATGGTGAACCTGGCCACGATGCCGCACGTGCTGATCGCCGGGGCCACCGGGGCGGGCAAGTCCAGCCTCGTCAACAGCTTCGTCACGTCGATCCTGATGCGATCGACCCCCGACGACGTCCGGCTCGTCCTGATCGACCCCAAGCGCGTGGAGCTGAGCCACTTCGGCGACGTGCCGCACCTGCTGAGCCCCGTGATCGTCCACCCCAAGCGCGCCACCGAGGCGCTGGAATGGATCGTGCGCGAGATGGAGATGCGGTACGAGATGCTCGCCGCGGTGGGTGTCCGCGACATCGACGGGTACGAGGAGGCGCTGCGGGAGGGCACGTTGCGCACCCCGGTCGGCCGCGAGCACGAGTTCCGCCACCTGCACTACATCGTCGTGGTGATCGACGAGCTCGCCGATCTGATGATGGTCGCCCCTCGTGCCGTGGAGGACGCGATCTGTCGCATCGCTCAGATGGCCCGCGCGGTCGGCATCCACCTGGTGGCCGCCACCCAGCGTCCGAGCGTCGACGTCGTGACCGGGCTCATCAAGGCCAACATCCCGAGCCGCATCGCGCTGATGACCTCGAGCCAGGCCGACTCACGCGTCGTGCTCGACCAGAACGGCGCCGAGAAGCTCGTCGGCCACGGCGACATGCTGTTCGCGCCCGCCAACGCGTCCAAGCCCATGCGCCTGCAGGGCGCCTGGGTGACGGAAGCGGAGATCCACGGCATCTCGGAGTTCATCCGCGCTCAGCGCGAGGTGGTCTACGAGCAGCACATCGAGGGGCTGGGGCTCCCGCCGACCGAGGCGGAGCTGGCGGCGGGGCCGAACGGCCCGGGTGAGAGCGACGACGATCTGTTGAACCAGGCCGCGGAGCTGATCGTCCGCTCGCAGCTGGGCTCCACGAGCATGCTCCAGCGCAAGCTGAAGGTCGGGTTCGCACGGGCCGGCCGCATCATGGACCTGCTCGAGGAGCAGGGCGTCGTCGGCCCGAGTCAGGGTTCCAAGGCCCGGGACGTGCTCGTGACGTGGGAAGAGTGGGAAGAACGGCGCAGCGCGTAGGGCCCTACAGGGCGCCGACCCGGCGGGCGACCTGGAACAGCGTATCGGCGTGTTGCTGCGGGTCGATCATGAAGCGCCCCGCCATGCCCACCTGGCCCTGCCAGTAGGCGTAGATCCGCTCCGCGTTCCACCCTCGTTCCACGCCGCTGCGATAGCTGCGCACGAGCTCGCTCCCACTCCAGATGCTCGGCGGCGACACGATGAACCCTCCGCGTGCCCCGTCGATCGACACCCAGTAGGCGCCCACGAGGCCCCATCGGCCGTCGTCGAGCTGGCCCGAGACCAGCAGGAACTTCACCGGGCCTTCCGAGAGCGTGTCCGGCGCGGTGACCGGCTCACGGATCGCCGCGAGCGGCGAGGATTTCCAGGTCGTCTCGTTCATGTCAGGCTCCATCAGCATGGCTTCCTCCCCCTCGTCGCCGCAGATTAGTCCCCCGGCCAGGAACCTCGCGCCGGGCGAAAGTCGGTGATTCAGGCGCCGGGGGCGGCCGGAAGTCGGTAGTTCCGGGACCCCAGCCCTAGGTCAGGGCTCGTACAGCGGGTCGTCGGCTCCGGGCTTGGGAGCGTCCTCGGCCAGCATCACCCACTGCTCGTGGTCTCGCCAGGCGCCCCTGATGAACAGATAGCGAGGGGAGTAACCCTCGCGATGGAACCCGGCACCTCGCACGAGGGCGATCGAGGCTCCGTTCCCCGGCTGGACGTTCGCCTGGATGCGATGCAGCCCGAGCTCGTCGAAGGCATAGCGCAGGAGCAGCGGCATCGCCGCGCGCATGTACCCTCGCCCCGCGAAGGGCTCGAAGGCGTAGTAGCCGAGGAAGGCGCTTCGGAACGGGCCCATGAGGATCTGCGAGAGGTTCATGACGCCGGCGATCGAGCCGTCGTCGGCGTCGCAGACGAGCAGGGAGCGATCGGTCTCGGTGCTGTTGCGGGCCAGCAGCCGGTCGAACCACGGGGCGGGTTCGCCGGGTTCGAGCCACGGATCGTGCAGCTCTCCCGAAGCCGACAGACGCTCGACGAACTCCGCGCGGTCGTCCTCGACCGGTGCTCGGAGCACGACCCGTGGGGTCATGCCTCGGTCGCCCGGGCCCTCGCTCGGGCGATGACCCGCTCGGCCGATGCCCGGTCCTCGAAGCCCTCGGTGCTCACCTTGTGGCCTTCCAGGTCCTTGTAGACCTGGAAGAAGTGCTCGATCTCGTTGAGGAGCGTCATCGGAAGCCCGGGGAGGTCGCCGACGTGCGACCAGATCGGGTCGCGAAGGGGAACGCACAGGATCTTCTCGTCCTCGCCCTTCTCGTCGGTCATGCGGAACAGGCCGATCGGTCGCGCGGTGATCCGGCATCCGGGGAACGTGGGCTCGCCGACGAACACGAGCGCGTCGAGCGCGTCCCCGTCGCCGCCCAGCGTGCCCTCGATGAATCCGTAGTCGGCCGGATACTGCATCGACGTGAACAGCATGCGGTCGAGCACGATCACGCCCGTCTCGTGGTCCATCTCGTACTTGTTCCGCGACCCCTTGGGGATCTCCACGATCACGGTGAGCGTGTCTTCGGCCATGCGCGGGAGTGTAGCGGCGCTATCATCCCGGGGTTCCCATGGCCGGCACATCGCTCGAACGACCCATCGGGATCGGACCGGCGCTCGAGAAGGCTCGTCGCATCCGCGACCTCTCGCTCGACGAGGCCTCGCGTGACACGAGGCTCCGGGTCGATCAACTGCTCGCCCTCGAATCGGAGGACTTCGAGGCGCTGCCGAACGATGCCTTCGTTCGGGGCGCGCTGCGAACGTACGCCCAGTACCTGGGCGTGAGCTCCGAGAAGGTGCTCGGCGCGTACGGCAGGCACGTCGAGGAACCCGCCGCGCCTCCGCCGCCCGAGGGCCTCGGGCGCATCGAGCGAGCGATCGCTGCGACCCGCATCCGCGACAACCAACGGTTCCTGCTGGTGGTCGCCTGCACGCTCGTCGCGCTCCTGCTGCTCTTCGGCCTGGTCGCACGAGGCGGTGGCGCTCCCGCTCCCGCGGCGATCCCGACGAGCGCCCCTCCCGTCGAGACCGTCACGTCGACGATCGACGCGACGCTCGTCGCGCAGCGGTCCGTCGAGGTGACGGTCTCGGTCGACGGCGCACCGGAGACGTACGAGATGGCGGAGGGTGAGACGCTGTCGTTCTCGGCCGAAGAGGAGCTCGTGCTGACCGTCGAGGACGGGGGGGCGGTGCAGGTCACGGTCGCCGGGCGTGACTACGGGGCTCCGGGCGAGCCCGGGCAGCCATGGACCGACACGTTCTCCTTCGACGTGTCGCAGAGTCCCGGCCCCAACGTGTCGACACCATCGCCGTGAGCCGGTCGGTCCGCGTCGAGGTCGTCGCGGTCGGCACAGAGCTGTTGCTCGGTCAGATCGCGAACACGAACGCACGATGGATCGGCGAGCAGCTGTCCGAGATCGGAGCCGACGTCCTGTTCCATCAGGTGGTGGGCGACAACCTCGAACGCATCGTGTCGGTGCTGGAGATCGCGGTCGAACGGGCCGACGTGGTGATCGTGACCGGTGGACTGGGACCGACGGAGGACGACATCACTCGCGACGCGATCGCCCGGATCATGGGCGTGCCGCTCGAGCGCGACCAGGCACTGGAGCGCTGGCTCCGCGAGCGCTTCGCCGGGTTCGCCGACGGGCCGATGCCCGAGAACAACCTTCGCCAGGCCGACGTCCCGAGGGGCGCCCGGACGATCCCGAACGACCGCGGGTCCGCCCCCGGACTCGTGGCCGACCTGCGGGGCGGGGCCCGGATCTACGCGACCCCCGGCGTTCCCGGCGAGATGATCCCCATGCTGCGGAGCACCGTCCTCCCGGAGTTGCGCGTCGAGATCGGGGACGCCGTCGTTCGGTCGCGGACGCTCCGATGCGTCGGCATCGGGGAATCGAGGGTCGCCGAGATCCTGGCCGACCTGTTCCCGGCATCGTCGAACCCGAGCCTGGCCTATCTGGCCTCGGCGGGCGAGGTGAAGGTGCGGATCACCGCGAAAGCCGCGACCGCGGCGACCGCGGACTCGATGATCGCGCCAGTGGCGACCGAGGTGCACCGCCGCCTCGGTGACGTCGTCTTCACCCTCGACGACGAGTCACTGGAGCAGGCGGTGTCGAGGATGCTGTTGGCCTCCGGCCGCCGCCTCGCCTGTGCCGAGTCGATCACCGGCGGAGGTGTGGGTGCCCGGATGACCGCCGCGGAGGGGGCGTCGAAGGTCTTCGCGGGTTCGGCGGTCGTGTACACGGCCGAAGCCAAGCACGGCGTGCTCGGCGTCTCGAACGAGACGATCGGGGGGCCCGGGGTCGTGAGCCGTGAGTGCGCGCTCGAGATGGCCGCCGGCGCCCGCGAGCTGTTCGGCACCGAGGTGGCCCTCTCCCTGACGGGCGCAGCGGGACCCGAACCTCACGACGGCGCCCCGCCGGGCGACGTGTGGATCGGATTGGACGCAGGCGATCGGACGCACGCGCGGGGCTTCGTCGCCACCGGGGATCGCGCGCGCGTGCGCCGCTGGGCCGAACAGGCAGGCCTCGACCTCGTGCGACGATACCTCCAAGGCCTGCCGCTGCCCGAGAGCGACCGTCTCATCTAGCCGTGGCGAGGGATCGCGCGTCCAGGCCCGAGGCGAAGCCTCAGCGGCTGTTCGTCGCGATCACGATCCCCGAGCGGGCTGCCGAGGCGGTCGAGGAAGCGATGCAACCGTGGCAGGAAGCCTTCCCGCGGGCGCGCTGGGTCCCCCGCGCCAACTGGCACGTCACCGTGCAGTTCCTCGGTTGGACCTATCCCCGGCTGGTGCCCTGGGTGCGCGGGCGACTCGCCGAGGTTGCGGCCCGGACGCCCCTGCTCGAGACGAGGGTCCGTGGTGTCGGCGCCTTCCCGTCCGTCCGGCGCGCCCGGGTGCTCTGGGCGGGGCTCGACGACGACGGATCGCTCACGGGGCTCGCCGGCGCCGTGTCGGCATCCCTGGCCCGGGAGTTCCAGCCGGAGTCACGGCCGTTCAGCGCCCACCTGACGGTGGCCAGGAGCGACCCACCGATCTCGTTGCCCGCGAGCTACTCGGAGACCGCGCTCGAGAGCGAGCCGTTCGCCGTCGAGGTCGTGACCCTCATGCGGAGTCACCTGCGCCGGCCGGCGCCGGTCTACGAACCCGTGGGGGAGTTCACCCTGTCCGGCTCCTGAGCAGCGTCTCGCCATGGGTGCTTGCACCCGAACACGTGTTCGGATAGCGTCGTGCCACCGGCGACACGGATCACAGAGGTGTAACTTATGTCAGAGCGACTGGGTACCGTTCGCCTTCCAACCGCGAACGACCTCGCGCGGCACCTCCTCGCCGGCGGGCAGAGGGGCCGCAAGCCCAGTGACGAGAAGGAGGCCATGGTGGATCGCGACAAGATGCTCGACGTCACGCTCCAGCAGATCGAGAAGCAGTTCGGAAAGGGTGCCGTCATGAAGCTCGGCGAGCATCCGGCGGGCACCGGCGTCTCCGTGATCCCGACGGGCTCGCTCGCGCTCGACCTGGCGCTCGGCATCGGCGGGGTGCCCCGTGGACGCATCATGGAGGTCTTCGGCCCCGAGGGGTCCGGCAAGACCACGGTCTGCCTGCACATCATCGCCGAGGCCCAGGCGAACGGCGGCATCGCAGCGTTCATCGATGCCGAGCACGCGCTCGATCCGACCTATGCCCGTGAGCTCGGAGTCAACATCGACGAGTTGCTCGTCTCACAGCCCGACTCGGGCGAGCAGGCCCTCGAGATCGCCGACATGCTCGTCCGCTCGGCCGCTCTCGATCTCGTGGTCATCGACTCGGTCGCGGCGCTGGTCCCTCGCGCCGAGATCGAGGGTGAGATGGGCGATACCCACGTGGGGCTGCAGGCTCGGCTCATGAGCCAAGCGATGCGCAAGCTCTCGGGGTCCCTCTCGAAGTTCGACACCACCGCGATCTTCATCAACCAGCTCCGCGAGAAGATCGGGGTGATGTTCGGCTCGCCGGAGACCACCCCCGGGGGCCGGGCTCTCAAGTTCTACTCGTCGGTCCGACTCGACGTCCGCAAGATCGAGAACCTCAAGGACGGCACCGAGGTCGTCGGTTCCCGCACGCGGGTGAAGGTCGTCAAGAACAAGGTCGCGCCACCGTTCCGCCAGTGCGAGTTCGACATCATGTACGGCAAGGGCATCTCCAAGGAGGGCTCGCTGATCGATGTCGGGGTCGACCTCGAGATCATCAAGAAGTCGGGGGCCTGGTTCACCTACGAGGGCGAGCAGCTGGGCCAAGGGCGTGAGAACGCTCGGTCGTTCCTCGCCGAGCATACCGACGTTCGCGACGAGATCGAGCGGAAGATCCGCGAGGCGGTCGGTATCACGGAGTTCGGCGAGGAGGGCGACGAGACGCCGATCGAGGTCGTCCCCGACGCCGTGCTCGACGGTGAGCCTCCGTCCGAGCTCCGGCAAGCCACCGGCAAGACCAAGGCGAAAGCCGGCGCCGACGGGTAGGGGCGTGTCCTCGACCTCGATCGGTCCTCGCCGAGCGGGGAAGCCGAGAAGCCCGAAGAGCTGTCACGATCGCGCCCTCGGCCTGCTGGCGGTTCGGCCGCGCGCCCGCCGAGAGCTCGAGCGACGATTGCTCGCGGCCGGTTTCGAAGCGCCCGAGGTCGACGAGGTGCTCGTGCGCCTGGAGCGGGTCGGCCTGATCGACGACGAGGCGTTCGCGAAGCAGGTGGCCGATCATCAGTTCGGCACCCGGCGAGCGGGCCGCCGGGCCGTCACGAGCGGGCTGCTGGCCAAGGGCATCGACCCCGATCTGGCCGCACGGGTCGCGGAGCAAGGGGACGATGACGAAGAGGCGAGGGTCGTGGGGTTGGCGCGATCACGCGTATCCCGCCTCGCGGGGCTCGAACCGGCGAAGGCCTTCGCCCGGCTGAGCTCGTTCCTGATGCGCCGAGGCTACGGCGCCGACGTCGCCAGGTCGGCGGCGCGAACGGCGCTCGAGGTCGACGATCAGGACTAGGCCCGATGGGACCTTGCCTCGTGCACCGCGCGGCCGTAGCATCGTGCAGACGAGAGGAACACTCCCGAAACCACGTTCCGTAAGCCCACCTGTGAGCGAGCCTTCAACCGTGACCCCGAACCACCAACCGGACCCAGCCGGCGGAGGAAGCGCCGGCAGATGTCGTTGACCATCCGAACGCTCGCCCACAGCGTCTGACCGACGAACGCGGACCGGAGGGTCCTTCTCGCAAACGTCGTCCAACGAGGTTTGTGGAGGAGAGCCATGGTCCCTGTATTGGCCGCCATCGCCGGGCTGGTGCTCGGCTTCGCCGGCGGCTTCCTGTATCGGAAGTCGATCGCGGCGAACAACGCCCGGAGCATCGAGGCGCGAGCCCAGAAGATGGTGCTCGACGCCGAACGAGAAGCCGACTCGGCATCGAAGCGTGTCCTCGCCGAGGCCAAGGACGACGTCGCGACGTTGAGGCGCGAGGCGGACGAGGACATCCGCGCCCGTCGAGAAGAGCTCGTCCGGCAGGAACGCCGCATGGGCGAGGCCGAAGCGGAGTTGAGGGCACGGGCCGATCGCGTCGACGGCCGCGGGGCGGAGCTCGAGGAGCGCGAGGAGAAGCTGACCTACGTGCGAACCCAGCTCGAGAAGGCGACCGAGCTCCATCGCGCCCAGTTGGAGAAGATCGCCGGACTCACGTCGGCCGAAGCTCGCGACCAGCTGATGGTGCAGGTCATCGACGATGCGAAGCGTGCCGCCATGAGCCAGGTCCGTGAGATCGAGCAGCGGGCGCGTGAGGAAGGCGAGGAACGCGCTCGCAAGATCGTCACGATCGCGATCCAGCGCGTGGCAGCCGAACAGACCGCCGAGTCGACCGTGAGCGTGTTCGCCCTGCCGAGCGAGGACATGAAGGGACGGATCATCGGTCGTGAGGGCCGCAACATCCGGGCGTTCGAGTCCGTGACCGGGGTGAACCTGATCATCGACGACACGCCGGAGGCCGTCGTGCTCTCGTGCTTCGATCCGGTGCGTCGAGAGGCTGCGCGCATGACGCTCGCCAAGCTCGTGGAAGACGGGCGCATCCATCCCGCGCGCATCGAGGAGGTGCACGAACGATCCCAGCGCGAGCTCGAGGAGCGCGTCCGTCGCGCGGGTGAGGACGCCGTCGCGGAGGTCGGCATCACCGACATCCACCCCGAGATGATCAAGCTGCTCGGAAGGCTCCAGTACCGCACGTCGTACGGCCAGAACGTGCTACGTCACCTCGTGGAATCCGCACACATCGCGAGCAGCCTCGCGGCCGAGATCGGGCTCGACCCCGCGATCGTCAAGCGTGGAGCGTTCCTCCACGACATCGGCAAGGCCGTGACCCACGAGGTGGAAGGCTCGCACGCCATCATCGGGGCCGAGATCGCGCGCCGGATGGGTGAGTCGCCCGAGGTCGTGCACTGCATCGAATCCCATCACGGAGAGGTGGAGCAGCACACGATCGATGCCGTGCTGGCCCAGGTCGCCGACGGCATCAGCGGCGGTCGTCCGGGCGCTCGACGGGAATCGTTGGAGACCTACGTGAAGCGCCTGGAGCGTCTCGAGGAGATCTGCACCGCTCACCCGGGGGTCGTGAAGACGTTCGCGATGCAGGCCGGGCGCGAGGTGCGGGTCATGGTCGAGCCTGAGGACGTCGACGACATGCAGGCGCAGGTGATCGCGCGCGACATCGCCAAGCAGGTGGAGGAAGAGCTCCAGTATCCGGGTCAGATCCGCATCACGGTGGTGCGGGAGACGCGGGCTACCGAGTACGCGCGCTGACCGCGATCAGCGCTTCGTGTCGCCTGAGCCCTTGCTCCGCCTGCCCCCGGCGCCCGCCAATCTGCGCAGTCCGAGCCCCTTCGACGGCCGTGTGCTCGCGGCCCAGGTGTCGCTGCCCGTGGGCACCGTCGCTCCGGCGACCGCCGGCTCGCCCGGTTCCGTCGGTGCGTCTTCCTCGGCCTCGTGGCCTTCGACCGCCTCGATGGGACCACGCTCACCGTTCTCCGGCGCGGGCGTCTCGGTTCCAGGGGGAATGGCGGCACCGACGGGCTCGCGGACCGCGTCGAGCGGATCGGCCACGGCGTCGGACTCGACACCGGCACGAAGCGCGGCCAGGTCTGCCTCTGCGGTGCGGAGGGCTCGTTGGCTCTCGTCGGCCCGGCGCGTCATCTCGTCGAGCCGGCTGCGGAGCTTCCGGTACTCCTCGTCGGTGTGCGTCGAGGAGATGATGCCTTGCTCCTTGGCCATCCGGAGGGCTGCCTCGGCGGCCTCGGTCGCGGCGTAGGCGCTCCGGGCCCGCATCTCGCTCTGCTCCAATCGAGCCTCGAGGTCGACGATCGCGCCTCGGAGGTCGGCCTCATCGGGGTCGTGGGACGAGCCGGCCGGCACGTCAGCCACCTGCGGACCATCGGACGGCGTGGGCACCTCGAGCGCTCGGATCCGATCCTCGGCCTGGATGGCTCGCGTCGTCGCCTCCGTCGAGATCGTCCTCTCCTGCTCCAGCTCGGCCGTGATCGCAGCGAGCTCCTCCCTCGCTGACTCGAGCTCCGCCTTCACGGCCTCGTGCTGGTCCCGGTCCGCCTGATCCTGCGTGGCCCCGGTCTGCAGGGCCAGCGATGCCTGTCGAAGCTCCTCCGCGTGCCGCTCCGCGGCCTCAGCTCGCTCGTTGGCCGCCGCGATCCGGGCAGCATCGGCCTCGGCTTCCTGGGCAACCGCCGTCAGCTCAGCTTGCAGTCGCTCCGCCTCGACCCGAGCTGCCTCCGCTTGGGCGAGCGCCCCGTCGATCTCAGCCCGGGCGGCGGCCAGTCGTTCCTCCGCATCCCTCGCGGCCGCGGCTCCGTCGTCCGCGGCGCGCTGCGAGACGGCTCTCGCCTCGTCGAGCTCCCGCCGGATCGCGCTCAGGGCCGCCTCCGTCTCGTGGGCTCGGGCCTCAGCGGCGGCCGCCTTCTCGTCGGCGGCGACGAGGTCGGCGGCCGTACGGGACTCGACCTCGGTCGAACGGGCCTCGGCGGCCGTGAGCCGCTGTTCGAACTCGGTCGCACGAGCTTCCGCCGCCGTGGCCGCAGCCCAGGCCTCATCGGTCCGCGCATGATCGCGTTCGGCGGCGGCTCGAGCCTCCTCGAGCTGAGCGCTCACGGCGGCGAGCTCGCTCTGCAAACCCTGGAGCTGGTCTTGGCCGGCGAGCATCGCCTCACGCTCGGTGCGCAGCGCCTCCAGCTCCCCGCGGAGGTTCTCCAGGTCGGTGCGGAGCTCGGCGGCGGCCAGCTCCGACGCCTGGACCGCCTCACTCGCCCGCGCCTCGGCGGCCGCGGCCCTCTCGTTGGCCGTCGCGATCTCTGCTGCGGCGCGAGCCTCCGCCTCCTCGACCGCCGACGCGATCTCGCCGGTCTTCGCAGCGGACTCGTCCGCGATCTGTCGTTCCAACGACTCGATGCGCGCCGTTGCCTCCTGCGCCTCGGCTCGCACCCGATCCGCCGCCTGCGCGGCCTCGGCCTCGAGCTCGCCGCGCAGGTCCGTCAGGGTGGCCTCGGCCTCCACCGCTCGCTGTTCCGCGGCGGTGATCTGGGCACGGGAAGCCTCGAGCTCGGCCACCGCCTGAGCGTTCGCCTCCTCGAGGGTGGCCACGCGTTCATCGGCGCCCTGCCGGTGCTCCTCTCGAAGAGCCGTGACCTCGCCGTCGAGGCGCTCCGTCGCGACGTCGCGCTGGACGACGGCAGCTTCCAGCTCCACGATCGCGGCAGCGAGCTGCTCGACCTTCGCCGCCGCAACCTCGGCTTGCTGTTCCGCGGCTACCCGCGCCTGATCGTCGGCACCGAGGCGATCCTCGGCTGCCGCCGCACGGCCCTCGGCCTCGGCGACCGCGAGGTCGAGCGCTTGCGCTCGAGCCTGGACCTCGGCGACCGTGGCCTCGAGCGTCTGGATCCGGTCATGGGCTTGTTCGACCCGGGCCTCGGCAGCCGCCCTCTCGCGCTCCGAGGCGGTCGCCCGCTCCTCTGAAGCGCTCGCTGCGGCGCGGGCTGCCTCGGCCTCGGACATCGCCCGCTCGCCCTCAGCCTTGGCCTCGTCGGCGTCGACCCGTGCAGCCTCGGCCTCGTCGCGTGTCCGCTGCGCCTCATCTCGGGCGCGCTCGGCTTCGGACGCCGCCCGGTCGGCCTCCACCTGGGCGCGCTCGCGCTGGTTCCGGGCGTCCCGGAGCTCGGCGGCGCCGACTTCGGCAGCGGCGCGTACCTCGTCGAGGTCGGAGCGTGCCACCGCGAGCGCGGCCTCGGCATCGTCGGCCCTCCGCTCGGCCGACTCCGCGCGCGTGCGAGCAGCCTCGAGGTTCTCGAGAGCGCGTGCCCGCTTCCGGCGGGATCGGTCCGCCTCGGAGCGTGCCGAGTCGGCGACGGCGTTGGCCTGACGGGCTTCCTCCTCCAGCCGAGCAGCGGTGCGTGCGGCGGCGTCGAGATCGGATCGTGCCGCGTCGAGGGACCCACCGAGCTCGGCGATCGTCGCGGTGGCCTGCTCGAGCTGTGCCTGGAGGAGATCGGCGCGGTCTGCGACCCCGCCGAGGTCGGCGAGCCGGTCGCCGGCGGCGGCGAGGAGCGCTTCGGAGGCGGCCGCGGCCGCCGTCGCCTCGGCTTCGGCCTCGAGAGCCGCTCTGAGGGCTCGCTCCGAGGTCGCGAGGCGCGTCGCGAGGTCGAAGATCTCGTCGCGGGGAACGACGGACGGCTCGTCGGCCTCGGCACGGAGCGATTCCAGCTCCGCGATGCGACGCGCCAGTGCTCGCTGTGCGTCCAGCGACGCCTCCAGCTCGGCGTGCGCCGCTCTGAGGCGGGCCTTCTTGCCCGGCTTGCTGTCACCCATGGCGTCCGCGTTCCTCCTCGAAGCTCCAGGACGGATGCTGGTTCCGACATCGGCACGCGGTGGGAGTCCTTGAGCCGTTGCGCCGCCGGTGGAAACGACTCGGCGGGAGCATCCGATACGCTCGTCGGGTCGTGGAACGGACCTACCTGATCCGCACCTTCGGGTGCCAGATGAACGAGCACGACTCGGAACGTATCGCCGGCCTCCTGCGAGCCGACGGCATGAGCCCGACCGAGCGTGTCGACGACGCCCGTGTGGTGGTGCTCAACACGTGCGCGATCCGTGAGAACGCGGACAACAAGCTCTACGGGAACCTCGGTCACCTGAAGCCCGTGAAGGCTGCCAATCCCGAGCTGCGCATCGTGGTGAGCGGATGTCTCGCTCAGAAGGACCAGGCGGAGATCCAGCGTCGGGCGCCGTGGGTCGATGTGGTCGTGGGCACGCATGCGCTGCCTCGCCTGCTCGAGCTGCTGGAACGGGCCGAACGCGACGGCCCTCAGATGGACGTCAGGGAGTACACCGAGACGTTCCCGAGCGCATTGCCGGCGGTCCGGGAGGACCGGTTCCGAGCCTGGGTGTCGATCGCGCCGGGCTGCGACAACGCCTGCACGTTCTGCATCGTGCCCCTCGTCCGTGGGCCCCAGCGATCGCGGACGAGCGACGACATCCTGGCGGAGATCCGGGGCCTGGCCGCCCGAGGAGTGGTCGAGGTGACGCTGCTGGGGCAGAACGTGAACACGTACGGGCGGGATCTGAGCCCCGTCGGTTCCACTCGCAAGCCGTTGTTCGCGGAGTTGCTTCGCCAGGTCGGCGCCGTCGACGGGATCCGGCGTGTGCGGTTCACGAGCCCTCACCCGCACGACTTCACGCCGGACGTGATCGACGCGATGGCCGAGACGCCGGCGGTGTGCGAGCACATCCACTTCCCGCTGCAGTCGGGTTCCGATGACGTGCTGCGTCGTATGCGGCGGTCGTACCGGCGTGATCGCTACCTGGCGTGGTTGGAGCGCATCCGGGCAGCGATCCCAGGCGTCGCGGTGTCGACCGATGTCATCGTGGGGTTCCCGGGTGAGACCGAGTCGGATTTCGCCCAGACGCTCGAGGTCGTTGGACTCGCTCGGTTCGACAGCGCGTACATGTTCCAGTACTCACCTCGTCCCGGCACGCGGGCCGCCTCGTTCGATCAGCAGGTCTCGAAGCCGGTCGTGCAGGAGCGGTTCGACCGCCTCGTGGCGCTGCAGGAGCGTGTGTCCTCCGAGCGTGCCGCCGCGCTCGTTGGTGAGACGGTCGAGATCCTGGTCGAAGGCGGCGACCGGAAGGGGCGCTCGACCCAGTCGCGCACCCGCACGAACCGTATCGTGCATCTGCCCGAGGCCCTCGAGCCGGGCAGGTTCGCCTCGGCCCGCATCGTCGCGGCCGCCCCGCACCACCTCTCGGGCGAGCTCCTCCGAGAGCCTGCCGAGACGGTCCGCTGAACTCGCTCGATGTCTCGTCCACCGTTCGCCGCAGTGGTCGGCCCCACGGCGTCGGGCAAGACCGAGGCCGCGATCACGATCGCTCGAGCGCGAGGTGCCGAGATCTGCTCCGTCGATTCGATGCTCGTGTACCGCGGGATGGATATCGGCACGGCGAAACCGACCGTGGAGCAGCGAGCCCTCGTTCCGCATCACCTGCTCGATCTGGCCGAACCCAGCGAGCGCTTCACCGTGGCGAGGTTCCAGGACGAGGCCCGTCGGACCATGGAGGACATCCGGCTCCGCGGCGCCGAGGCGCTGCTCGTGGGAGGGTCGGGACTGTACTTCCGGGCGGTGGTCGACGGGTTCGTGCTGCCCGGGGAGGATCCGGCGGTGCGGGCACAGCTCGAAGCGGAAGCTGACGCCGTCGGCATCGACGTCCTGCATCGTCGCCTGCAGCAGCTCGATCCGATCGCCGCCGCCAAGATCGATGTGGCCAACGTCCGGCGCGTCGTGCGTGCCCTGGAGGTCCCCGCGATCACCGGGACTCCCTTCAGCGCCTTCTCAGAGGCATGGACGCACTTCGACCCGGGACGGGTCCGTGCCGCGGGCATCGACATCGAGACCCAGACGCTCGCGCGGCGCATCGCCGATCGGGTCTCGGCGATGTTCGCCGCGGGCTGGCTCGAGGAGGTGCGAGGTCTCGTCGAGCGAGGGTTCGGCTCGTGGCTCACGTCGACGCAGGCGATCGGCTATTCGGAGCTGGCGCGCCATCTCGACGGTAGGCTCTCCCTCGAGGAGGCTTGGGAGGGAACGGTGCGTCGCACGAGGAACCTGGCTCGCCGGCAGGTGGCGTGGTTCCGTCGCGACCCCCGTGTGCGATGGTTCGAGGCGGGCATCGAGGGCGCGGCCGCGGTGTCCGACGACGTCCTAGCGTACCTCGAGCGGACATGATCGAAGCGCTCGGATTCGCGAAGTACCAGGGCGCCGGCAACGACTTCGTGATGCTCGTGGACCTCGACGACGAGCGGCCGCTCACGCCTCGGCAGATCGCGATGGTCTGCGACCGGCGGACCGGTGTCGGCGCCGACGGCGTGATCCGCATCGTGCGCTCCGAGCGGCCAGACGCGCCGTTCTTCATGGACTACGCGAACGCCGACGGATCACGGGCGGAGATGTGCGGGAACGGGATCCGCTGCGTCGGCGTGCTGCTCCAGGAACGAGGGCTGATCGATGACGGGTCCGTCGACGTGCTCACCAGGGCGGGTGTCAGGCACCTCACCGTGCATCCTGGTTCGACCGATGGCGGCCGCAGGGTCACGGTGACCATGGGAACGCCGAACTTCACGCGAGCGGCGATCCCGATGCGCGGTCCGGCGTGGGAGACGTTCCTCGGCCAGCCGTTCGACATCGGGGGAGGGCTCACGATGACCGCCTCGGCCCTGTCGATGGGCAACCCTCACCTCGTGGTCTTCGTCGACGGCGACCCGGCAACCGTGCACGTCGGCCACATCGGTCCCATGCTGGAACGGCACGAGCTGTTCCCGGAGCACACGAACGTGGAGTTCGCGTTCGTGCATCAAGACATGGTCCACAGCAGGGTATGGGAACGGGGCATCGGCGAGACGATGGCGTGCGGCAGCGGGGCGTGTGCGGTCGTCGTGGCCGCCAACGAGGCCGGGCTCGTCCCCACCCGCGCGATCGTGAGGTTCCCGGGAGGCGATCTCGAGGTCGAGCGCCGCGACGACGGTGAGGTGCTGCTCACGGGCGAAGCCGTCTTCGTGTTCGAGGGGACCGTCGACGTCGAGGCGCTCGCGGGCTCGTGACCGCGTCTCCCCCTCCGACGGGCCCCGAGATGGCCGACCGTCTCGCGGCGCGGACGCTCTCATTGGTCGACGTGCCGTCGGTCAGCGGACACGAGGAGGGCGTGTTGGACGCGATCAGGGCTTCGCTCCCCGGCGACCTCGAGGTGCTCGACGATGCCGACACGGTGCTGTTCGCGGTTCCCCGCCGCCGGCGCGCCGAGGCCCCGTTCGTGGTGCTCGCCGGACACGTCGACACCGTGCCGATCGCGCGGAACGTGCCCGGAACGATCGGCGCGGGCACGGTCACGGGGCGTGGGGCGGCCGACATGAAGGGCGCGCTCGCGGTGATGCTCGAGCTCGTACAGGACGGGGCCGTCTTCGAGGGGTCGTGCGACCTCGGGTTGCTCTTCTTCGGCCGGGAAGAGCTGCCGTTCGGTGAGAGCGCGCTCCTGCCCCTGTTCGACCGGTGTCCGGCCGCGTCGACGCCGGATCTCGCCATCGTGATGGAACCCACGGACAACACGATCCAGGTGGGGTGCCTGGGCAACCTGAACGCCACCGTGACGGTCACGGGACGGGCCGCGCACAGCGCGCGGCCTTGGCTCGGAGACAACGCGATCCACCGTGCGATCGACGCGCTTGCGCCGCTCGTCGACCTGCCGGTGCGCGATGTGACGATCGACGGGTTGACGTTCCGAGAGGTCGTGAGCGTCACGTCGATCCAAGGCGGGACGGCGACGAACGTGGTGCCCGATCGCGTCGAGGCCAGGGTCAACTACCGCTACGCGCCCGGGCACCGGCCCGAGGACGCCGAGGCTCGCCTGCGGGAGCTGCTCGCGACCGCCCCGGTCGATGTGCGCATCGACGGCAACGCGCCGCCCGCGCCGGTCACGATGTCGAACGAGCTGCTCACGCGACTGCGGGACGCCGGCGAGCTTCCCCTGGGGCCCAAGCAAGCGTGGACGCCCGTCGCCGAGTTCGCGCTCGCCGGGGTTGACGCCGTCAACTTCGGCCCCGGCGAGCCGGAGTACGCTCATCGCGACGATGAACGCATCGAGGTTCGCTCGCTGGTACGGAGCCTCGACGTCCTCCGTGCGTTCTTGGGCATCGGAGGAGTCGGTCGCCATGACGGTCGGGAGGAACTGACGTGACGCGTCTGTCCCCGGGCATCCGGCGGATCGAACCGTATCCGTTCGAGGAGCTCGACCGCCGGAAGGCCGAGGCGATCTCCGCGGGGCGGGACGTCGTCGACCTCGGGGTGGGTGACCCACGAGAGGTCACCGCCGCCTTCATCCGGGACGCGCTGCGAGATGCGATCGAACCGATCTCGTCGTATCCGCGCGCCGCCGGGCTGCCGGAGCTGCGGTCGGCCGTCTCCGGCTGGGTCGGCCGCAGGTTCGGCGTGGATCTCGATCCCGCGACGCAGGTCGTCCCTCTGTTGGGCTCCAAAGAGCTCGTGTTCTCCCTCGCACAGGCGACCCTCGATCTCCCTGGGGGGAAGGACCTGGTCATCGTCACGGCGCCCGGCTACACGATCCCGGAACGAGGGGCGCGCTTCGCGGGGGGTGACGTGCGTCGTCTGCCCCTGCTCGAGGTGAACGGCTTCCAGCCCGACCTCGACGGCGTCGACGACGGCACGTGGGATCGTGCGGCGATCCTGTGGCTCAACTACCCGAACAACCCGACCGGAGCGGTCACCTCGCTCGACTTCCTCCGTCACGCGGCGGAGCGATGCCGCCGCCACGACGTGCTGTTGGCGTCGGACGAGGCCTACAGCGAGCTCTGGTTCGAGGGCGGTCCGACGGTGTCCGCCCTCCAGACCGGGGACCTGACCAACGTGCTCGCGATCAACACGCTCAGCAAGCGCTCGTCGATGACCGGGTACCGCAGCGCGTTCGCTGCGGGCGACCCGGATCTGATCGCCGCGCTGAAGGCCCTGCGCCCGAGCGTCGGCGTGACCCCGCAGGAGTTCGTGCAGCGTGCTTCGATCGCCGCCTGGAACGACGAAGCCCACGTCGAGGACACTCGCGCCCGGTACGCGGAGAAGCGGCAGATGTTCCTCGACCTGTTCGAGCGTCACGGGGTGCACGTGGCGGGAAGCGTCGCGACGTTCTACCTCTGGGTCGCCGTACCGGGTGGGCGGCCGTCGCTCGCCTGGTCCCTGGAGCTGTTGGAGCACGCGGACGTGGTCGTCGCTCCCGGATCGTTCTTCGGCCCGGAGGGAGAGGGCTACATCCGGATGGCGATGGTCCCGTCGTTGACCGAATGCGAGCGAGCCGTCGACCGGCTCGAGGGCGTGCTGAGCGAGGTCCGCGCATGAGTGGACACGAGGCGTTGATCGCTCGGATCGAGGCGAGCTGGACCTCCACGGCCGCCGATCCCGACGCGCCGATCGACGTCGAGGCGGTCGAGACAGCCGTCGGCATGTTGGATCGAGGCGAGGTCAGGGTCGCCGAGCCCGACGGTGACGCCTGGCAGGTTCACGAGTGGGCGAAGCAGGCGGTGCTGCTGTACTTCCGGATCCGCGGCCTCGAGGTCACCGAGGCCGGTCCGTTCGAGTACCACGACAAGCTCCCGCTCAAGCACGGATACGACGACCTCGGGGTGCGTGTGGTCCCTCCCGCGACCGCGCGCTACGGGTCCTTCCTCTCGCCCGGCGTGGTGTTGATGCCCAGCTATGTGAACATCGGGGCCTGGGTCGGGGTCAACACCATGGTCGACACATGGGCGACGGTCGGCTCGTGCGCGCAGATCGGCGCCGACGTGCATCTCGCAGGGGGCGTCGGCATCGGCGGCGTGCTGGAGCCGCTCCAGGCCGCTCCCGTCGTGATCGAGGACCGGGCGTTCATCGGTTCGCGGTGCATCGTCGTGGAAGGTGTGCGGGTCGGCGCCGGCGCCGTGCTCGGCGCCGGCGTCGTGATCACCGGCAACACCCCGGTGATCGACGTGACGGGAGACGAGCCGGTCGAGCACCGCGGCGAGGTGCCGGCCGGCGCGGTCGTGATCCCGGGCAACCGCGCGAGGGAGTTCCCGGCGGGGCGCTTCGGGCTGCCGTGTGGGCTCATCATCGGTCATCGCACCGAGGCGACCGGCGACAAGGTGCGCCTCAACGAGATGCTCCGCGACTTCGGCTCCTCGATGGGGTGAGGGCGAGCACATGAGCGTGCCGTCAGGATCCTCGAGCCGCGCCCGGCGCACGATCGAGCGGCAGGTGCTCGAGTCGCCCCTGTCGGCCACGTGGCGCCCCTCCGTTCGGGAGAAGGCGGTGCTGGTCGGCGTCGGCCCCGGCATCGCGGAACACGACCTCGAGGAGCTCGCCGCGCTCGCGGATTCCGCGGGAGCGGATGCGGTGGCCCGGGTCGTGCAGAGTCGGCACGAGCCCGATCCCGCCACCTACATCGGACGGGGCAAGCTCGAGGAGGTGCACCGTGAGGTCCACCGGACGGGGGCCGACTCCGTCATCCTCGACCAGGAGCTCACGCCGGGTCAGCTTCGTTCGCTGGAGGAGCGGCTCGGGGTGAAGGTGATCGACCGCACCGCCTTGATCCTGGACATCTTCGCCTTGCACGCGCGCAGCCGCGAGGGCAAGGCCCAGGTCGAGCTCGCGCAGCTCAACTACCTGCTGCCTCGCCTCCGGGGATGGGGCGAGGCGATGAGCCGCGCCGGCGGCGGCGTCGGAACCCGATTCGGGGGCGGCGAGACGAAGATGGAGGTCGACCGCCAGCACATCCGGCGCCGGATCACGAAGCTCCGCCGTGAGCTGAAGTCACTGGCGGCGACCCGGGCGACCAAGCGTTCCCGCCGGCACGCCAGCGGCATCCCGCAGGCGGCGATCGCCGGCTACACGAACGCCGGCAAGTCCACCCTCATGAACCGACTCACCGGCGCCGACGTCGTCGTCGCCGATCAGCTGTTCGCGACCCTGGACCCGACGGTGCGCCGTCTGAAGCTGCCCGGAGGCCGCCGCTGCACGATCAGCGACACGGTCGGGTTCGTGAGCAAGCTGCCGCACGACCTGGTCGAAGCGTTCCGCTCGACCCTCGAGGAGGTCACCTTGGCCGAGCTCGTGGTGCACGTGGCGGACGCGTCGTCCCCGGAACTCCCCGAACAGATCGAGTCGGTCCGCGGGGTCCTGGAGGAGATCGGCGCAGGCTCGATCCCGGAAGTGTTGGCGCTCAACAAGATCGATCGGCTGACCGGGTCCGAGCGCGCGCGGCTCGCACGTCGGTATCCGGGATCCGTCCCGGTCTCGGCGCTGACCGGCGAAGGGATCGAGGGGGTGCTCGGAACGCTGGAATCGACGCTTCCGCATCCCCCCGTGGAGGTCGAGCTGCTGATCCCCTACGGCAGGGAAGATGTGATCGCGCTGCTCTACCGCGAGTCGGAGGTCGTGTCGACCGCCCACGGCGAGACCGGCACCATCGTGCACGCGCGGGTCGGCCTGCGCGAGCTGGCCGGCGTGCGGCCGTTCGTGCAACGTGAACGCCCCGCGGGCTGACGTCGGGACGAGCGCCCGCGCGACTCAACCAGGTGCACCGGCCCGCCAGAGCGCCTCGTCGGCCCACGCCCCCTCGATCACTCGATCTGGATCGTGACCGCCCTCCTGGGCCATGCGCAGGGCCAGGAGCTGGAGACGCACCGTGAGCGGGATCTGCGCGAGCAACGCTGAGCCCGTCGACGGCTGGTGGAGGGTGGTGTGTCCCAGACCCTCGGCCTGGGCGGCGGCGCCCAGGCCTGCCACGAGCGGCTCGTCGGGCGGACCGAGCGACACGAGGTGGTCGCGTCGGCCCAGCGGGACCGCGGAGCCGTGGAGCAGGTACTCGACGTCGTAGCCCTCCGCGAGGACCCGGGCAGCCTCGCGGACCTTCAACGCGCCTTCGCGAGCGGTGGTGGCGGCGGGCCCTGCCCCCGTGATGACCAGGAGCCGCTCGGGCCGCGGGATGGAACCGGTGCCGGGGTCGTCGATCGCCTCCTGCACCGCGCCGGGCAGGGCGCGCAGGGCCTCGTCGGACAGCGACGCCGCGCCGAGCTCCTGGGCGATCAAAGCGAGCGCGATCAGCGCCGTCGTGTAGCTGACGGTGTAGGTCTCGCTCGTCTCCGCCTCGACCGTCTCGATCGCGCGCGGGAAGTCGCTGCCACGCTTGGTGATCGTCACCGTGTCCAGCCCGCCGGTGAAGGCCAGGGCACGCGCGGCCAGCGCGTACGAGGTCTCACCCGTGTGGGTGATGACGATCACTCCGTCCTTGGGACCGATCACCGGTGCCCTGGTGACGAACTGCATCGCGGGCACGGCGGTCGCCGCGCGGCCGGCGTCCATGAGCATGGCGGAGCCGAGCTCGGCAGCATGCAGGCTCGTGCCGGTTCCGACCAGCCAGAGGCGTCGCGCCCGATGCAGTCCTTCGGCGGCCAGACGGACCTGGTCGCGAACGCTCGGCGACGAGAGCATGTGCTCGATCGCGGCGGGCTGCGAGTCGATCTGCTGCTGAAGAGCGGAGGCTGCCGACGGCGTCATGATCTCTCCTCGCGTGCTGGTTCCGTTCAGCCTAGACGAGGGCAGGCCGCGACTGCGCCTCGCGAACCGGCTACGCCGAACGTCGCAGGCGCGTATCGTCCATGGACGCTATGGTGTGCTCGCCAGCACGAAGAGGAGGAGCGGTATGAGGCGTGCACTGACCTTGTGGGCCGCATCGGTGATCGGCATCGCGACGGCCGTCGGTCCCACCGCGACGATCCCCGCCGCGGCCGGGGGGGCCGGGGGCGGCCGCTGCACGATCGTCGGCACGAGCGGGGGAGACGTATTGCACGGCACCGCGGGTCGCGACGTGATCTGTGGCAGGGGCGGCAACGATGTGATCGTCGCCGGCCGAGGCAACGACATCGTGCGAGGCGGCAAGGGCAACGATCGCCTCGACGGCGGTCCCGGCAACGACGTCCTCAAGGGCAGCGGGGGCCGCGATCGGATCAACGGCGGCGAAGGCCAGGACCGCCTGATCGGCGGCAAGAAGAAGGACGTGCTGCAGGGAAGCAAAGGCAACGACGTGCTGCTCGGCGGCGCCGGGCGAGACTCGATGCGTGGAGGATTGAACGACGATACGCTCCGAGGTGGTCCCAAGGGCGACGGGATGCGTGGCGCGAAGGGTGAGGACACGCTGAACGGAGGGCCTGGGAACGACGCGATGTCCGCAGGGGTCGGGAACGATCTCGTGATCGGGGGCACCGGCAGGGACCTGCTCCGAGGGCGGGAGGGCGACGACACCCTCGATGCGGTCGACAACGCGCCCGGAGACACGGTCCGCGGCCAGCCCGGGAACGACACGTGTACGGCCGATGCGGGAGACACGGTGCTGACCTGCGAGGCCTAGGGTCGTCGCCTCGCCTGCCGGCGAGAGGTGTGGTCAGAGCTTCCTGAGCACCGCGACCACCTTGCCCAGGATGCGTCCGTCGGGCATCTCGAACGGTTCCAGGGCGGGGTTCTCGGGGATCAGGATCACGCGGGAGCCGTCGTGACCGAGGCGCTTGACGGTCGCCTCGTCCTCCGCCGGTCCCGGAAGCAACGCGGCCACGATGTCGCCGTCACGGGCATGGTCCTGTGATCGCACGACGACGACGTCGCCCTCGATGATGCCGGCGCCGATCATGGAATCGCCGATCACCGTCAGGGCGAAGTGACCCTGGTCGCCCGCGTACCCGAGCGGCACCGCGATGTGGTCCTCGACGTTCTCGTCGGCGTAGATCGGGGTGCCCGCCGCGATCCGCCCGACGAGCGGCACGGTCACGGCATCGGCGCGTGGTTCCGACAGCGTCATCGCCCGCGGCTTCGTCGGGTCCTTGTGGAGCAGACCCTTACGTTCGAGGTTCGCGAGCTGCGCGTGCACGCTCGACGATGACGTGAGACCGACGGCCTCGCCGATCTCCCGCACGGTGGGCGGATAGCCACGTTCCCGCACGGTCTCGGCGATGAACTCGAGGATGCGCTGCTGACGCTGGGTGATCGCGGCGGTGTCAGACATGGTCGCTAGCCTCCTCTTCGATGGCGCGAACGCTATCAGTCGAGCGGGGGGTGCGCAAACATATGTTCGAGATGGGCCTTGACTTCGAACACGTGTTCGTCGAGCATGGCGCCATGCAGCGAACGTATGTTCGACGTCGATTGGTGGCGCTGGCTGCCGCGGTCGCCGTGGTGGTGGCGGTGAGCGGCCCTGTGGCACGGGCGCTCAGTATCGCGGATCGTGGCCCCGAGCCGGCTTCCTCGACGACCTACGTGGTGCGCACCGGCGATTCCCTGTGGTCCATCGCCAGGGCGATCGCGCCCGACCGCGACCCCCGCGCGGTGATCCTCGATCTCGAGCGGGACAACGGGGGGTCGCTCGGCACCCTCGTGCCGGGGCAGGTGCTCGCGGTTCCCCGATCGTGAGCGCAGGGTGATCGCGTCCTCGCTCCTGGTGGCACGTTGACGGGGCCCGACGCCGCGGGTAGCGTTCGCGCGGCCACAACATCTTGTGGCCACGACCTCGATGCGATGCCCCTGGTGCGACGCGGACGACGACCGCGTCGTCGACTCTCGACCCGCCGACGGCGGCGCGGTCATCCGTCGGCGACGCGAGTGCGGCGCGTGCTCTCGTCGATTCACGACGTTCGAGCGCGTCGAAGACGTCGGCCTCGTCGTGGTGAAGCGCGACCGGTCCAGGGAGCCGTTCGACCGCGAGAAGCTCGCTGGGAGCATCCGCAAGGCGCTCGCCGACCGGCCGGTCGCCTCGGCCGAGGTCGAGGTCATGGTCGATCGCATCCAGAGCCGGCTTCGTCGGCGCGGTCCCGAGATCGCCTCGAGCCTCATCGGTCAGGAGGTCCTCGCGGCGCTCCGCCGAACCGACGAGGTGGCGTATCTGCGGTTCGCCTCGGTCTACAAGGAGTTCGAGGGCGTGGCCGACTTCGAACGGGAGCTGGTCTCGCTCCAGAAGAAGGAGCCGGCGAAGCGTCGTCGCTCGTCCTGATCGGGCTCCCGGCGACGAGCGGATGGGTCGCTCATCGAAGCGCCTGCGATACTAGATGTAGTAGAGAGGCAAGTTTCTCGGCACATCATGTTGACGTGTGGTCGGCCTCGGTACAGAATCATCGAGCCGTAATCACACGGGTGTGGTTTTCCCCGAGCATCCACAGGTGTTTCCACAGGGCGGCTCCCACCGCCCGAGCGAAGGAGGGGTCTGCCGGTGGCGACGAAAGAGGGAGACGTCGAGGTCATCCGCGAAGGGTTGACGTTCTCGCGGTATTCCACGACCGAGGGGACGCACCCCTTCGACGACGTCGAGTGGGAGGTCCGCGACGCGGTCATCCCGAACTACAAGGAGGGCGGCAACGCCTTCGAGCAACGCGACGTGGAGTTCCCCTCGTCGTGGTCGCAGAACGCCACCAACATCGTCGCCCAGAAGTACTTCCGGGGAACCCTCGGCACGCCCCAGCGTGAATCCAGCGTGCGCCAACTCGTCGGGCGTGTCGTGGACACGATCACTCGGTGGGGCAAGAAGAACGGGTACTTCGCCACCGGTGACGACGCCCAGGTCTTCGCCGAGGAGCTCACGCACCTGATCGTGACCCAGAAGGCGGCCTTCAATTCGCCGGTCTGGTTCAACGTCGGCGTGCCCGACACGCCGCAGCAGTGCTCCGCGTGCTTCATCCTCTCGGTCGACGACCACATGTCGTCGATCCTCAACTGGTACGTCGAGGAAGGCACGATCTTCAAGGGCGGCTCGGGCTCCGGCATCAACCTGTCGAAGATCCGCTCCTCGAAGGAGCCGCTCGCGGGCGGCGGGACCGCGAGCGGGCCCGTGAGCTTCATGCGGGGGGCCGACGCCAGCGCTGGCACGATCAAGTCGGGCGGCAAGACCCGTCGCGCGGCGAAGATGGTCATCCTCAACGTCGACCACCCCGACATCGAGGACTTCATCTGGTGCAAGGCCAACGAGGAGCAGAAGGCTCGCGCCCTTCGTGACGCCGGGTTCGACATGGATCTCGACGGCAAGGACAGCTACTCGGTCCAGTACCAGAACGCGAACAACTCCGTGCGCGTGACCGACGAGTTCATGCGTGCCTACGAGCAGGACCAGGACTGGAGGCTGAAGGCCGTCACCACCGACGAGACCGTGAGCACGGTTCGTGCTCGGCAGCTGATGCGGCAGATCGCCGACGCCGCCTGGCAGTGCGCCGACCCCGGCATGCAGTACGACACGACGATCAACGAGTGGCACACGTGCCCTGCGTCGGGGCGCATCAATGGCTCGAACCCGTGCTCGGAGTACATGCATCTCGACGACTCCGCATGCAACCTCGCGTCGTTGAACCTCCTGTCGTTCCTCGGCGACGACGGGTCGTTCGACGTGGCCGGGTTCAAGCGCGCGGTCGAGATCGTGTTCACGGCGCAGGAGATCGTCGTGGGAGAGTCCGACTACCCCACGGAGAAGATCGGCGAGAACGCGCGCGCCTATCGACAGCTCGGCCTGGGGTACGCGAACCTCGGAGCGCTCCTCATGGCCCGCGGTCTCGCCTATGACTCCGACGCCGGCCGGGCGTGGGCCGGCGCGATCACCGCGATCATGACCGGGCAGGCCTACCGTACGAGCGCTCGGATCGCCGAGGTGATGGGGCCGTTCGAGGGGTACGAGCCCAACGCCGACGCGATGATCCGCGTCATGAAGAAGCATCGAGCGGCGGTTGACGAGGTCGACGGCGAGCTCGTTCCCGAAGGCATGCTGTCGGCGGCCAAGCAGTCCTGGGACGAGGCGGTGGCGCTCGGCGAGATGCACGGCTACCGCAACGCGCAGGCGTCGGTGCTGGCCCCCACCGGCACGATCGGGTTGATGATGGACTGCGACACGACCGGTATCGAGCCAGAGCTGGCGCTCGTGAAGACGAAGAAGCTGGTCGGCGGCGGCACGATGCAGTTCGTGAACCAGACCGTGCCCCGGGCGCTCGACAAGCTCGGGTACGACGCGGAGCAGGTCGACGACATCATCGGGTTCATCGCCGAGCACAACTCGGTGGTCGACGCGCCGCACCTGCAGGCCGAGCACTACTCGGTGTTCGACACGGCGATGGGCGCTCAGCCGATCCACTACATGGGTCACGTTCGCATGATGGCCGCCGCGCAGCCCTTCATCTCCGGGGCGATCTCGAAGACGGTCAACATGCCCGAGGAGGCCTCGATCGAGGAGGTCGAGCAGCTCTTCGTCGAGAGCTGGAAGCTCGGCCTGAAGGCCGTGGCGATCTACCGCGACAACTGCAAGGTGGCGCAGCCGCTGTCGGCCGACAAGAAGCGAGGTGCGGGTGCGCAGGAGCCCGCAGAGCTGGCACACCCCGTGCGCAAGCGCCTGCCGATGTCGCGTCCGTCGACCACGACCTCGTTCCAGGTGGGCGACGCCGAGGGCTACATCACGGCTGGTTCCTACCCCGACGACGGTCTGGGCGAGATCTTCCTGAAGACCTCGAAGCAGGGCTCGACCCTCGCGGGGGTCATGGATGCGTTCGCGATCGCGGTCTCGATCGGACTGCAGTACGGGGTGCCGCTCGAGACCTACGTCTCGAAGTTCATCAACACGAAGTTCGAACCGAGCGGCATGACGAACGATCCCGACATCAGGTTCGCGTCGTCGATGATCGACTACGTCTTCCGGCGCTTGGCCCTCGACTACCTGCCTCCCGAGACACGCGAGGGCCTGGGCATCAAGTCGATCGCGGAGCGCACCGAGTCCGTGCAGGCGGAGGTCGGGTCGAACACCGAACAGCGCTCCCTCGAGCAGCCCGAAGCACCGACGCAGACGATCGAGCTCGGCGAGAGGCCGACGGCCAAGGTCCTCGACGCGCCGCTCTGCTACCAGTGCGGGTCGAAGATGCAGCCTGCCGGATCGTGCTACGTGTGCACGAGCTGCGGCTCGACGAGCGGCTGCTCGTAGACGGCCGTCGGTGCTGCCGGTCGACGCGCTCGGGCGCGTGTGCCCGCGGCCGGTAGCCTGAACACATGACCGACCGGGCAGGGGCGAGGCTCGAAGGACTGCACCATGTGCAGCTTGCGATGCCGCCGGGTGAGGAGGATGCCGCCGTGCGCTTCTACGGGGCGATCCTCGGACTCACGCAGGTGCCGAAGCCGCCCGAGCTCGCCCCTCGCGGAGGCGTGTGGTTCCGTGAGCCCGGACTCGAGGTCCATCTGGGCATCGAAGAGCCGTTCACCCCGGCGGTGAAGGCCCATCCCGCGTTCGTCGTTCGCGACCTCGAAACGTTGCGCGAACGGATCCAAGCCGCCGGCTACCGGGTCACCGACGATGTGCCGCTCGAGGGTTACCACCGCTGCCACGTGCGAGACCCGTTCGGGAATCGGATCGAGCTCGTGGAGCCGAAGGACTGATGCACGTCCCCTTCCGACGCCTCGATCCGGGAGCGAGCCTGCCCACCGCCCACCACCCCGGTGATGCCGGTCTCGACCTGCGAGCCAACGCCGACGTCGAGGTGCTGCCGGGGGAGCGCGCGATGATCCCGACCGGCGTCGCCGTCGCGATCCCCGACGGGCACGCCGGCCTCGTGCTCCCTCGCTCCGGTCTCGCCTCGAAGCACGGTCTGACCCTCGCCAACGCTCCGGGCCTGATCGACGCCGGATATCGGGGGGAGGTCATCGTGGCGGCGGTGAACCTCGACCCGACCGAGGCCGTGAAGATCGCCAAGGGCGACCGCATCGCTCAGCTCGTGATCGTGGGCCTTCCGCCGATCGAGCCCGCCTGGGCCGACGAGCTGCCCGCATCCGCCAGGGGCGAGGGTGGGTTCGGCTCGACCGGCAGATCGTGAGCCCCGACCCG
>DASZOO010000130.1:0-3325 GCA_035550775.1 Actinomycetota bacterium | reverse complement strand
TCCCAGATCTCCTTCGAGGACCGCGGCGCTCACGAGCTGAAGGGCATCGGGGGCGACTGGCAGCTCTTCGCCGTCACGGGCGCCTCGCTCCCGTGACGGGCTGGGTCTTCCACGTCGACATGGACGAGTTCATCGCCGCGGTCGAGGTGCTGCGGCGCCCCGAGCTGCGCGGGAAGCCGGTGATCGTCGGGGGCGACGGTGACCCCGCGAAGCGCGGCGTGGTCTCCACGGCCTCGTACGAAGCCCGGGAGTACGGCGTGCGCTCGGGCATGCCGCTGCGCACGGCGTTCAAGCGATGCCCCGACGGCGTGTTCCTCGCCGTCGACTCCGAGCACTACCTCGAGGCGAGCGACCGGGTGATGGAGACCTTGCGCGCGTTCCCCGGCGTCGTCCAGGTGCTCGGCTGGGACGAGGCGTTCATGGCGGTCGAGGCCGACCACCCCGAGGCGCTCGCGCGCGACGTGCAACGCGCGGTGCTCGAGCGCACCGACCTGTGGTGCTCGATCGGCGTCGGCGACTCGAGGCACCGAGCGAAGCTCGCGAGCGCGTTCGCGAAGCCGCGCGGCGTATTCCGGCTCACGCGTGAGGAGTGGCCGTCGCTGATGGGTCCTCGTCCGGTCGACGCCCTGTGGGGCATCGGCAGGAAGACCGCCGAGAAGCTGAACCAGCTCGGCATCACGACGGTCGAGGAGCTCGAGCGCGCCGATGACGAGGCGCTCGCCGAACGGTTCGGGCCGAACACCGGGCCGTGGATCCGCAGCCTCGCGACCGGCGAGGACGACGGCCAGGTCTCCGCCGAGCCGTACGTGCGGAAGGGTCAGAGCCACGAGCGCACGTTCCAGCGGGACCTGATCGACCACGACGAGATCGGGCGCGAGACCGAACGCATCACGCGGGAGCTCGCGGCCGACCTGCCCGAGGGTCGCCAAGTGGTCCGCGTGACGGTGAAGGTGCGCTTCGCGCCGTTCTTCACGTCGACCCACGGCCTGAAGCTCCCGGAGCCGACCACCGACGCCGATCGACTCGTTGACGGCGCGCTCGCCGCCCTCGCGCGGTTCGACCTCGATCGCCCGGTGAGGCTGCTCGGCGTCCGAGCCGAGCTGGCCCTCGACTGAACGACGGGAGATCGATCCGCCCGAGGGACCTGGAACTGCGCCCGCTCAGGGCCTAGGCTTCGCGTCCTGAGGAAGAGGGGGTTCCCAGTTGGACCGCACTCCTGCGCGCGCCGTGGTGCCGTTGCTCGGGGCAGCGATGGCGATCTTCGTGTTCACCGTGGCGATCGGCATCCTGAACGGCACCGACACCGTCGAGTTCGGCCACGGCACGATCCTGGCCCACGTTCACTCGGGCACGCTCGGGTGGATCACGCTGTCGATCTTCGCCGCGACCGCCTGGATCTTCGGCGCCGACCGGCTTCCACGGCTGCTGCGCGACGGCTCGATCGTCGCCGTGATCGCCTACGTCGTGGCGTTCTGGGCCGACCTCACCGATCTGCGCCCGGTCACCGGCACGCTCATGCTCGCCGCGATGGTGTGGTTCGCCACCTGGACGTTCGGCGTTCGTGCGGGCCAGACGCTGACGGTGCCCAAGCTCTCGATGCTGCTCGCGCAGGTCAACCTCGTGATCGGCGGCGTGCTGGGCGTGATCCTCGGGCTGATGCTCTCCGGGGTCATCGACCTCTCCGAGGGGATGCAGGGGGCGCACCCGGCGATGATGGTCGTCGGATACCTGATCCTCGCTGGCGTCGGCATCGACGAGCAGCTCCTGGGAGGCCCCGGCACCGATGGCTTGACGAGAGGCGGGCGCTGGCAGGCGTGGTTGTTCTTCCTCGCCGGCATCTTCCTGGCGATCGGCATCCTGTTCGAGGTGATGCCGCTGCTCGGACTGAACCTGCTCTTCGAGGTGATCGGCGTCGGCATCGTGCTCACCCGGCACCGTTCACGGCTGGCATCGGCCGGCTGGGGCACGCCCTCGCCGGCGAGGTTCGGGGCCGCGTCGGTGCTGTTCCTGATCCCGGCGCTGGTGATCCTGGGATACGTGATCGTTCGTTACAGCGAGGACATCGAGGCGACGCCGACGCGAGTGCTGCTCGCGCTCGATCACGCCACCTTCATCGGCATCCTGACGAACGCCATCTTCGGGATGTTGTTCCTTGCGGCTGCCACCCGGCGCGAGGTCTGGTCGTGGGCCGATCAGGTCGTCTTCTGGGCGATCAACCTCGGGGTCGCCGGATTCGTGATCGGCCTGCTCGCCGACGCCGCCGAGGTCAAGCGCATCGCCACGCCGATCATGGGGGCAGGCATCCTGCTCGGCCTGCTCGTGGTCGCCATGCGGCTTCGAGCGGGCATGGGCGCGACGGTCCCCGCGACCGAGCCGGGCGCCTGAGCAGGCCACGAGCCAGAGCCTCGCTCGGCCGGGTCGAAGCCGGCGCCTCCTCGGCCTAGGCTTCGTACCGGAAGCGCCAGAGGCGGCCACCGTCTCGCCTCCCGCTGGCGGAACCGCTGACGAACGCACCGTCGTCGTCGGGCGCCACCGCGGTCCCCGTCCCCCACCGGCCGACGGTCCCTCGGTGCAGTCGCCAGAGCAGCCGACCACGCGGATCGTAGGTGCGCATCAACAGGTCGGTGCCGGGTCCATCGCGGTCCGACCCTTCGCCGACCGTCCAGATCACGCCGTCCGTGGCGATCGCCACACCGTTCGTAGAGGTCTCGCGACCCCATCGGTGCAGCCATCGGAGATCGCCGTCGGACGCCGCGAACCGCGCCACCCAGCCATGTCCGGGCGAAGGAAGCGACCATCCGCGGTCACGTGAACCGACCGCGACGATGCTTCCGCCTCGAGCCGCGACATCGTATCCGTAGTCGAAGTCCTTCACGCCTCGGTCCCGGAGCACCGTGGTCCAGCCGACCTCGCCGGTGAGGTCGATCGTCTGCACGACGATCTCGCTGTCGACCGGCGTGGCGGTGTCGTGGCCGGGCTTCACGTTGACGGATCCCGTCACCACGAACCCGTCGGAGGTCGGTGCGACACCGCTCAGAAGATCGTTCGTGCGCCGGTCGACGCTGGGCACCTCGAAGTTCCTGTGCCAGACCTTGTCGCCGTGGAAGTCGTACGCGCGGATCCAGCCGTCGTCGAGCGCCATCCCGCAGCACCCCAACTCATGCCCGACGACCAGCACGAGGCCGTGGGCGATCGCAACATCGGTCGCATGCTCACTGCCGGTCGCGGCGGGACACCAGTCACCCTTCGGCGCGATCGACCACCGGAGGGCGCCGGCGGCGGTGTAGGACCGCACGAAGGGGCCGACGGCCTCGTAGCTGTCACA
>DASZOO010000129.1:0-5880 GCA_035550775.1 Actinomycetota bacterium | reverse complement strand
GCGTTCGCCGCCGCTCGAGCTCGAGGTTGGACCTCACACGTCTCGGACGACCTCGCGGCCCTCTCGCTCGCGTTGCTCGCGTACCTGGGATCCGTCGCGATCGGCGGGAACGGGTTCGTGGCGGCCTTCTTCGGGGGGCTGATCTTCGGGGCCGCCTCGGAGTCGGGCTCGCGATCCGTCGACGGCGAAGACCCTCGAGAGCCCATCGAGTTCACGGAGACGGTGGGGATGTTCGCGTCCTTCTTCGTCTGGACCGTGTTCGGAGCGGTGTTCGTCGGGCCCGTGCTGACGGAGGGCCCGGCGGTGAACGCCGCCCTCTACGCGGTGCTCAGCCTCACGATCATGCGGATGCTCCCGGTGGCGATCGCGCTCGTGCGCGCCGGACTCCGTCCGGACACGGTGGCGTTCGTCGGATGGTTCGGGCCTCGGGGTCTGGCGTCGGTCGTGTTCTCCCTCCTCGCCCTGGAAGAGCTGCAGGCCACGCCGACCGCGGAGACGCTCCTGGAGGTCGCCACGCTGACGATCCTGGCCTCGGTCGTGCTGCACGGGCTGAGCGCGAAGCCGTTGGCCGCCGGGTACGGCGCCCGGGTCCGTGCCGACCCGGATGCGGTCGAGCTCGCGCAGGTCAGGGAGCCGCGGGTCCGCCGCCGGACGCTGACCGAAGCAGGTGGGCCCCCGGGGACTTGATCCCCGAACTGCGGATCAAGAGTCTGTTGCCACCCACGGGGCATCCTCTGCGAAGGGACCACTGTCAGCAGCAGGGCGGGGAGGTCGACGCGAGCCCCGGCAACCCCACCGACATGATGGTTGCCACGCACGAGGCGTTGAACGGCGTCGAGAAGGCGGGGCCGTTGTTCCGCGACCGCTTGAAGGATGCGCGGACGCTGAACGCGGGCCGCGGGCCGAGCTAGTCGACGAGCGGGGCGAAGCCGAGCTCGACGAGGACCGCGGCGATCCGCTCGTGGCCCTCGTCGGAGGGGTGGATGTAGTCCGCCGCCAGCAGATCGCCCGACGCCGTCCGCCCCTTCTCCCCGTTGAACGCGCGGGCCACGTCTCCACAGGCGAAGCCGTTGGCTGTGGCGGTCTCGCAGATCATCGCGTTCCAGGCGTCGAGGAAATCGACCGAGACCTCGACGGCCTCTGGAGGGACTTCGCCCCCTTCGAAGCCGATCCAGTCGTTGTACAGGTTGATCGTCCGAAGGATGGTCGGCTTGCCCGCGCGCAGCTCGACGATCCGTTTGAACACGCCGTCGAACGCCGGCCTGAATCGTTCCACGTGCGTCGCGATGCACGCGTCCGTGTACAGCTTCCAGGGGACCATCTCGACGGCCGTCGCCTCCCCGTCGCAGGCGTCGTCGGTGATGTTCCAGGGCGCGTCGCTGGTTCCAACGGCGACGATGACCGCGTCCGCCGACGCCACAGTGTCGCGCATGCTCGAGCTCGACCGGAGGTCCCGCAGAAGGGCCTCGACCCTGAGGCTCGGTCGGCCCTGGTTGCGCACGACGACCGGCATCCCGGTCGCGGCGCCGAGCGCATCCGCATAGCGCTCGACGTGTGGCGTGCAGCCGAGGCACGTCTCACCCGGATTCGCGGCGAGCGAATCGCCCAACGCGACGAGGACGAGCTGAGATGGTGGCGACGGCGTCGCGGCCGAGCCACAGCCGGCAAGGACGAGGGTCAGCGCGAGCGCGACTCCCGCGATGGCGCACCGCCGAGCTCGAACGCCCGTCACGCGCCCGACACTAGCCGAGCCGACAGGCCCAGTACAGGTAGATCGGGATGTCGGGCCCCTGAGGTGGATCGCGATCGGCGGCGTCAGCGAGCCGTTCGCCGGGCGATGATGCGCGGATGAAGCAGACAGCACGAACCCGACGATCGCTAGGCCGTGGCCGTGGACGTCGAGGTGCACCGGCGACATCGTCATGATCAGGACCGACTCGGAGGGCCCGTCCTGACCGGGCAACGGACCGCCTGTTCGCTGCTAGCAGCTCGGTGTGAACATACGACCTGTCCCGCCACGAGCGTGACGAGCGCCACGAGCGCGTTCGCGCGCCGCAGGATCGTTCTGACTGGGGTCCGGAGGGACTCGATGAACTCACGATTCGGGAGCTGGGCTTCGAAGAAGGCCGAGAGTGCGCGGTACAGGTTCTGAATCCAGTTCTCGCTTCCCTCGATGGTGAGGACACCCCGGGTGGACGTGGTTGAAACGGCTGGGACTGGACACCGCATCGTCGCCCCTACGACCCGACCTCTAGTCGCGGGCCTCTGGCTCGATCCGGCAGGTCCGCGTCCGAAGGCGCGGACCACACGCCGGTTCTGTCCTGCGGCGACAGCGGCGGTGCCCGTTCGAATGGGGTCCGAAAAGCCGGGGCTGCGAATCCCCAGGTCAGCAGTGGTGGGCCCCCGGGGACTTGAACCCCGAACCTGCGGATTAAGAGTCCGTTGCTCTGCCGAATTGAGCTAGAGGCCCGAAGCAGTCTATCAACGGCCCCGATAGAGTCCGCACCGATGAGTGATCACGACGACCCCGCCGACCCGGTTGCGCCGGAGGCGGACGAGCAGCACCGGGAATCGCAACGCGAGATCCGGCTCGACAAGGTTCGGGCGATGCAGGCCGCCGGGCTCAACCCGTATCCCGTCCGCTTCGACCCCGACACCGACGCCGCCGAGATCCGCGAGCGCCATGCCGATCTCGGCCCGGGCGCCTCGACCGACGACCGGGTCAAGGTCGCCGGGCGGCTCATGCTGATCCGCCGCCAGGGCGGGTTGTCCTTCGGGACGTTGCAGGACCGAACGGGGCACATCCAGCTCTTCGTGGACTCCAAGCGGATCGGCGCCGATCGGCACGTCGAGTTCGACGAGCTCGATCGCGGTGACTGGGTCGGGGTCGAGGGCACGGTGCTGACCACGAGGCGCGGCGAGCTCTCGATCGGCGTCGACGCGTTCGAGCTGCTCGGCAAGGCGATCCGTCCCTTGCCCGACAAGCACAAGGGCCTCACCGACGTCGAGCGGCGTCTGCGTGAGCGCTACGTCGACCTGGTCGCGAACGAGCGCACGCGCGAGATCTTCGAGATCCGGCGCAAGGTGGTGCTGGCCATGCGCGAGCACCTGCAGGACCAGGGGTTCTACGAAGTCGAGGGGCCGATCCTGTCCACGATCCAGGGTGGAGCCACCGCGCGTCCGTTCGTGACGCACCACAACGCCCTCGACCTCGACCTGTACCTGCGCATCGCGCTCGAGCTGCATCTCAAGCGACTCATCGTGGGCGGCATGGATCGCGTCTTCGAGATCGGGCGGATTTTCCGCAACGAGGGCATCGACACGAGCCACAACCCCGAGTTCACGATGCTCGAGGCATACCAGGCCTACGCGGACTACCACGACATGATGGACCTGACCGAGGGCCTGATCGTGCACGCCGCGAGGCGGGCGCTGGACGGGTCGCTCGAAGTCACACTCGACGGCGAGCCGCTCGACCTCACGCCGCCCTGGCCGCGGGTCCGCATGACCGACCTGATCGAGCAGGAGACCGGGGTCCGCATGGACCCCACGATGGCGATCGAGGACGCCAGGAGGATCCTCGACGACATGGACCTGCCCTACGAGGAGGGCTGGGGATCCGGTCGCCTGATGGAGACGGTCTACGACGAGCGGGTGCAGCGGAACGTGCGCGGACCCCTGTTCTGCCTGGACTACCCGCAGGAAGGGTCGCCACTCGCTCGAGCGCACCGGTCCGAAGCCGGGTACGTGGAGCGGTTCGAGCTGATCGTGGGCGGGCATGAGCTGTGCAACGCTTACAGCGAGCAGAACGACCCGATCCAGCAGCTCGAGGCGTTCGAGGCCGAAGCGCGCGCGAAGGCGGCTGGCGATCCGGAAGCTGGCGACATCGACTTCGATTACATACGGGCACTCGAGTACGGGATGCCGTGTGCCGGCGGTCTCGGCATCGGCGTCGACCGGGTGGTGATGCTGATCGCGAGCGTGGACTCGATCCGCGAGGTGATCCTGTTCCCGACGCTGCGGCCGGAGTTCCCGGACACCGCAGGATCGACCACCTCGGGCGACGTCGGGGTGAGTGACGGGATTCGAACCCGCGACCTCCTGGACCACAACCAGGCGCTCTAACCGGGCTGAGCTACACCCACCGCGTTCGATTCACACGATACCAACGGGTTCTCGCGCCTCACCGCTCCCCGATGCTGCCGCACCCAGCGATCGCCGGCCGAACACGAAGGCCAGCACGTAGAAGCCGGCCGCGAGCACGAGCAGCGATCGGTAGCCGACGATCAGCGCCGAGTACTCCAGCACGCCGCCCACCATGGCCCCCAGCAGGTTCGTGCCGAACGCGATCGTCGACGACCCGACCCGCCGGAACCGCTCCGCGAACACGAGGTTGGCCAGGAAGACCGGGGCGAAGGCCAGGGCGGTCGCCGCCACGAAGCGAGGCAGCGGCGCCAGTCCCAGCAACGAGGCGGGCGGCACGGCCCACGCGACCGCGATCGATCCGAACAGGGGCCAGAACAACCAGGCCGGGCGGTCGATCCGCACACGTTTGGCGACCTCCACCGCGGCGAGAACCGTCACCAGGATGCCCGCGAACACCAGCGCGTTCACGAACCACGTCGTGCCGAACAGCAGCGCGAACTGCACCACGTTCTTCGTCTCCAGCAGCAGGAAGGCCGCGCCCATGAAGAACAGATCGAGATATCCGGCCATCTGGCGCAGCGGTCCCGCCGACACGCGAACGATCGCGATCGACGCGAGCAGGATCAGCGCGAGGCTCACGGCGTAGCGCGCCGGGATCGTCCGCCGCACCAGGTAGGGGAAGGGATGGTCGTCGGAATCCGGTTCGGGCACGGGGCCGGCGGCGGCCCACGGTGTGGCACACTCGAGCGCTCCGGGTTGCTTGTTCACGGTCAGCACCGTCTGGAAGCGCACGCCGACCCGGGTGCGCTTGTCGATGCAGGGGACGTGCCCGAACACCTCGTGCAGGGTGCCCGCGTACCGGTCGATCATCGTCGGCGAGTAGAAGTGGTACATGGCCAGGGTGCCGCTCGGTTCCAGATGGTCGCGAACCTCCCGCATCGCTTCCTCGGTGAACAGGTAACTCTCGAGCCGCAGCGATGCCTGTCCCGAGATCAGGGTGTGGGAATCGGGCAGCGCGAGCAGGATCAGGTCGTAGCGTTCGTCGGCGTCGTGGAGGAAGGCGCGCCCGTCCTGGATGTGCACGTCGACCCTCGGATCGTCGTAGGGCCGATCCGGATGCCGGTCGCGCCCGAGAGCCTGGATCACCGGGTCGATCTCGACGGCGTCGACGTGGCCGGCGCCCCTCGAGAGGGCGATCGCCACGTCGTTGCCGCTTCCCGAGCCGATGATCAGCACGCGCTCGAGCGGGTTCGCCGGGTCGTGCTCGTAGACGTCGTAGCGGAACACCTGGTCGGTCGCGAGCGAGGCGAGCGGCGTGATCTCCTGGTGGGGAAGCCCGTTGACGCGCACGTCGACCGAGCCCGGCTCCGCCTGACGACCGATGTGCACCCGGTAGTACGGGGACCACGAGGTGTCCGGGGCGAACGAGAGCGCCGCGAGCACGCCGATCGTGGCCAGGCCCGCCGCGAGCGGCAGCGGGCGCCGGACCGTCCGGTCGACCACGAGCCCCAGCGCGACGGCCGCGACGCCCCAGACCACGGGCGGAGCGTGCAGGAACGAGATCGCCGAGAAGCCGACGATGCCGAGCACGCTGCCGGCGATGTCGAGCCGGTAGGCCTCGAGGGGCTCGAACCGCGCGAAGAGCCGGCCGACCCCCTGGGCGATCGCGGCCATGACCCCGAACGAGAGGCCGAAGATCACGGCCAGCGAGACCCACATCGGCAGGGGCGGCAG
>DASZOO010000128.1:0-13437 GCA_035550775.1 Actinomycetota bacterium | reverse complement strand
CACGCGTGGATGCGCGGCGACCCCGCATGGCAGGGCACGACGTCGGTGCAGCTCGGCCGCAAGACGCTCGGCATCGCCGGCCTCGGCGCGATCGGCGGCCATCTCGCACGGTCGGGACACGGCCTCGGCATGGACGTCGTCGCCTACACCCGGACGCCGGACCCCGGCCGGATCCCCGGCATCCCCGTGGCGTTCGTCGACCGCGACGAGTTGTTCGCGCGTGCGGACTTCCTCGTGCTGTGCCTGCCGCTGAGCGACGCCACGCGACACCTGGTGAGCCGATCGACGCTGTCGACGATGAAGCCGGGCGGCTACGTGATCAACGTCGCCCGAGGCCCGGTCGTCTCGACCGACGACCTCACCGACGCGTTGCGCGAGGGCCGCCTGGCCGGGGCGGGGCTCGACGTGACCGACCCGGAACCGCTGCCCGACGACCACGAGCTCCGCGCGATGCCGAACGTGCTGCTCTCGCCCCACAACGCGGGGCGGACGTTCGAGTCGCAGGCCGAGGCGCTCGGACGCATGCGGGAGAACGTGCGATCCGTGCTCTCGGGCGGCGAGCCGATCGACCGGGTGTTCCCGTAGGTCACTTCGTTCGGCGGCCGCTCAGCACGCCTCGACGGCGCCCATGACGGTCCCGAGCATCATGTAGTAGCCGACCGTCAGTGCCAGCTCGACGGTTCCCTGCGTGCCGAGCAGGTCGTGCACGCCTTGGAACGACTCGTCCGAGACCCGTCCGGTTGCGCAGAGCTCGCGCACGAACTCGACGAGCGCTCGCTCCCGGCCGTCGAGGACGCCGCCGACGTCGATCGCCGCGAGCGTGTCCGGCTCGACCCCCGCCGAGCGCGCGGCGTCGAGGTGCGACGTCCACACGAACGCGCAGCCGGTGGCGCGGCCGGTCGCCACGGTGGCGAGCTCCCGGTCGGCGTCGGCGAGGTGTGAGCCGAACCGCACGACATGGCCGAGCGCCGCGACCTGATCGGCGATCGCAGGCGAGTGCAGCAGCACCTCGAACGGCCGGAGCAACGCTCCGCGGCTCTCGACGATACGATCGAACACCGCCCGGGCGTCCGGATCCAACCGGTCACGACCCGAGATCAGCGGCACACGGGCGTCGTCGGACGGCTCCATCGACACAGGATGTCATGCTCACGAGTGACTATCGGCGGAACTTCGAGGCGAGCTCCGTGCGCGAGCGAACGCCCAGCTTGCGATAGATCCGCTTGAGATTGGCCTCCACGGTGTGGATGCTGATGAACAGCGCATCGGCCACCTCCCGGTTGGTGCTGCCCGCGGCCACCAGCGCCGCCACGCGGTCCTCGCTCGGGGTCAGCTCGAGCGAGGAAGGGGCCCGCCCGCCGATCCTCGTCAGCTCGGCTCGTGCCTTGTCCGCCCACAACGCGGCGCCCAGCCCGTCGAAGATCCCCGAGGCTTCCGTGAGCGTGTTCCGGGCCTCCTTCTTCCGCTTCGCACGGCGTTCCACCGCTCCGCGCACCAGCAGGGTCCGACCAAGCTCGAACGGGAGGGGAAGACGCTCGTGTTCCCGCACGGCTTCGTCGGCCGCGGCCGACGCACGATCCAGATCACCCTGGGCCGCCGACACGAGCGCCCGGCACCTCGCCCCCGTGGCGATGGTCCAAGCGCGGTCGAGGTTCCTGCCGGCCTCCTCGAAGGGGGCGAGGAGCGCCTCGGCGTCGTCGAGCCGCCCGAGGACCACGAGCGTCTCCACTTCATCCGGGACGATCCGGAAGTACGCGGGCTCCCGAACGCCCATCGTCTCGGAGAGCTCGAGGGCCCGTGACAGGTGCGTATCGGCCTCGGCGACGTTGCCCAGGGAGAGCTCGAGGAACCCCAGGACGGCGAGGTTCGGGATCGCCAGGAAGATCTCGCCGGCCGCCTCGGCGACCTGCAGCCCCTCGAGGGCTGCCTGCCTCGCCGGGTCGGCCCGCCCCAGATGGGCTTCCACCAGGCCGACCGCGAAGTGACCTTCCGACGCCATCGGCCCCATGTGGCTGCGCTGCGCCACCGCCCGGCTCTCTCGGGCGTGCTCGATCGCCGTTTCCCAGTTGCCCGCCCGGCACTCCAGCTCGGCGAGGTGGTACCGGATCTGCGGGATCGGGGTCTCGACGCCGTGCGCCACGGCATCCGCCATGAGCTCGGTCAACGTCCGGCGGGCCTCGTCCAGGCGATCGGTGCACTTGAGGAGCTGCCCCACGACGAAGCTGGCGCGCAGGACGTGCGACTTGAACTCGCCCTCCAGGTGGCCTTCCAAGGCAAGCCCCCGATCGAGCAGCTCGTGATCGACCCCGCGTCCGAGCAGGAACTCGACGAAGGGGTACGCCTGGAACGCCTCGGCCATCGAGCGTGGCTCTTGCAGCTCCTCGGCCAGCCGCAGCGCCGCGCGAGCGTGTCGCTCCGATGCGGCGAGGTCCCCCCGGAACAGCCAGACGTATCCGAGGTTCTGTTCGACACCCGCCCTCAGCGCGACATCGTCCCCAGCCTCGCCCCGAGCGGCCTCGATCACCGCCCAGGCCTCTCGCCACCCTTCGATCTCGGCGAGGCCCATCCCAAGGTCCAACAGCACGCGGCCCCGAGCAGGCCCGGCCGTCGAGAGGTCCACCGCCTGCTCGAGCACGCTCCGCGCCAGCGCCGGGTCCCCGCACTCGTAGTGGGCCACGCCCGCGTGGTGCGTCCGCCGCACCAGGTCCTCGCCTCGATCCGGCGGCGTGGCGCGGCGGGCCATCTCCCAGAGCTCGGCCGCGGACTGCGGCGCCCCCCGGGCGGAGGCCAGCAGGGCGGCCTCGTCGAGGGCGGCGGCGACCGCGACGTCCGGGCCCTCGACCGACAGGGCGAGGTGGCGAGCCCGCTCCTCCGGATCGCGGACGATCGTCGCGAGGCGCGCGTGCAGCTCGCGTCGCCGGGCCGGCGGCATCCGCTGATAGACGGCAGACGCGAGCAGGGGATGGGTGAACCGGAGACGGCCGCCGACGACCTCGGCGACGCCGAGCTCGAGCGCCGGATCGAGGCGACGGTCGACCTCGGAAGGATCGGTCGCGGCAGCGATCGCATCCAGCGTCGGCGTCGAGAGCGCCGAGACGACTTCGAGCGCTCCGAGGGTCTCGGCAGGAAGCCCCTCGAGACGGTCCTCGACGAGTTCCTGGAGCCGGTCGGGGATCGGCGGCTGTTCGCCGGCCACCACCTCGGCTCCACGACGCAGGACCGCGCGTCCGATCTCCTGGGCGAAGAAGGGGTTCCCTCCCGAGGCCTCGTGAAGACGCGACAGCGTGGTTCGCTGGAACCCCCCGTCCACGCTGTCGCGGATCATGCGCTCGATCGCCTCGGGGGACAGCGGCCCGACGTGGACGCGATGCACGCGATCGTCGGACAACGCCACGGCGACGCCGAGTGGATCGTCGTCGGGATCGGTGCCTCGAGCGGCCGACATCAGGCCGATCGAGTCGCCCTTGAGGCGGCGCACGACGAACTGGAGCACCCGGACCGAGGAGAGGTCCATCCACTGGATGTCGTCGATGGCCACGACGACGGGGGTGGTGGAGGCTTCCCAACGCAGACATCCCAGGACGGCCAGCGAGACGGCCCGCTGGTTGGCCCGGGCGCCCGAGCTCGGGGCCCGCAGCAGGGCAACCTCGAGGGCCTGGCGCTGTGGCTCCGGCAGGGCTGGAAGGGCATCCTCGAGGATCGGCTCGAGGAGGTCACCGAGGGCGGCGTAGGAAAGGCGCGTCTCCGCCTCGACCGGACCGCATGAGAGCGTGCGGTAGCCCCGTTGCGCGGCACTCGCCAGGCCCTGCCTCCAGACGGTGGTCTTCCCGATGCCGGGTTCACCGACCAGGAGCAGTGCGTTCGGACCGTTCGGGACCGAGCCCAGGAAGCGATCGAGGACCGCGAGTTCGGGCTCCCGCCCGACGACGACTTCGCTCAACGCACCTCCCTTGCGCCGGTTCGACGCCAGGATTCTAGGGACGGCGGTTCGGCCCATCTGCAGAAGGAGCAACAGGCCGGCGCGCTCAGGTCCTCCCGGTCGATCGTGAACCTGAGCGCGCCCCGCGGCTCCATCGTGAAGCTACCCGGCCAGCATGCGGCCTTCCATGGCCTCGAGCTTGGCCGCGTCCCAGGTCGGCACGCTCCCGTCGAACCGAACGCTCTCGGCGTTCATGCGGCCCTCCATGGCTTGGAGCTTGCCTGCGTCCCAGGTCGGAACGCCCTGGTCGATGAGAGCGCTCTCGGCGAGCATGCGGCCCTCCATGGCCTCGAGCTTGCCTGCGTCCCAGGCCGGCGCTTGGGTGGTCGCCTCCACGCGGATGCCGCCGCCCGCCACGCCGGTGACCGCGCGATCGCGCGCCGCCACGATGAGCGCCACCGCGCTCAGGATCAGCGCTGCGGCGGCCAGGGCGGACACGGCCGCGGTCCACAGCGTGAACCCCGTCGGCCGGGCCGAGGGCCTGATCGTCTCGGCCTTCAGACTCATGGTCCTCCTCCTCTCGCCTCGTTCCGATCGTGACCCGAGGCTAGGGCGAGCCGAGTCGCGAGGAATCCCCGAAATCCGTACCGATCGACACTGCGCCCGGTATCCGTGACGTTGGTGTTGCCTCTTCGCACATCACTCGATGCGCGCGATCTCGCACCCATCACGAACGCGTGGATCCACCGTGGGCACGCTGGCGATGCAGGACAGAGTCGGTGGGCGAGGGGGGAGTTGAACCCCCACGTCCTCTCGGACACAGGAACCTGAATCCTGCGCGTCTGCCAATTCCGCCACTCGCCCGAGCGGGAGAGGAATCGTAGCAGCGGGCCTGCATCGGACGTCCCCCGGATGAGGGAACGCGAGAACCACCCCTTCGGCCCATCTACCCGGAACCGGGTACCTGCCGATACCCGGAACCGTCATGGCCGAGCGTTCCCACCACATCGATCTCGACGAGCTGATGCGGATGCTGACGATGACCGGCTTCGTTGCCCTCATGACCTGGGTGACGGCCTCGACGGTGGGCGTGGTCTCCGGCTACGTCGCCGTCTCGCCCCCCGCCACCCTGCGGTTCCTGCTGGCCGTCCTCGTCCTGGTCTTCGCGCGCCGCACCTACTGGGAGCTACGCGAGTGGCGCTGGGGGAAGCTGCCCCCCGACGAGCGTTTCGGCTTCTCGAACCCCATGTGGGAGCACGGCCGAACAACCGAGCAGCCGCGCGACGGGAGCGACGGCGGTCGGGACGAGGAAGCCGCAACCGTCACCGGCCCGCAACACCCTCGGGCGTAACATAGGCGCCGGAACGGGGCTCCCGCACGCCCCGTGCGCGACCGGTGCCCAACCTCCGTGACTTCGAACGACGCCTCGGGGGCCTCGTCGAAGGCCTCTTCTCCAAGACGTTCCGCTCCGGCGTGCAGCCCGTGGAGCTCGCGAAGCGCCTGATCAAGGTGATGGACGCCGGACGCACGGTCGGCGTGAACGAGGTCTGGGCGCCGAACCACTTCGTGTTCACCCTGTCCGCCGAGGACCACGAGCGCCTCGAGCATGCGGAGGCGGCGATCGCCACGGAGCTCGGCTCGGTGATCCAAGAGAACGCGAGCGAGCGTGGATGGGGACTGGTGGGCCCCCCCGAGGTCGAGTTCGAGGTCGACGAGGGGCTGCGCAAGGGCGACTTCCGCTGTACCGCGTCGCTCGTCGAGGGCCCCGAGCGCATGGAACCCTCGGCGCCGGCGCCGACGTTGGTGATCCGCGAGGAAGGTCGTGAACGGACCGTCGCGCTGCGGAGCGAGATCGCGACGATCGGGCGCCTGCCGACGTGCGAGGTGGCCTTGAAGGACCCCGGCGCCTCGAGGCGCCACGCTCAGATCCGGCTGAAGGACGGGGTCGCCACGCTCACCGATCTCGGCTCGACGAACGGCACGGAGGTCAACGGCCACGCCGTGCAGACCTCGACGCTCGACGACGGCGACCGCGTCACGATCGGCTCCACGGTGCTCGTGTTCCGGAGGGGATGACGTGCTGCGGGCGACCTTGGCGCAGAGCGTGACCCCGTTCGCCCTCTCGGCGCTCAAGTACGGGCTGTTCGCCCTGCTCCTGCTGTTCATCTGGCGCTCGATGCGGTGGGCCGTGCGAGGGCTCTCGGTCGAGTCCGCCACGCGGTCCAGGCGCAGCGTGCGCAAGGGCGGCGCCGCCGCGGAGCCGGCGCTGCCGCCGGGGCCGTCGAACGTCGTGATCCACGCCGAAGGCGCCAAGCCTCGCACCGTGCGGGTGAGCGGGAACATGGTGGTGGGCCGGGCGCCCGATTGCGAGCTGGAGCTCGACGACACGTTCGTCTCCCAGCAACACGCGCGACTGTTCGCGAAGAACGGGTCGTGGTACGTCGAGGACCTCGGCTCCACGAACGGAACGTTCGTGAACGACCAGCGGCTGGCCGCGCCCGCCATGGTGCAGCCGGGCGACCGCGTGCGCGTCGGCACCACCGTCTTGGAGCTGAGGCGATGAGGATCGAGGCCGGCGCCACGACCGACATCGGCCAGGTGCGCGATGGCAACGAGGATTCCTTCCTCGTCGAGGCCCCCTTGTACGCGATCGCCGACGGCATGGGCGGCCATCGCGGCGGGGAGGTCGCATCCCGGCTCGCGCTCGAGACGATCGAGGCGATGTTCCGGGAAGGCGAAGGCTCGCTCGGCGACCAGGTGCGCGCAGCGAACTCGGCCGTGCACGAGCGCTCCCTGCAGGACCGGAAGGTGAGCGGCATGGGCACCACCGTGACCGCCGTGCTGATCGAGGGCGGCACGGCCCACGTGGCGCACGTAGGCGACAGCCGCGGCTACCTGTTGCGCGCCGGCGACCTGCGACAGATCACTGCCGACCACACGCTCGTGGCCCGCATGGTCAACTCCGGGGAGATCAGCCGGAAGGAAGCCGACGTGCATCCGCACCGCAACGTGCTCGTGCGGTCCGTCGGCACCGAGCCCACGGTCTCCGTCGACGAGGACGATCTCTCGTTGCTCGACGGCGACCGGCTGCTCCTGTGCAGCGACGGACTGACCGACATGGTGGCCGAGGATCAGGTACAGGCGATCCTCGAGGCCGAGCCCGACCCGCAGCGGGCGGCCGACCGGCTCGTCAAGGCGGCCAACCGGGCGGGGGGCATCGACAACATCACCGCGGTCGTCCTCGATGCCCGTGCGGAGGAGGGCGATCCGCCCCCCGGCGAGCTTCCGTCGGAGTCCCGGCGTCCAAGCACCCGTCGCCTGATCGTGGGCGCCCTCGCGGCGATCGTCCTGATCGGCGGGGCGTGGTTCGTCGCCCGCGCCTACGTGGACCGCCAGTGGTACGTGGGAGAGGCGGACGGAAGGGTCGTGGTGTTCCAGGGCATCCCGGCGCGGCCGCTCGGCATCTCGCTGTCCACCGTCGACACGCAGACCGAGCTGCAGGCCGACCAGGTGACCGCGCTGGAGGTCTACCGCGGCCTGCCCGACGGCATCAGCGCCGAGAGCCGCGACGATGCGTTCGCGATCGTGGATCAGATGCGCACCGACGTCGAGGACCGGGCCGGCGGGGGCGCGGGCGGGGGGAACGGCGGCCCGTGAGCGAGGTCGCGCTCTCGCCCGCGACGACGGCCCGGCACCGGGTGTCCGGCCTGGGACTGATGATCGTCGCGCTCGCGATCTCGCTGGGCACCTACGCGATGGCCGGTCTCGGGCTGCGCGGACGCGTTCCTCGCGACTTCATCGTGTACGGCCTGGTGTTCTGCGCCACGTTCGTCGCCGGATGGCTGGTCGTGCGATGGACGGCTCCGCGAGCCGACCCCGTGCTGTACCCGACCGCGACCGCGCTCGCCGGCCTCGGCATCGCGATGCTCTACCGCATCATGCTCGCGCGCGGTGAGGCCACGATCGCCCGGGAGCAGGCGATCTGGTTGGTGGTCGGACTGGCGGCGTTCTGCGTCACGCTCTGGCTCGTCCGCGACGACCGCCAGCTCAACGCCTACACGTACACGCTCGGCCTGATCGGCGTCGTGCTGCTGCTCCTGCCGGTCGTGCCCGGCATCGGCCGCGAGATCAACGGCGCGCGGCTGTGGGCGCAGGTCGGGCCGTTCGCGTTCCAGCCGGCCGAATTCGGGAAGATCTTCATCGTCGTCTTCCTCGCGTCCTACCTGACCGACAAGCAGGAGCTGCTCGCGGCGGGCGCCGGCCGGTTCGGACTGCCGCGGGCCAAAGACCTCGGACCGTTGCTGCTCGCGTGGGGCGCGTCGCTCGCCGTGCTGTTCCTGGAACGCGACCTGGGCGCGTCGCTGCTGTTCTTCGGCGTCTTCGTCGTGATGCTGTGGATCGCGAGCGGCCGCTCCGCGTACCTGTGGATCGGACTCCTGCTCTTCGCGGCCGGCGCGTGGGCCGGCTACCTGATGTTCGACCACGTGCAGGCGCGGGTCGACACGTGGCTGCACGCCCTCGATCCGGACAAGGTGAACGGGCTCGGGTACTTCCAGCTCGCGCAGGGATGGTTCGCGTTGGCCACCGGCGGCATCGTCGGCACGGGGCTGGGGCAGGGATCGCCCACGCTGATCCCCTACGTCGGCAGCGACTTCATCTTCGCCGCCTTCGGTGAGGAGCTCGGCATGATCGGCGCCGTCGCGCTGCTGCTGCTCTACCTGATCCTGATCGCGCGTGGCCTGCGGATCGCGATGGAACGCGCCGACACGTTCGGGAAGCTGCTCGCGACGGGCCTCACCACGATCCTGGCCCTGCAGACGTTCGCGATCGTGGCAGGGGTCACGCGGCTGATCCCGTTGACCGGCGTGCCGCTGCCGCTCGTCAGCTACGGCGGCTCGAGCCGCGTCGCGACGTTCATCATGCTCGCGCTGCTCATCAGGGTGTCCTCCGGTCCGATGGAGCGCGCGCATGGATAGGCGGATCCGGCGGCTCGGCATCGGCCTCGTCGTGCTGTTCGCGCTGCTATTCGCCCAGCTCTCGTACGTGCAGGTGATCGCGGCCGACGACATCAAGGCTCAGCCCGCCAACGCCAGGCGTCAGATCATCGCCGAGTACCGGGTGGAACGCGGTCCGATCCTGTCCGCCGACGGCGTCGTGCTCGCCAAGAGCGTGCGGAACCGTGACCGGCGCGCCGAGCTGCTGTTCCGCCGCGACTATCCCGCCGGGCCGTTGTTCGCGGGGCTCACCGGCTACTACTCGAGGATCTACGGGCGGGCCGAACTCGAGCAGGCAGCGAACCCGTACCTGTCGGGCGACGCCCCCGAGCTGGCGGTCTCGACGTTCACCGACCTCATCCTCGGCCGCGAGCGCAAAGGCGGCGCGGTGCTCACCACGATCCGCGCGGACCTGCAGGCCGCCGCGGCCGCCGCGCTCGGGGACCTGCCCGGCGCCGTCGTGGCGGTGGAGCCCGAGACCGGCGACGTGCTGGCCCTCGTCGCGAACCCTTCCTACGACCCGAACTCGATCTCGACGGGCACCGACGAGGAGATCAACGCGGCGTGGCAGGCGATCTCGACCGACCCGGACAAGCCGCTGATCTCGCGGGCCAAGGACGAGCTGTACCTCCCCGGCTCGACCGGCAAGCTCGTCACGGCGTCGGCCGCGCTCGAGAACGGGGTCGACCCGGTGCGCGACCAGTGGCCCAACCCGCGGTTCCTCGACCTGCCGCAGACCTCGAACACGCTCGCGAACTTCGGCGACTCCCACTGCAACGGCGGCTCGCAGACCGTCTCGATGGCCGAGGCCTTCCAGGAATCGTGCAACGTCACGTTCGCCGAGATCGGCCTCGATCTCGGGGCGAAGGAGATGAGCGAACAGGCCCGCGCCTACGGCTTCTGTGCCACCGATCCGCCCGAGCAGGTCACCTGCGAGGAGCCGACGATCCCGTTCGTCCTGCCATGGGCGAACGGTCGGTTCCCGGTGCCCTCGTACTTCGCCGACCGGCAACCCCAGCTCGCGTTCTCGGCGATCGGCCTGGACAACGTGCTCACGAACCCCCTGCACCTGGCGCTGATCGCGGCGGCGATCGCGAACGACGGCGTGATGATGCAGCCGAGGCTGATCGCCGAGGTGCGCGACCCTACGGGCCGCGTCGTGCGCGAGTTCGAGCCGGAGCAGTACGGCCAGCCGATCAGCGACGGCAGTGCGAGGCAGATGCGAGCGATGATGCTCTCGGTCACGCAGGGCGGCACGGCCTCCAGCGCGTTCGCCGGCTTCCCGATCCCGGTGGCGGGCAAGACCGGCACGGCCACGAACGGGGAGGACCGGCCGCCGAACGCATGGTTCACCGCGTTCGCGCCCGGCGGGCCCGGTGACGTCGCCCGCATCGCCGTGGCGGTTATCGTTCTCGACGGTGGCAACCTGGGGAACGAGGCCACGGGCGGTCAGGTCTCGGCTCCGATCGCCCGGGAGGTCATCGATGCGTACTTGTAGGCGTGAGGAGATCGTGACGCGATGAACTCCGTGCTGGGCGGCCGGTACCAGGTCGAGGCGCGCATCGGCTCCGGCGGCATGGCCGAGGTGTACCGGGGCTTCGACCCGGTGCTGAACCGCACGGTTGCCATCAAGGTGTTGCACTCGCAGTTCGCTCGCGACACCAGCTTCGTGCAGCGGTTCCGCCGCGAGGCCCAGGCCGCCGCCCGGCTGAACCAGCCGAACATCGTGGGCGTCTACGACACCGGTGCCGACGACGGCACCCAGTTCATCGTGATGGAGTTCATCGAGGGCCGCACGCTCGCGGAATTCATGGCGACCGGGCGCCGGCCCTCGCCCGTGCAGGCCGCCGAGATCGCCGGGAAGATCTGCGCCGCGATCTCGGCCGCACACGCTCAGGGCGTGATCCATCGCGACATCAAGCCCGGCAATGTGATGGTGACCCGCGACGGCACCGTGAAGGTCATGGACTTCGGCATCGCCCGCGTGCTCGGTCCCGAGACGGCCCCGCAGACGAGCGCGGTGCTCGGCACCGCCTCCTACCTCTCCCCCGAGCAGGCACAGGGCGGGCCGGTGGACGCGCGCACCGACATCTACTCGCTCGGGTCGGTGCTGTACGAGCTGCTCACCGGGCGCCCGCCGTTCACGGGCGAATCCCCGGTGGCGGTGGCGTACAAGCAGGTGAACGAGACGCCGGCGCTGCCGTCGTCGATCAACCCCGACGTGCCCGCCCGCCTCGACGCGGTCGTGATGAAGGCGCTCTCGAAGAACCCCTCGAACCGGTACCAGACCGCCGAGGAGTTCTCGGCGGACCTCGGTCGCGTGGTCGCCGGCCAGGAGGTGGAGGCGACGCCCCTCATGCCGGCCGGCGGCGGTGACGCCACCCAGGTGATCGCCCGGCCGTCGGCGCAGACCGCCGTGCTGCCGCCTCCCGACGAGCCCAGGGGATCGGGCCGCAAGGTCTGGCTCGGCATCCTCATCGGCGTGCTGCTCGTCGCCCTGCTGGCCGGCGGCGGCTACCTGCTCGTGAACAGCCTCACCGGCGACGACCAGGGCACGGTCACCGTAATCGTGCCCGACGTAGTGGGCGAGACGCAGGCCGACGCGGAGGCCCTGCTCGAAGAGCGGCGCCTCGAGGTCCTGGTGCGGCGGCGTGAGGTGGATCCGGAGGAGTCCGAGCCGGGGACGGTCGTCGCCCAGGACCCGAGGCAGGGTGCGGAGGTCGCCAGCGGGGCCACGGTCACGATCTTCGTGGCGGTCGAGCCCGACACGGTCGTCGTTCCCGACCTCGAGGGGCTCACGGTGTCACAAGCGCAGGCGGCGCTGCGTGCAGCCGAGCTCGAGCTGGGCTCCCAGATCCCGGAGGCGAGCGACACGATCGACGTCGATCTGGTGATCCGCTCCGAGCCGCCCGTCGACGACGAGGTCGAACCCGGCACCCGGGTCGACATCGTCGTGTCGACCGGGCCGGAGATGGTCGAGGTACCCGACGTGTCGTCGGGCTGCCTGTCGATCGGGGGGGCGAACCAGCTGCTCAGGCCGTTGGGGCTGAACCTCGAGATCGGGGAGCCGGTGCCGTCGACGCCCGACTGCCCGAACCCCAGCCGCATCCTCGGCCAGGAGCCGCCGGCGGGCACGCCGGTCGAGGTCGGATCGACCGTGACCGTGTTCCAGGGCGGCGGCGGCGACGTCTGAGCCGCGGGGTAGCGTGAGGGGATGACGCTCGCCTCCGTGACCGAGACCTTCACCCCCGCCGAGCGAGCGGTGCTCGCCGGGCACTTCACGAACCTCGATGGCCCCGTGTTCGCCCTCATCGACCTGCCCGAGGCGGTCAAGGGCGCGATGTTCGCCCGGTACTCGCGCACCACCAAGTCGCTGCGGCGGCTCTTCCTCGACGAGTTCGCCGGCGACGTCGACGAGATCGCGCAGGACCACCCCGGCCCGGCATCGTCGGCCGGCAGGGAGCGGGCCGCGCGACTGTACGACTCGGTCTTCGTCGAGTACGGCGACGACTCGGTGGCCCAGCTCGGCGGGGTGCACCTCGCGTGCGAGCAGTCGTCGCAGTTGCTCGCGAAGGCGTTGGAGTGGGGGCGACTGGCCGCCTACCTCGAGCAATCGACGCGATACATGCGCTACGACGACCGCCCCGGCGGCGCGTGGCGGGCGACCCTGCCGCCGGAGCTCGAGGGCACGCCGGCCGGGGGGCGATACGAGGCCTTCCTCGACGAGGCATTCACGACGTACGGCCGCATGTACGAGCCGATGGAGGCCTGGTTCCGGGAGCGCTACCCGAAGCAGGAAACCGACAGCGACTTCGTCTACCGCCAGACGATCATGGCGAAGACCTGCGACACGCTGCGCGTGCTGCTCCCCGCGGGCACCCGCTCGAACCTGGGCATCTACGCGACGGGCCAGTCCTACGAGCAGCTGCTGATGCGGCTGGCCGTGCACCCCCTCGCCGAGATGCGCGAGTACGGCGAGCTGATGAAGACCGAGCTCCGCAAGGTGATCCCGGAGTTCCTCAAGCGCGTCGACGTGGAGGAACGCGGCGTGGCGTGGTCGCGATACTGGCAGGCGAACCGCGAGCGCGTCGACGAGCTCACCACGCGGGTGCTCGCCGACGCCGGCGCGAAGCCGGAGCCCCGCGACGAGGTCACGCTGACCGATTTCGACCCGGAGGGCGAGACGAAGATCGCCGCTGCCGTGCTGTACGCGTCGTCGGCGATGCCCGACGACCAGCTGCTCGCGCTCGCACGAACCATGTCCGCCGAGGAGCGAGGCGCGATCCTGCGCGCGAGCGTGGGCGACCGTTCGAACCGGCGACACAAGCCCGGCCGTGCCTGGGAACGCACCGGCTACCGCTTCGACGTGCTCTGCGACTACGGGGCGTTCCGCGACCTACAGCGGCACCGCCCGCTCACGATCGAGTGGCAGCGGCTGACGACCGAGCACGGGTACGAGACCCCGCCGCAGATCGACGAGGCCGGGCTGCGATCGGACTGGGAGCGCGTGATGCAGGCGAGCGC
>DASZOO010000127.1:0-12236 GCA_035550775.1 Actinomycetota bacterium | reverse complement strand
GTGTTCCCGCTGGCCGCGGCCATCGTGGCCGCCGTGTTCGCCGGTCTCGTCGCCAGGCAGTACGCAACGCGACGCCGTCCCTATCAGCTCGCCTGGGTGCTCGCGCTGGCGATGTACTCGGCCGCCTCGCTGGCCGTCGTGCTCGGCGTGGCGGGCGGGTGGACGACCGGTGAGTTCCAGCTGTACTGGGCCCTCGGCGCCGTGCTGAACGTGCCGTTCCTCGCCGGCGGCGAGCTGATGCTGCTCGTGCGCCACCCCACGGTCCGCGCGGGGATCTGGATCGTGCTGATCTTCCTGACCGCGTACACGGTCGCCGTGCTCCGGGGGGCGTCGTTCGACGCAGCGGCGCTGGCCGAGGACCTGCCGTCGGGCAAGCACGTCTTCGGCGACGGCTCGGCGGCGCATCGGCTCCCTCAGGTGATCGCGATCCCCTCGTACCTCGTGCTGATCGGCGGCGCGCTCTGGTCGGCCTGGCGCATGCGGGGCCGGCCGGAGCTGCGCGACCGGTTCGTCGGCACCCTGCTGATCGCGCTCGGCGCGACCGTGATCGCCGGGTTCGGCTCGGCCTTCGCGGCGCTGGGATATCTCGCGGCGTTCTCCGTGGCGCTCGTCGCCGGCATCGCGGTGATGTTCCTCGGGTTCCTGCGGGCGGGCCGGCCGGCCAGGGCGTCGGCTGCGACGATGGCCGCGCAGCGGGTGTGATCGCCGCCCTCGGCGCGGCGGGCCTGGGTCTTGGGGTCAGGCGGCCGTGCTCGTCGACCACCGGTCGGTGCTCACGGGCCGTTCGGTCGGCGCGTCGGCGGGCTCGATCGAGATCCACAGCTCGTCGTGCACGCCGGGGTCGAACGGCACCTCGACGAGCACGCGTCCCTCGTCAGGGGTGAACTCGCCGACGAACGTGGGAGACCCGTCGCTCACGAGCCACACGCGGTAGACCGAGTCCGCGGGAGGCATCGGTACGTCGTCGCCCATCACGTAGAGCATCTCCTCACCCGGCGCCGAGAGCTCCTGCACGGGGCCGACGTCGACCATGCGAGCATCGGGGCGAGTGGCGAGCACGGCGGCGTCGGCCATCGAATCGGCCCGCACGTCGGCGTTGTTCGCCCGGATGTTCTGGCTGACCGTGAGTCCGGCGAGCCCGACGACGGCGGCCACGCCCGCGGCGACGGCCACGAATCGAAGGGGGCGGCGAGAGGGGGCCTGCCGATCGAGCTCGCGGCGCAGACCGGGAGCCAGCGTCTCCGGTGGCTCGATCGGCTCGGCGGCGAGGCCGACGTCGGCGGCCACCCGTTGGAAGTCGTCGAGCATGGTGCGGCAATCGAGACATCCGGGCACGTGTTCGGAGAGCGATCGGTCGGCCTCGGCGGCGTCGGCTCCTGAGAGGCTGCCGAGCACGTAGCCGGCCAGCAGCTCCTCGATCGCTCCGTGGTCGAGGGTCACGCGTCCTCCGTGGCTTCCGAGCGATCGAGCACTCGGGCGAGCTTGCGCATCGCCGCGAGGGTCCTGGTCTTCACGGTGCCGAGCGGGATGCCGAGCTCCTCGGCGATCTGCACCTGGGTCTTACCACCGTAGTACGCCAACTCGAGAGCCTGTCGTTGTTCGGGCGGGAGCGTTCCGAGCGCCGCACGGACCTCGACCCGACGATCTGCCAGGTCGGCCGCGTCGGCCACGCCCTCCGCAGGGTCTTCGACGGACAGCGGCTCGAGGTTCGAGGCACGTTCCTGCCGGCCCCTGATGCGTTCCTCGCGACGAACGGTATCGACGGCCCGATGGTGCACCAGTGAGAGGAAGAACGTGCGGAACGCTCCACGAGCCGGGTCGTAGGCGTCGGGGGCCCGCCACAGCGCGAGGAACGCGTCGTGCACGACGTCCTGAGCCAGCACCTGCTGACCGGTGATGCGGTACGCGAGGCCATAGGCCGACGAGGAGTAGCGCCGGTACAGCGCGTCGAACGCGCCTCGGTCACCCCCGGAGAGGCTGCGGTGCAACTCGAGATCGTCACGGTCGCCCTCGCGCATCGAGGTCATCCTCCCAGACCCCCCCGCGCAGGTAGGCTCGTCGCGCCATGCAGGTGGTGCTCTACTCCCGGGCGGCGTGTCACCTCTGCGACGACGCCCGCGAGGTGCTGGTCGCCGAGCAGGCCCGCACGCCGTTCGATCTCGTGGAGGTCGACATCGATTCGTCGGACGACCTGGTGCGGGAGTACGGGGTCCGCATCCCGGTCGTGGTCGTCGACGGCGTGGAGGCGTTCGAGTATTCCGTGGACCCGGCCGAGCTCGCCGCCGTGCTGCGTGCTGCAGAGCGCTTGTGAGTTTGTGAACGAGGTGGACCCGGGATAGGCTGAACCCATGCGGCGGAGTACGTTCCGGTGGTGAGGGAGCGGTCGATCCCGGAGGCCACCGTGGGGCGGCTCCCGGTCTACCTGCGAGCGCTCGTCGGTCTCGCCGAGGCTGGGGCCGGCACCGTCTCGAGCGACGAGCTCGCCGAGGCGGCGGGGGTGAACTCCGCCAAGGTTCGCAAGGACCTCTCGCATCTCGGCTCCTACGGCACCAGGGGGGTCGGCTACGACGTGGCCTACCTGATCCACCAGATCCGGCGTGAGCTGGGGCTCACCCAGCACTGGCCGATCGTGATCGCCGGCGTCGGCAACCTCGGGCAGGCGCTCGCGAACTACGGCGGATTCGCGGAGCGAGGCTTCCGCGTCGCGGCGCTCGTCGACGCCGACCCGTCGCGCGTGGGGGAGCGCGTCGGTGACCTCGAGATCCGCCACGTCGACGACCTTCCGGCGCTCGTCGAGGAACTCGACGTGGCGATCGGTGTGATCTCGACCCCCGCGGCGGCGGCGCAGGAGGCCGCCGATCGACTCGTCGGCGCCGGAGTGCGTTCGGTCCTGAACTTCGCGCCGAGCACGATCGCCGTACCGCCGGGCGTGTCCGTGCGGAAGGTGGACCTCGCGGTCGAGCTGCAGATCCTGGCGTTCTACGAGCAGCGGAAGGCGACGCTCGCCGAGGTGAAGCGGCGAGGTCGCGCCGTCGCGGACCTTCCCGGCCGGTGAACCGGCGGGCTACTTCGAGATCGCGACCCAGAGCGCGGCGAAGATCGCGAGGATCATGATGCCCAGCAGGATGAACTGCACGCTTCCCTGTTCCAGGAAGGGGAGCTCCAGGTTGGCGATCATCGTCGTCTCCTCGTGATCCTCGTCGTGGTCCTCAGGCGGGGCCGTACCAGGCGGGCGCGCCACCGCCGGTCAGGAATTCCTTGCGTTTGCGCTCGGCGCGATCGAGCAGCGGCAGGAAGGCCACGAACAGCACGATCGAGCCGGCCAGGAACATGTACGAGTAGCGGGGCACGCTGCCACCGTCGAAGTAGAGCGAGACGGTCCACAGAGGGCCGCCGCCGGTGAAGTGCGACTGCACGACCGCGAGCTTGGTTCCCTGGTCCTCGGCGAACCGGATCGAATCGATCGCGAACTGGCTCCCCTGGATCGCGGTGGGGTCGGTCTCTTCGAGGCCGAGCTCCTCGTTCGTCTGCTCGGCGAGGAACGCCGTCACGGCGCCGCTGGCGCTCTGGACGTCGGCGTTGTCGGCCTCGGGCACCTGCCATGGCTCGTCCGGCCAGCTCGCGTACGTCTCGTACCTCGTCGAGGTCTCGTCGACCGCAGCCTCGAGCGCGACCCAGGCCGGCTCGGATCCCCGGGGCCCGAGGTTCGTCGGCGTCTCGAGCCCCTGGGACCAGAAGCCGAACAACCACAGCGCCGACTGCAGGATCATCCAGCCCGAGAACGAGACCATCAGCACGAGGAAGCCGAGCCACCGGCCGAAGATCGCGGTCAGCACCAGATAGACGCTCAGGATGAAGAGCAGGAACCCGACGATCGTGACACCGGCGCCCTTCCACAGCGTGTCGCACTCGACCGCGAACCCCAGGCAGCTCTGCTCCATCTACGGGTCCCTCGGGTTCTGGTCGGTCTCCGCCAACGCGCGGTCCGATGCCTCCTGGTTCAGGCAGACGTTGTCTTCGAACGGCACGTTCTCCGAGCTCGTCTCGACGAGGTACACGACCAGGTCGTTGATCTGCTGGTCGTTGAGCGCGCCCTGGAAGCGGATGCTCCACGAGGGCATCGCGCCCCGGCCCTCCTCGATCACCTGGTAGATGTCCTCCTGGGAGAAGATCGCGTTGTGCGGAGGGTCGCCGAACGGTCCGGCGCAGATGTTCGTGAGGTCCGGCGGGTACGCGAGCGAGTCGCCGGACTGGATCACGCCCCCCCGGAGCTCCGGTCCGTGACAGCGCACGCAGCCGACCCCCAGCTGGTTCTCCTCGGTGAACGTCTGCACCGCGAGCTCGCCGCGATCGAACGCGAGGGTGAGCAGCTCTTCCTCCTGGCGGAGGTTCTCGGACGGCTCGCGAAGCCAGTTGTAGGGGATGAAGATCACGAAGAACGCGACGAGCACGACGCCCCACCCCTGGAGCTTCTGCAGGAGCGGGGTCTCCAGCGCCGCGTCGCTGGGTCCCGGGCGCATGCCGCGCGGGATGTCGGCCGGCTGCTCCTGCTGACGGCTTCGGAAGAACAGCGCGACGCCCGCCGCGACCACGAAGACGGCGCCCAGCACGAGCAACACCACCCCAGCGGTGTTCGTGGCTGCCAGCATCTGGGTCGTGTCGCTCCTTCCGCTATCCGGTGGCCACGCAGAACGGGCCCTGGGGCGGTTGATCGATCGTGTCGGTGCCGCGAGGGGGACCGAGGATCACCTCGCTCGTGTCGACGACCACGTTGCCGTCGGTGATCTCGAGCTTGAAGCGGTCCATGCCTCGTGGAGCGGGCCCGAGCTTGTACTCGCCGGCGCCGTTGTACTTCGAGCCGTGGCAGGGGCACTCGAACCACCTCGACGATCCGCAGTACGGCACCCGGCACCCGAGGTGCACGCAGCGCTGGTACAGCGGCATGATGCCCTCGGCCGCCACGCCCTCGGTCGCGTAGTCGACGTCGCCGCTCGGCGAGCCGTTGTACCCGACGACGTAGAAGCGTCCCGTGCCGTTGTACGCGACTCCGGCCGAGCTGTTGATCTCCGCCTTGATGTCGTCGATGTTGCCGGCGTCGACGAGCGAGCCGAACCCACCCTTCAGGTTCGGCCACAGGAAGGCGATGGTCGCCCCGCCGAACTGCGCGCCGAACACCAGCAGCGAGGTCAGCAGGGAGCGGCGGAAGAAGTCCCGGCGCGAGAGCGACTTGACCGCCTTGCCGGGGATCTCGAGCTGCCCCTCGGCGGTCTCGCGAGCGGCTCGGTTGGCACGCACGAAGGACAGGCCGAACACGATCGCGAAGATGTCGAGCACGACGAACGCGAGGATCGCGGCGACGAGCGGCGTCGAGATCGCGAGGAGGCCGGGCTCGGGCGCGCTCACAGCTCGAAGAACACCCCCTGCGCCCATGGCCAGACCCAGTTGTACCCCGGGCCCCGGAAGAACGATCCGATGATCGTGAGCACGCCGCCGAACATGAACAGGATCGTGAACATCGTGATCGCGATCTTGCGGTCGCCCGGCTTGTTGCTGGGGTTGCGGTCCACGTACGGGATCGCCGCGAGCCCCACGAGGATGAACGTCGGGATCGTGATGCCCGCAACCATCGGGTGGAAGTAGCGGAGGAGTTCCTGCAGGCCGAGGAAGTACCAGGGCGCCTTCGAGGGGTTCGGCGTGAGGTTCGGGTTCGCGAGCTCCCGCAGAGGCGCGTTGATGAACGTCGAGAACAGCGTCAGGCCGGCGAGCATGATGAACATCGCGACGAACTCTTCGATCAGCAGATGCGGCCAGACGTTCACGCGGTCGCCTTGCTCGCGCTCGACCCGCTGGATGCCCTCGGGGGGCACCAGTGCGAGCAACCGGTGCTTGTCGGCGGCGCCCTTCTTCGGCGTCGGCACGTTGCCCGTGGGCAGCGGGGCCTCGCGCACCGGCGTGGTGACCGCGGCGGCCGCGACGGCCACGGGCGCTCCGGCGGGGGAGCCTGCGGCGGGAGCGGCTGCTGCCGCGGCCGCAGGGGCGGCCGCTCCGCCGCCATCACCCGCGGCGGCGGCGGCCGGCGCCGCCGCGGCTGCCTCGTGCTTCGCGGCTTCATCGGGGTTCGCCGCCCGGTAGGCGCGCACGGCGGCCGAGCGCGCGCGGCCCTCGGCCACGCGACGGTCGGTGCCCTTGGCGAGCTCGGCCTCGAGCGTGGAGTCGAAGACCCCTTGATCGAGCGGCGTGTCTTCCTTGGCCATCGGTCTCCTAGAGCGGTCCCGAGATGCCGCCGTCCTTGCGGATGCGCCAGAAGTGCACCGCGAGGAAGATCACCAGCACGAACGGCAGCCCGATCACGTGCAGCGTGTACCACCGAAGCAGGGTCTCGGGCCCCACCACGACGCCGCCCAGTAGCAGGAAGTTCGCCTGCTTGGCGATGAACGGCGAGTACCCGGCGAGCGACGTCCCCACCGTGACCGCCCAGATCGCGAGCTGGTCCCAGGGCAGCAGGTAGCCCGTGAACGACAATCCCAACGTGAGGAAGAGCAGGATCACGCCGACCACCCAGTTGAACTCGCGCGGCGGCTTGTACGCCCCGGTGTAGAACACGCGCGCCATGTGGAGCGTCACGCTGAAGACCATGAGGTGGGCGCCCCACCGGTGCAGGTTGCGCACGAGGTCGCCGAAGAACACCGACGTGCGGATGCTCTGCATGTCGGTGAACGCCTGGGCGCCGCCGATGTCGGCCGTCGGCCGGTAGAAGAACATCAGGAAGATGCCGGTGATCGTCAGCAGGATGAACAGGAAGAACGACAGTCCGCCGAGGCAGAACGTGTAGGTCAGCTTCAGCCCGTGCCGCTTCACCTTCACCGGATGCAGGTGGTAGAGCACGTTGTTCATCGTCGCGAGGGCGCGGTCGCGGGAGGTGTCCTTGTAGCCCTTCCGGAAGATCGATCCCGGCCGGAAGATCGACTTCCAGACCTCGGTCTCCCTGATGCGGTCGCCCAGGTCGCTGGGTGACGGCGGCTTCAGCTTCACCGTGACTTCCTTCTCGTCCAGGTCATGCGTCGGTGGCCTGTGACTCGGGAACCTCTGCCATCGTGCGGCGACCGCCCGTCGAGCCCTCCGGCAGTCGCGCATAGTACAGCGTGTCGGTGGGGCAGCGGTCGACGCAGACCGAGCAGCGCGTGCACGCGTTGTCGTCGACGACGAAGACCGCCGTGGCGGTTCCGACCTCGTCGCCGATCACGTCCTCGGCGGCGCCCTGCACGATGCCCGTGGACATCATGTAGATGCAGTTCCACGGGCAGACGTCTTCACAGGCCCGGCAGAGGATGCAGTTGTCGGGGTCGAGCATCAGGTGCTTCGGGGATTTGACGCCTTGTGCGAGCCATGCGGGATCCACGGGTTCGATGACGTAGTCCTCGTGGATGTCGACCTCCGTCTTGGTGAACGGCATGTCGCCTACCTGTACCCGCCGGAGGGACGGCTCGAGGACTGTCCGCGGAGCTTGTGCCGCCAGTTCTGCAGGATCGCGGCCGCGACGAGCACCGTGACGATCGGCCCGGTCGACAGCCCCATCGCGATGGCGTCGCGGATCTGCAGCAGCAGCTCCTGGTACTGGGCCGGCTCGCCACCGGGCAGCAGCGTGGGGATCTCCTGCAGCGCGGCTTCGACGTCGGTCGGCCCCTGCCATCCCAACGTCTGCTCGGAGAAGTAGAGCCAGAACGACGGCAGCACCGACGTGGTGATCAACAGGAAGAAGACGAGACCCAGCGAGAAGACCACGGCCGTGGTCCAGGTCCACTCGAAGTCCTTGAGGAACGCCTCCACGCGCTCCCTGCGGGTCTGCGTGGACGTGACCGGCGTCGTCGTCTCGACCTGGCTCATACGCTCCCGGGCTGGCTTCCTGCGCGAGTCATCGTCTGGTCTGCCGAAGCGGGGCGATTATAGACACGAGACGAGCGCGCCCGACGACCGGCTCCGGTTCGTGAATCCTTTCACAAGGTGCGTGGCTACTATCGCTGCAGATCCATGTTCCACGCAAGCCAGTCCGACGTCCAGGGTCCGGAGATCGTGTGATCGGCGACATCGTGCAGACCGGGATCGCATCGTGGTGGGCGCCGGCCTTGGCGTTCGCCGCCGGGCTCATCTCCTGCCTCAGTCCGTGCGTGTGGCCGCTGCTGCCCGGCTACCTGTCGTTCATCACTGGTGAGCACATCGTCGGCGAGGAGACCGGGGCCGACCGCAGGCCGGTGCTGCCCATGTTGCTGTTCATCCTCGGGTTCACGATCGTCTTCGTGCTGCTCGGGGCGTTCGCCTCGACGTTCGTCCGCGTGTTCAAGGGGACGGCCGGCCAGAGGATCGGGGGCGCGATCGTGATCGCGTTCGGCGTGCTGCTGATCGGGTACGCGCTGCAGCGCGGGTCGATCGCTCTGTACGCCGAACGCCGCCCCTTCCTCGCGCGGGTGCGCCCGGGAAGCGTCGGCGCGGTGCCGCTCGGCATGGCGTTCGCCGCGGGGTGGACCCCGTGCATCGGTCCGGTGCTCGGAGCGATCCTCGCCGTCGCGGCCACGGGCAGCACGGCGCGGGCGGTGCTGCTGCTCGTGAGCTACTCCGCCGGTCTCGGTGTGCCGTTCCTGCTCGTCGGTCTCGGGGTCACGCGCTTCATGGGGGCCTTCGAGTGGGTCAAGCGCCGCTACGCGGCGATCGCGATCGTCTCGGGCGCCCTGATGATCGGTGTGGGCGTGTTGCTGTTCACCGGGGAGTTCACACGCCTCGTCGCTCCGCTCGCCGAACGCTTCACGCTCGGTCTCTAGGTCGGGGCTCCGAGCGAGCCCCGTCTAGGATGGGGACGGTGTCTGCTCCCCAGCGACTCACCCTGCGCCAGTCCGTCGCCCTCGTGTGGCGGACGCTGCGTTCGATGCGCACGGCGCTCATCCTGCTGCTGCTGATCGCGCTCGCCTCGGTCGCCGGGTCGCTGCTCCCTCAATGGCCGAACTCGCCCGAGCGGGTGCTGCAGTATCGCGCGGACCACGAGATCTGGGGCACGTTCTTCGAGCGGGCAGGCCTCTTCGACGTCTTCGGATCCTGGTGGTTCGTGCTCCTCACCGCGCTGCTGTTCGTGTCCCTGGTGGCGTGCCTGGTCCCTCGGACCCGCGCGCTGTGGCGAACGCTTCGAACCCCGCCGATGCAGGCGCGCGAGATCGACGCCTTCCCCCTGTACGCCGAGGCCTCGGTCGCCGCGGGTCCCGACCAGGCGATCGAGTCGGCTCGCCGGGTGTTGCGGCGTCGGGGGTACCGGGTGGCGCGTGACCCGGCTCGGCCGGCGCTCGCGGCCGAGAAGGGGTCGGCGCGGGAGGTCGGGAGCCTCGGGTTCCACTGGGCCCTGATCCTGCTGCTGGCCGGGGTGATCTACGGCAAGGGCACGGGCTTCAGCGGGCTGATCGCCGTCGTCGAGGGCCAGACCTGGGTCGACGCCGAGGCGAACTACGACGGCACGATCCGAGCGGGGCGCTTCTTCAGCGGCGAGTTCACCGGCATCGGTCTGCGCCTGCGGGACTTCGGGAGCGACTTCCTGCGCACCGGCCAGCCGATGGACTTCGTGTCTCGGGTCGATCTGCTCGACCCCGACGGGTCACCGATCCGCCGCGAGGAGATCAGGGTGAACCACCCGGCGAAGGTCGAAGGGCTCTGGATCTACCAGTCGAGCTTCGGGTGGGCGCCCGTGATCGAGGTGGCCGCCGGCGGGGAGGTGGTGGCGTCGGGACCGATCGTCATGGACCGCGACCCGCCCCCCGAGGGCGTGCCCGAGTTCGCGATGCCGTGGCGCGGGGTGGTGAAGCTCCCCGGCGGGGGGTCCGGCGGGCTCGATCGAGCGGTCGAGCTCGAGCTGTGGCCGGACAGCCGCGCGCTCACGGCGCTGCTCGGTGGGGGAGAGCCGCAGGCGATGCTGGTCGAGTTCGACCCGATCATCCGGTTCACCGTGTGGGAGGGCGCCCTCGGTGACCTCTCCACGAACCGCCTCGACACGACGGGCCTCGAGGAGGGGGCCTCGGGCATCGTCGGGGCCGGGCGAACGGCCGACCTCTCCGACGGCGGCGCGCTCGCTGCGGGCGATCGGGGGTCCGGGGCCACGATCTCGTTCCCGGAACTTCGTCAGTATTCGGTGTTCCAGGTGGGGCGCGACGCCGGGGTGCCCCTCGTGTTGGCCGCGGCTATCCTCATCCTCGTGGGGCTGTTGCCCGCGCTGTACAGCTCTCGCCGCAAGGTCTGGGTCCGCGCCGATCCCGACGGCGACGGCGCCGTGCTCCGCGTGGGTGGTCTCGCGATGCAGCGAAAGCCGCAGTTCGAGGAGGAGTTCGACCGCCTGATCCGTGCGCTCGCGTCGGCCGCCGGAGGGACACCGACGCCCGAACCCCGGCCGGTGGAAGGGATGCCGGGAGAACCTGAGCCGGGAGAACCTGAGAAGGTGCAGACGCCGTGACCGACCTGCAGTGGGCCCGCATCTCCAACGACGCGTTCAACGTGGCCCTGTTCGCCTACCTCGCCGCGATGGTCGGCTACTTCGCTCACCTGGCGTTCAAGCGAGATGTGATCTGGCAGGTCTCCCGGGCCGTCGCCGTCGTCGGCGTCGTCGCGAACCTCGTCTCGATCGTCGCCCGAGGTCTCGCTGCGGACCGCGTGCCGTGGGGGAACATGTACGAGTACTCGTCGCTGCTCGCTCTGCTCGTCGTGATCGGTGCGCTCGTCGTCGTGGAGGGCGTGTACGGGGTGCGCTCGCTCACCGGGTTCGCCCTGATGTTCAGCGTGCTCACGATGGCGGTCGCCGTGTCGTTCCTCTACGTGGGACCCGGGCCGCTCGTCCCGGCGCTGAACTCCTACTGGATCAAGATCCACGTGCAGGCCGCGATCTGGGGGTCGTCGTTGTTCGCCCTCGGCGGCATCGCGACGATGGCCTACCTCGTGGTCGATCGGGTCGAACGCCGAAAGCTGGAGGCGCTCGGCTCCCGCACCCCGCCGCCGATCATGGGCGGCGCGCTCGACCTCGGTGCCACCGGCGATGCGCCGGCCGACCTCGTGCCCGACACCGCCGAGGACGTGGAGACCCGGCCCCCGAGACGGCGGCTCGTCCCCTCGGCCGCCGTCCTCGACCGGCTGGCGTACCGGATCATCGCCCTCGCGTTCCCGATCTGGACGTTCGCGGTGATCGCCGGCGCGATCTGGGCCCAGGAAGCGTGGGGTCGCTACTGGGGCTGGGACCCGAAGGAGACGTGGTCGTTCATCACCTGGGTGGTCTTCGCCGGGTACCTGCACGCGCGTGCCACGAGCGGCTGGAAGGGACGCCGAGCGGCCGTGATCGCCCTCGTGGGGTTCGTCTCGCTGCTCGTCACGTACTACGCGGTGAACCTCTGGATCGTGGGTCTGCACAGCTATGCGAAGTGAGTCCGCAGCCCTGTCCGGTCGCGCCGACACCGGTGATACAGTGCGCGCGTTCCGGCCCGTCCGCGGCTCAGACGTCAGGTAGGAGAGCGACAGATCGTGCGGAAGAAGGTGCTGTGGGCCCTCGGCTCGACGGCCATGGGACTACTGCTCGCCGCGTGCGCCCCCAACGCCGGCCAGGACACGTTGCAGCCGGTGGGCGACGTCGCCGAGCAGCAGAAGGCGCTGTTCGTCCCGGTCTTCTGGGTGGCCGTCGGTGTCTTCGTGATCGTGCAGGGCGGCATCCTGTTCATCGCGATCCGCTACCGGCATCGCAAGGGTCGCGAGCGCATGCCCAGGCAGACCCACGGCAACACCCGCCTCGAGATCGGATGGACGATCGCCCCCGCCGTCGTGCTCGCGGTCGTCATGGTGCCGACCGTCTCGGTGATCTGGGATCTCGCGCGTCCGCCCGACGACGGAGCGCTCAACATCACGGTCGAGGGCTATCAGTGGTGGTGGGGCTTCTCCTACCCCGACGAGGACATGGTGACCGACTGGGATCGGCCGATCACGATCGCCGACACGATGGTGGTGCCGACCGGCCGGCAGGTCTACCTCTCGCTCGAGGCCAAGGGCGGGGGTGCGAAGGACGCCAACGGGGATCCCGATTTCGAGGTGATCCACTCGTTCTGGGTGCCGCAGCTGTTCGGCAAGCAGGACGTCGTGCCGGGGCGCACGAACCACATCTTGTTCAGCGTCGACGAGCCCGGCACGTACACGGGGCAGTGCGCCGAGTTCTGCGGTCTGCAGCACGGCCG
>DASZOO010000126.1:0-18295 GCA_035550775.1 Actinomycetota bacterium | reverse complement strand
GGAACCCCGCGGGTTGGGCTGCAGGATCGCGAATCCCCGCGTCAGCAGCAGCGCGCTCAGCACGCCGGGGAACCGGTCGTCGGAGGTGCCGATCGGGCCGCCGTGCACGCTGAGCACGAGGGGGAACGGTCCGGCGCCGGCGGGGAGCGTGAGCACCCCCTCGATCTCCAGGCCGTCGGTCGCGACCCACGACAGCGGCACACGCCGGCCGACGGCGCGGAGCACCACGTCGTGGCCGGCGTGCCTGGGAGCGGCGACCTCTCGCTCGGTCCCGCCACGGTCGATCGCGACGATCGACGGGGGGCGATCGTGCGACGAGGTGAGCACGAGGACGTCGTCGCCCAGGACCGAGCCCGACGGGTGATAGAGCTCGCCCACCGAGGCCGACGTTGACCATCGCTCGACCGGGTTGCTCCCGTCGAGCGAGCAGCTCACCGCGACCGAGATCAGGCCGCGACGCCCGAAGACCAGCAGACGGTCGTCGTCGAGCCACACCGCCCTCGAGGCGTCGACGTCCCCGAGATCGACCGGCGTCACGGAGCCGGTGGCCAGGTCGACCACTCGCAGGTCACCGCACACGACGAGACGGTCGCTGCAGACGGCCTCGATCACCGCGATTCGCTCGCCGCCGGGGGAGCCGGCCACCCAGCCGAACTGCACGTCGCTCGAGGCCAGCCGGCGCTCGTCGCCGGATGCCGCGTCGAACGCCGAGAGACCCGCGCCGTACCACGCGTCCTCTCCGGCGCCGTCGGAGACCACCGCGGCGATCGAGCCGTCGCCGCACCAATCCGCCTCCCAGACGTTGCGGCCGGCGTCGGAGAGCTGGCGCGTCCGGCCGGTCGCCACGTCGAGCACCCAGGCCGACCGGCGCTCCGCATCGCCCAGGTCCGACGACTCCACGTCGGGGACCCAGGCCGGAACCTCCGGCTCGCCGCCGAGCGTCCCCGATCCGAGGGCGTCGGCCTGCTCCGCGGCGTCGCCGGCCACCCCGACCAGGATCCGCGTGCCGTCGGGCGACCACCGATGCCACTCGACCGTGCCGGGGAACGTGCCGAGACCACGCGCCTCGCCGACGTCGTGACGGTCGAGCACGTACAGGCGATGCCTGCCCTTGTGCTCTCGATCGGATCGGAACGTCAGCCGAGCGCCGTCGGGCGACCATCGCGGCTCGCTGTCGTCGTTGGGCCCATCGGTGATCGTCCGTAGCCCGGCGCCGTCGGCTCCGACGAGGCAGATGCGGCCCACCGCGTGTCCCTCGAGCCGGTCCAGCCGCTCCCCCCGGAAGGCGATCTCCGTGCCGTCGGGCGAGGGCGTCGGGTCACCCGCCGGCCATGCCTGCCCGAAGCCCGGTTCGAGCACCGAGAGGAAGAAGCGCTCGACGTCCCGATAGAGCGGTGCCTCGCGGAGGTCGCGTTCCATCGGGCGAGGATAGGGCCCCTGACGCTCGCGTGCTCGACGCGAGGTCGACCGGGATTCAGACGATGGCGGTGGCGATCGTCAGGTACAGCACGATCGAGAGGAGGTCCTGCAGCACGGTGGCGAGCGGCCCGCTCCCGAACGCGGGGTCGGCGCCGACGCGGCGCAGGATCGCGGGAAGGGCCATCGCGACCACGCTGGCCACGCCACACGCCGCGAGCAGCGAGAGCGAGACGGCGAGCGCGACATCGGCGTCGCCGCGCCACCACGCCACCACCGGGAAGGCGAGGGCGGCCAACGCGAGCCCGATCATCAGTCCGGTCAACGACTCTCGCCGCACCACCTCCCGGATCGGCACACCGACCGAGAGGCCCCGGATGATCAGCGTCTCGGTCTGCGTGCCCACGGCGTCGGCCATGTACACGATGCCGGGCAGGAAGAACGCGAGGACCACATCTGCCGACAGCTCGGCTTCGTAGCCGCGCACGAGCACCGCCGAGAACGCAGCGCCGGCGAGTCCGAGGATGAGCCACGGCAGACGGTGCCGGAGACGCCGGCCGACCGACTCACGACTGGCGATCCGAGCCTCGGACGTGTCGTGCAGCGACCCGCCGAGGCGAGAGAGGTCCTCCTCGTGCTCGGCGGCGAGCACGGCGAGCAATGCGTGTGGCGGCACCAATCCGAGGAACCGACCCTGATCATCCTCGACCGCGACGGTGTGTTCGAGCCCGTCCACGACCTGCCACGCCGCGACCTCGGGATCGGTCTCCGGTCTGGCTCGAGGTGGATCGGGGTCCATGAGCGCGTCCGCCACCGAGGAGTCCGGAGCTGACAGGAGCGCTTCGATCGACAGCAGCCCGGCCAGGCGGCCCTCGTGCAGCACGGCGACGGCCGGTGCCCAGCCGACCGGTGAGCGCCGCAGCGCCGTACGGATCTCTCCGATCGTGGATGTGGTCGCCGCCGTCGGCACGTCCGATTCGCTGAGAGCGCCGATCGTGTCGGCCCGCGCGACGCGGGCCCTCGTGATCGTGGTCATCCCGACTCACCCCTTCTCGGCTTCCGTCCCGTGACCGCCGGACAGTACGACGGCCCGCGGCCATGTCGTCGGCCGCCACTACACTGGCTCGACGTATGGGCACCGACCGCCTCGTCATCCACGGCGCCCGTGAGCACAACCTCAAGAACGTCACGCTCGAACTCCCCCGTGACCGCCTGATCGTGTTCACAGGGTTGTCCGGCTCCGGCAAGTCGTCGCTGGCGTTCGACACGATCTACGCCGAGGGGCAGCGACGCTACGTGGAGTCGTTGTCGGCGTACGCCCGGCAGTTCCTGGGCCAGATGGAGAAGCCCGACGTCGACTTCATCGAAGGCCTCTCACCCGCGATCTCGATCGACCAGAAGTCCACGTCGCGGAACCCGCGCTCGACCGTCGGCACGATCACCGAGGTCTACGACTACCTTCGGGTGCTGTACGCGAGGGTGGGGCATCCGCATTGCTACAACTGCGGGCGGCCGATCGGCCGTCAGACCCCCGATCAGATCGTCGACCAGGTGATGGAGCTGCCCGAGGGCACCCGCTTCCAGGTGCTGGCGCCGGTCGTCCGCGGCCGCAAGGGCGAGTACGGCAAGCTGCTCGACGAGCTCGCCCGCAAGGGCTTCCCGCGGGCGCGCATCGACGGCGAGGTGCGTGAGCTCTCCGACCCGATCCGATTGCCCAAGACCTACAAGCACACGATCGAGGTGGTCGTCGACCGGCTCGTGGCCAAGGCCGACATCCGCCGGCGCGTGGCCGACTCGATCGAGACCGCGCTCGAGCTCGCGGAGGGCATCGCGTCGATCGCCGTGCAGACCCACGACGGGGGAGAGGAGCTGCAGAACTTCTCCCAATCGCTGGCCTGCACCCACTGCGGCCTCTCGTTCGACGAGATGGCGCCGCGGAACTTCTCCTTCAACTCCCCGTACGGGGCGTGCCCCACCTGCGACGGGCTCGGCACGCGGCTCGAGGTCGATCCCGAGCTCGTGGTGCCTGACCCCGACCTCTCGGTGCGCGAGGGAGCCCTCGCGCCCTGGGCGAGTGCGACGCTGGAGTACTGGAACCGAGTGCTCGAGTCGGTGGCCGACGCCAACGACATCGACCTCGACACGCCGTTCAGGCGCCTCTCGAAGCGTCAACGCGATGTGCTCCTCAACGGGAGCGACGACCAGATCCACGTTCGCTACAAGAACCGCTACGGGCGGCAGCGTTCGTACTGGACGACCTATGAAGGCGTCGTCACCAACGTCGACCGTCGGCACCGGGAGACCGATTCCGAGTCCCAGCGCGAGAAGCTCGAGCAGTTCATGCGCGAGATCCCGTGCCGCGCCTGCAAGGGCGCGCGGCTGCGGCCCGAGACGCTGGCGGTCACCGTCGCGGGGTCGAACATCGCGGAGCTCACCCAGCGCTCGATCCGTGACACCCTCGCGTTCGTCGAGACGATCGACCTCAGCGAGCGCGAGCTGATGATCGCCGAACGGCTGCTGAAGGAGATCCGCGAGCGCCTGCGGTTCCTCGTCGACGTGGGGCTCGACTACCTCTCGCTCTCGCGGCCGGCCGGCACCCTCGCCGGCGGCGAGGCCCAACGCATCCGGCTCGCGACCCAGATCGGGTCCGGCCTCGTGGGGGTCCTGTACATCCTCGACGAGCCCTCGATCGGGCTGCACCAACGCGACAACAAGCGACTGATCGACACCCTGGTGCGACTGCGAGACCTGGGCAACACGCTCGTGGTCGTCGAGCACGACGAGGCCACGATCCACGAGGCCGACCACATCGTCGACATCGGCCCGCTCGCCGGCGAGCGAGGCGGCGAGATCGTGTACTCGGGCGATCTGAAGGGGCTGCTCGAGTGCGACGAGTCGATCACGGGAGCGTTCCTGTCGGGTCGTCGGCAGATCCCCACGCCGGAGATGCGACGGACCCCGGGCGGCCGCCGTCTGCGGCTCGAAGGGGTCCGCGAGCACAACCTGCGGAACGTCACGGTCGACATCCCGCTGGGGCTGTTCGTCTGCGTGACCGGGGTGAGTGGGTCCGGCAAGTCCACGCTCGTGCAGGACGTGCTGCTGCGTGCGCTGATGCGACGCATCTACCGGTCCCGCGTGATGCCCGGCAAGCACCGCAAGCTCATCGGCTGGGAGCAGGTCGACAAGATCGTCGACATCGACCAATCGCCGATCGGCCGTACCCCCCGGTCCAACCCGGCCACCTACACCGGCGTCTTCGACCACGTCCGACGGCTCTTCGCCCAGGTTCCCGAGGCGAAGCTGCGTGGCTTCCAGCCGGGGCGGTTCTCGTTCAACGTGCGCGGCGGGCGTTGCGAGCACTGCGCGGGTGACGGCCAGATCAAGATCGAGATGCACTTCCTGCCCGACGTGTACGTGACCTGCGAGGTGTGCAAGGGGCGACGCTACAACCGGGAGACGCTCGAGGTGAGGTACAAGGGGCGCTCGATCGCCGACGTGCTCGAGATGAGCGTCGACGAAGCGCTCGAGTTCTTCCAGCACATCCCGCCGATCAAACGGCACATGCAGACGCTGTCCGACGTGGGGCTCGGCTACGTCAAGCTCGGCCAGCCGGCGCCCACCCTCTCGGGCGGCGAGGCCCAACGCATCAAGCTCAGCTCCGAGCTGCACAAGCGTGCGACCGGCAACACGCTGTACGTCCTCGACGAGCCGACCACGGGGCTGCACTTCGAGGACGTGCGCAAGCTGCTGTCGGTGCTGCAACGGCTCGTGTCGACCGGCAACACCGTCATCGTGATCGAGCACAACCTCGATGTGATCAAGACGGCCGACCACGTGATCGACCTCGGTCCCGAGGGCGGCGACCAGGGCGGCACGGTCGTCGCGACCGGAACGCCCGAAGCCGTTGCCGCCGAGCCGGCCTCGCACACCGGCCGGTTCCTGGCAGAGGTGCTGGAGCGCCCCCAGCTGCCGCTCGACACCGCCCGGGTGCTGGCCCCGAGAGCCTGAGCCCCGCCTGCTCCCACGAGCCGTGGTGCTTGTTAGTATCCCCGCCGACGTGTCCACGCGCCTGCCGACCATCCTCTGTGTCCTCGCCCTCGCGGCGGCCGGCTGCGGCTCCATCCCCGAAGGCGAGGTCGTCGGCGGCGAGGGAACTCGGTTCGTGCCGTTCGTGGCGGAGTTCCTCGACGACGCCGGGCTCGGGTCCGCGGTCGCCGTCGACGCCGACGGCGTGCCCTCCACCTCGTACTGGATCTTCCCGGCCGTGCTCGAGGAAGGCGAGATCCCGGTCGGGCGGCCGATCGGCGCGCCGTACATCACGACCGACGATCCTGAACCGAAAGACGGGGCGGCGATCGGCGTGGCGAGCCTGTCCGCCGAGGGGGTCTGGACGCGCGGGGCCGCGGCCCAGGTGCGCGAGACGCCGACCGGCGTGTACATCCCGTTCGGCCCCGCGTTCGAGAGGACCCTGGTCGGCGCGACGGCCGACAACACGAACGGCACCGACATCGCGGTCGACGCCGACGGCGGCAGACACGTGGTGTGGACCGGGCAGAACGGCATCTACTACGCGGGCGGGGCCGAGGCGTTCTCGGTCGAGCGCGTGTACGACTACGGGATCGGGCTCCGGCGAGCCGGGCCGATCGGTCGCGCCTCGGTCGCGGTCGACGACGACGGGAACCCCTGGGTGGCGTACACGGTCGCGGCGCGCGGGCAGGAGGTTCGGGTCGCCACCAGGTCGGGCGACACGTGGAGCGAGCAGACCGTGGCGACGATCCCGCGGTGCGCGGGCTGCCCGCAGCCGATGACGACCAGGGTCGGCGTCACCGCCGACGGCCCGATGGTCGCCTGGGTCGACACCGATGCCGGCGCCGTGATGTCGTCCACCTTGCAGGGTGGCTCGTGGGTCGCCTCCGAGGTCGCCGGCGGCGTCAGCGGCCGGGGCCTCGACATGGCCGTGGACCCCGATGGGGCAGCCGTGCTGACGTTCTACGACGACGACGGCGGCGTGCAGCTCGCTCGACAGGACGGCGCAGGGTGGACGCTCACCAAGATCGCCGATTCGCAGCCCGCCGACCCCGAGGCCGTGGGCAACCTGGCCCCGACCACGAGCATCGCGGTCGACGACCAGGGCGCGATGGCCGCGGCCTGGGACGACGCCGACGGGGTGGTGCTCGCGACCTCCGACGACGGGGAGACGTTCGCGCCGCTGGAGACGCTCGACACGATCGGCGGCCGGTCGCCGTCGGTCGCCACGAGCCCCGACGGCTCGAACGTGTACATGGCCTGGTACGACACCGAGGGCCAGAACCTGCGCTTCGGGGTGCAGGGCGAGCTCGCCGAGCTCGCCGTGGCCGCGCCCAGCCCGACGGTGGATCCTGCCGATGTCGCGCCGCCGCCGACGGGCGACGGCGGGGAGTGCGGAGCCGACGGCACCATCGCACTCGACATCGTGGCCCGCGGGATCGCGTGGGACACCACGTGCCTCGTCGCTCCCGCCGGGGAGCCGTTCACGGTGAACATCGACAACCAGGACGAGGGCATCCCCCACAACTTCGATCTGCTCACCGAGGAGGGCGGCGACCAGATCGGTGCCACCGAGGTCGAGAACGGTCCGGTGCTGCAGACGCTCGACGTCGACCCCCTCGATGCCGGCGAGTACTTCTACATCTGCGACGTCCACCCGAACATGACCGGCACGTTGGCGGCGATCGAAGCGGGCGGCGGAGGCGGCGGAGGCTGACGCCGCGCGACGGGTCCCGGTGGCGTCCTGCGGCCCGACTACGATGACCGGGTGACGCTCACCCGACCCCCCGCAGGAGACATCCCCGACGAGCCCGGCGCGTACCTGTTCCGCGACCGCGACGGCCGCGTGATCTACGTCGGGAAGGCGCGCTCGCTCCGCAAGCGGCTCGCGAACTACTGGGGCAAGCCGCTGCACGCCCGCACCGAGGCGATGGTGTCGGCGGCCGAGAGCGTCGAGTGGATCGTCGCGGGCGGCGAGGTCGACGCGCTGATGCTGGAGTACAACCTGATCCAGCGCCACCGGCCCCGGTTCAACATCCGCTATCGCGACGACAAGTCCTACCCGTATCTCGCACTGACCGTGGGGGAGGAGTGGCCGCGCGCTCAGGTGCTTCGGGGGGCCAAGCGCAAGAAGGTCCGCTACTTCGGTCCGTACGGACACGCGTGGGCGATCCGCGATACGCTCGATGCGCTCACCCGGGTGTTCCCGGTGCGCACGTGCTCGAACTCGTTCTTCGATCAGCGGGCCCGCGCCAAGCGGCCGTGCCTGTACTTCGACATCGGCCGGTGCAGCGGACCGTGCGTGCCCGAGGTGAGCGGCGTCACGCACGAGTCCTACCGCGCCGACGTCGACGCGCTCGCCGACTTCCTCGCCGGGAACACCAAGCCCGTGATGCACCGTCTCGACCGCGAGATGCGTGAGGCGGCCGAGCGCCAGGAGTACGAACAGGCGGCGAAGCTCCGCGATCAACTCGGGGCCGCCCGGCGGGCCCTCGAGTCGCAGGAGATGGTGCTCGATCGCCCCGAAAGCATCGACGTGATCGGCATGGCCGACGACGACCTCGAGGCGGCGTTCCAGGTGTTCATGGTTCGCGGGGGGCGCGTGCTCGGCCGCAAGGGCTGGGTGGTCGACCGCGTCGAGGAGCTCACTCGTGAGGAGCTCGTCGCGTCGTTCGTGCTGCAGCTCTACATGGAGCGTGACGAGGTGCCCCCCAGGGTGCTCGTGCCGGTCGAGCCCGACGGCCGCGACGTGCTCGAGACGTGGCTGGGGGAACGGCGGGGCACCAAGGTGCGCATCGGTGTTCCCGAGCGCGGTGCGAAGCGCCGGCTGCACGAGGTGGTCACTCGGAACGCCCAGGAGGCCTTCCACCGTCACAAGCTGCGTCGAGCGTCCGACTTCGGGGCGCGGTCGAGGGCTCTCACCGAGCTGGCCGAGCGGCTCGGGCTCGAACAGGCCCCGCTCCGCATCGAGTGCTACGACATCTCGAACCTCGGCCCGACCGACATCGTCGGGTCCATGGTCGTGTTCGAGGACGGGTTGCCGAAGCGGTCGGACTACCGCCGATTCCGCATCAAGGGCGTGCCCGGCCAGGACGATTTCGCGAGCATGGACGAGATGCTCCGACGGCGGTTCACCCGGCTCCTGCAGGAACAGGCCGAGGCGCCCTCGGCGGGACGCCGGTTCTCCTATCCGCCGGCGCTCGTCGTGGTCGACGGCGGTCGCGGCCAGTTGAGCGTGGCATCGAAGGTGCTCGGCGACCTCGGGCTGCAGATCCCGCACGTCGGGCTGGCCAAGCGCCTCGAGGAGGTCTACTTCCCCGACCATCCCGAGCCGCTGATGATCCCGCGGGGCTCCGAGGCGCTGTTCGTGCTGCAGCACCTGCGCGACGAGGCCCACCGGTTCGCGATCACGTTCCACCGGCGATCGCGTGAGAAGCGAGCCCTGCGATCGCCGCTCGACGACGTGCCGGGCGTCGGTCCGGCGCGGAAGAAGGCGTTGTTGAAGCGGTTCGGATCGCTCGCGCGACTCCGTCGTGCCGAGGCCGAGCAGATCGCCGAGACGCCCGGCATCGGGCAGGAGCTCGCCGCGGCCATCCACGAGCGTCTGCGCGACCCCGGGCAGGCGGGCCCCCACGTCGGTGAGGGCGGCCTCGTCCGCGATCGGAAGGTGAGCGCGTGACCGCCGAGGCCGCCCCCGCGCCGCCCCCCGACGCGGCGGTCGCCGGGCCGGGGTTCCTGCTGATCACGGGCCTGTCGGGCGCGGGCCGCTCCGAGGCGGCGCATTCCCTCGAGGATCTCGGGTACTTCGTCGTCGACAACCTGCCGCCGGCGCTGCTCTCCACGATGGCGGAGCTCGTCTCTCGCCCGGGGGGGCCGACGCGCATCGCGATCGTCGTCGACGCCCGGGGTGGGGTCTTCTTCGGCGAGCTCTCCAAGGCGCTCGACGAGCTGAAGCAGCTCCGCGTGGACTACCGCATCCTGTTCCTCGAGGCAGCCGACGACGATCTCGTGAATCGCTACGAGGCGACCCGGCGGCGCCACCCGCTGGCTCCGGCCGACCGCGTGGTCGAGGGCATCCGCAAGGAGCGGCTGATGATGGAGAGCCTGCGCGGCGACGCCGATCTCATCATCGACACCAGCGGACTCACCCCGCACGGGCTGCGCGATCGCATCCGCGACGCGTTCTCACACGCGCCGCCCGAGCACGGGCTGCAGGTCTCGATCACGTCGTTCGGCTTCAAGTACGGCACGCCTCGCGACGCCGACCTGGTGCTCGATGTGCGGTTCCTACCGAACCCGCACTGGATCGACGATCTCAGGCCGCTTCCCGGCACCGATCGACCCGTGCGCGACTACGTGCAAGGACAGGCGCAGTACGGCACGTTCATGGAACGCCTGGAGTCGCTGCTCGAGGTGATCGTGCCCGGATACGTCGCCGAAGGGAAGTCGTATCTGACCATCGCCGTCGGCTGCACCGGCGGCCGGCATCGTTCGGTCGTCGTCTCCGAGGAGCTGGGGCGGTACTTCACCGACCGCGGCATCCCGGTGACGGTCGCCCACCGCGATCTGTCCAAGAACTGAGGGCCGCTCGGCCGGTGCCGCTGAGGGGGGCCGCTGACTAGGATGGACGTGACCCACCGACTCGTTCCCGTTGCTCGAGGAGGGTGATCCCCGTGAGCGTCAAGATCGGCATCAACGGATTCGGTCGCATCGGCCGGAACTTCTTCCGGGCGTCGAAGGAACTCGGGCTCGACTTCGACTTCGTGGCCGTGAACGACCTCGGCGACGCGGCCACCATGGCCCACCTGCTGAAGTACGACTCCGTGCACGGCCGCTATCCGGGCGAGGTGACCCTCGGCGAGAACGGTCTGGTGATCGACGGCGACGAGCTCCGGGTGCTGGCCGAGCGCAACCCGGCAGATCTGCCGTGGAAAGAGCTCGGCGCCGAGATCGTGATCGAGTCGACCGGCATCTTCACCGATCGTGAGAAGGCGGCCGCCCACCTCGAGGCCGGCGCACAGAAGGTGATCATCAGCGCGCCCGCGAAGAACGAGGATCTGACGGTCGTACTCGGCGTCAACGACGACGCCTACGACCCGGCGAACCATCACGTGATCTCGAACGCCTCCTGCACGACGAACTGCGTCGCCCCGATGGCGAAGGTGATCGACGACGCGTTCGGCATCCAGCAGGGCTTCATGACCACGGTGCACGCCTACACGAACGACCAGCAGATCCTCGACCTGCCCCACAAGGATCTGCGCCGGGCTCGGGCGGCCGCGATGAACATCATCCCCACCACGACGGGTGCGGCCAAGGCCACCGGCCTCGTGCTGCCGCACCTGCAGGGCAAGCTCGACGGCATGTCGATGCGCGTGCCCGTGCCCGACGGGTCGGTCACCGACCTCGTCACGACCGTGGCTCGCGAGGTCACCGTCGACGAGGTCAACGCCGCGTTCCGCGCGGCATCGGAGAACGGCTCCCTCGCAGGGAAGCTGGTCTACACCGAAGACCCGATCGTGTCGACCGACATCGTGGGCAGCCAGGCCTCGTGCACGTTCGACGCCGGCGCCACGATGGTCATGGGCAACGTCGTGAAGGCGGTCGGCTGGTACGACAACGAGTGGGGATACTCGAGCCGTCTGGCCGACCTCGCCGCGCTCGTGGCCTCGACGCTCTGACGCACGGCGGCCGGAGCTCCGTCGTGACGTTGCGCACCCTCGACGCCCTGGGAGACGTCGCCGGCGCCCGTGTGTTCGTTCGCGCCGACTTCAACGTGCCCCTCGACTCCGGGGCGGTGGCCGACGACGCGCGCATCGTGGCGACGCTGCCCACGATCCGGGAGCTCCGCGATCGTGGAGCCGGCCTGGTCATCGCCTCACACCTTGGCCGGCCGAAGGGGGAGGTCCGCGACGAGCTCCGGTTGGGTCCGGTCGGCGCTCGACTCGCGGAGCTGCTGGATGAGCCCGTCGCCTCGATCGGCGAAACCGCCCCCGGAGCCCTGCCCGACGCGCCCGTCGTGCTGCTCGAGAACCTCCGCTTCGAACCCGGCGAGGAAGCCGACGATCCGATGTTCGCGGGCAGGCTCGCCGAGCTCGCCGACGCCTACGTCGACGACGCGTTCGGAGCCGCGCACCGGGCGCATGCGAGCGTCTCGGCCCTTCCCGAGTTGATGTTGGCGAGCGGGCGGCCGGCAGTTGCAGGACGGCTGATGCAACGGGAGGTCGAGGTGCTGGCCCGCCTCCTGCACGGCCCCCAGCGGCCTTACGTCGCGGTCCTCGGGGGCGCGAAGGTGAGCGACAAGCTCGGGGTGATCGACTCGTTGGTCGACCGCGTCGACGCGCTGCTGATCGGCGGCGCCATGGCGTTCACCCTGATCGCGGCGGACGGCGGCGAGATCGGCACCAGCTTGTGCGAACGCGACCGCTTCGACGACGTGCGAGCGTCGAGGGACCGCGCGCGTGAGCGAGGGGTGCTCCTCGAGGTGCCGCAGGACGTGGTCGCGGCCGACGAGATCTCGCTCTCGGCCGAGCGACGCACCGTTCCGGCCGCCCAGATCCCCCGCGGCCTGATGGGCCTCGACATCGGTCCGAAGACCGTGGAGGAGTACGCGCGCATCATCGCCGACGCGAAGACGATCCTGTGGAACGGGCCCATGGGAGTGTTCGAGCTCGAGCCGTTCAGCGCCGGCACGCGGGGCGTCGCCACCGCGATCGCCCATGCCGACGCGTTCAGCGTCGTGGGTGGGGGCGATTCCCTCCTCGCGGTGAAGAAGGCCGAGCTGTCGGACGCCTTCGACCACCTGTCCACTGGGGGCGGCGCATCCCTCGAGTTCCTCGAGGGGCGCTCGCTCCCCGGTATCGCGATCCTGGAGGACGGCTCGTGACCGCAGCATCCGAGTACGGACGTCGCCCGATCATCGCGGCGAACTGGAAGATGCACAAGACCCACCTCGAGGCGATCCAGGCGGTGCAACAGCTGAGCTACCTGCTGGACGCCGACGACGCCGAGCGCGTGGAGGTCGTGATCTGCCCGCCGTTCACCGCGCTGCGGTCCGTCGAGACGCTGCTCGATTCCGACAAGCTGCCGTACGGCCTCGGCGCACAGAACGTCGCGTTCGAGGATCAGGGGGCGTTCACCGGCGAGGTCTCGCCGTTGATGCTCGCGGCGCTGAAGGTCGGCTACGTCATCGTCGGGCACTCCGAGCGGCGGCAGCTCTTCGGCGAGGACGATCTCGTCGTGAACAAGAAGGTGCGAGCGGTGCTGCGTCACGAGATGTCGCCGATCCTCTGCGTCGGGGAGACCCTCGAGGAACGCGATGCCGGCGGCACGGAGACGAAGGTCGCCCAGCAGATCAGGCGTGGGTTCGACAGCGTGACCCCGGAGCAGGCCGCGACGATGGTCGTTGCGTACGAGCCGATCTGGGCGATCGGCACCGGACGGAACGCCGATGCCACCGACGCCGGGCGGGTGGTCGAGGTGATCCGCGCCACCCTCGCGGACCGCTACGACGACTCCCTCGCGCAGTCGATCCGAGTGCAGTACGGAGGAAGCGTGAAGCCCGGCAACATCAGGGAGTTCATGGCGCACCCGGAGATCGACGGTGCGCTCGTGGGCGGGGCGAGCCTCGATCCGGAGGACCTCGCGCTGATCGTGAAGTACCGCTGATCGCCATGGAGGGGCCGGCCGAACGCTGCTCGAGGACGCGAGGGCCGGCGTGAGCACCCTCCTCTACGTCTGCCTCGACGGCCTCGGCGACGATCCGATCGCCGAGTTCGACGGGCGCACGCCACTCGAGGCGGCCCGGACGCCGAACCTCGACGCGCTGGCCCAGCGGGGCGCGACCGGCACGGTCGTCACCGTCGGTCCCGGCATCGCCCCGGAATCCGACATCGGTGTGTTCGGCATCCTCGGCTACGACCCCAGCGAGGAACATCCGGGACGCGGCGTGCTCGAGGCGCTCGGCATCGGCATGGACTTCCGTGACGGTGACCTCGCGTACCGCATCAACTTCGCCACCGCCGACTGGCCGGACATCATCGACCGGAGGGTCGGTCGAGACCTCTCGAGCGATGAGGCACAGGCGCTGGCCGATGAGGTCAACGGAACGCTGAAGCTGCCCGGGGCCTCGTTCGAGCTGCGAGCGACGATCGAACATCGCGGCGCCCTGGTGATCCGGACCGACGACGGCGCCGCCCTGTCCGCAGACGTCACGAACACCGATCCCGCGTACGAGCGCCGCGGTCATCTCGGTGTGGCGCTCGAGACGTTCGAGCCGGTGGTCGCGACCGCCGTGGCGCTGCAGGACACTCCGGCGGCACAGCGAGCCGCTGAGCTCACGAACGCGTTCGTGGAGGGGTCGGCGCGGATCCTCGACGCGAGCGAGGTGAACGCACGCCGGCGCGCCGACGGGAAGCTCCCGGCCAACGTGATCCTCACCCGCGACGGCGGCGACCACCGTCCTGCCCTGCAGCCGATCGCCGAGCGGTTCGGCATGCCCTGGGGATGCTTCGTGGAGATGCCGGTCGAGCGAGGCATCGCCATCGCGCTCGGCATGCACCCGGTCGACGCGCCCCGTCTCGACGCCGCGGGCTCCGGCCCCGCCGCCGAGGAGCGCTACGCCGAATGGGCGCGGCTCGCGGCCGAAGCGCTGCGGGAGTTCCAGGCGCTGTACGTCCACATCAAAGGACCGGACGTGCCCGCGCACGACGGACGGGCTGAGGACAAACGCGACGTGATCACCGCGATCGACCGAGCGTTCTTCGGCGAGGTGCTGCCCCGCCTGGACATGGACACCGTGATCGCGGTCACGGCCGACCACGCGACCTCGTGCGTTCGCAAGGCCCACACCGCCGACCCCGTGCCGTTCCTGGCGAGCGGCGGTGCGGTGCGACCCGACGGATCCACGGCGTTCGGGGAACGGGCGTGCTCCGACGGTTCGATGGGGACCATGCTGGGCCCCGAGATCCTGCCCCGTCTGAGTTCCCTCGTGCGCGACTGATGGGGCCGGGTGCGCCCAGATTGCGGATTCCTGCCCTGTTTCCCCCGGCGGAAGCCCTCATGGCCTGCAGAAACGGCCCGATGTGCGTTGCCGATATCCGGCGAGGGGCCTATCATCCGCGCCGGTGAGCGACGAGCGACGCGACGCACCGGGCGACGACCACGGGTCTTTGCTGGCCCCCGGAACCACGGGCACCCGTTCCGGTCTGGGCAAGGAAGCTGAGTTCGTCGAACACGCGATCGCCGAGACCGAGGTCGTCCCCGGCGCGATCGTCCCGAAGGAAGACATCGGTCGCTCGCCCTGGCAGATCTTCTGGCGGCAGTTCCGGCGGGACCGCTGGGCGCTCGCGGGCATCGTGATCATCGCGGTGATGATCACCCTCGCCGTCATCGCGCCGCTGTCGGTGAGCTGGACGGGCCACGATCCGAACTTCGTCAACCTCGACGCGCTCGACTCGTTCGGACTGCCCGGGGCCCCCGAATGGTGGCCATGTCCCGAGGGCGCCGCCGACGCACCGCTCGTGATCGAGGGCGGGCAGGTGCAGGCGGCGGCCCAAGGCTGTTTCGCCGTCGACGGGTACTGGCTCGGCGTCGACTCGACGGGCCGGGATCTGTTCGTGCGCATCCTCTACGGCGCCCGCACCTCGCTGATCATCGCGTTCGCCGCGACCGGCATCTCCCTGATCATCGGCACGGTGCTCGGCGTGATCTCCGGGTTCTTCCGCGGCAAGACCGACACGTTCATCTCCAGGCTGACCGACGTCGTGCTCTCGCTGCCCATCCTGTTGTTGGCGCTCGGCCTGGCGTCGGCGTGCGGGGCGACGGCCGAGGGCTGCCTGGGCGGCCTGATCAAGCCGGGGTTGCTGCTCGTGAGCCTGATCATCGGCCTGTTCAGCTGGCCGTACATCTCACGGATCATCCGGGGACAGGTGCTCTCGCTCCGCGAGAAGGAGTTCGTCGAAGCGTCGCGGTCGCTCGGCGCGACGAACTGGCGCATCATGGCCCGCGAGATCCTGCCGAACGTGGCCGCGCCACTGATCGTCTACACCACCCTGATCATCCCTTCGAACATCCTGTTCGAGGCGGGTCTGTCGTTCCTCGGCGTCGGCGTGCCCGACACGACGCCGTCGTGGGGGGCGATGCTCAGCCAGTCCGCCAGCGCGTTCCAGTACGCGGTCTGGCTCATGATCTTCCCGGGCATCGCGTTGTTCCTGACCACCCTCGCGTTCAACCTCGTGGGTGACGGACTCCGCGACGCACTCGATCCTCGGACGCAAGCGTGACCGTACTTCCTATCGGTGCGGGAACCGCTCACGAGGGGAGGCGATCGGGAAGCACGCACCACATCGGTTCCGATCACGATGGCATGGAGATGCACGAGAGGGGGTCCAGTTGAAGAGGATGCTGAGGATGATCGCGCTCGTCGCGGTACTCGGTCTCGTTGCCGCCGCATGTGGCGGTGACGACGGTGGTACCGGTGACGACACCGCGACCAGTGAGGCGCCCGCGGGCGACCTGGCGGGTGGCACGCTGAAGATGGCGATGCTCGCCGACGTGGTTTCGGCGTTCGATCCGCAGAAGGAGTACTACTCGGTCACCTGGGAGTACTACCGATGCTGCCTGTTGCGCACGCTGATGTCGTACGAGGGCGTGCCGACCGAAGAGGGAGGGGCGGAGATCCACCCGGACCTGGCTGCGGCCGAACCGGAGGTCTCCGAGGACGAGCTGACGTGGACGTTCACGCTCAAGCCGGGCATCACCTATGCCCCGCCGTTCGAGGACGTCACGATCACGGCCAACGACTTCGTCACCGCGCTCAAGCGCACGGCGAACCCGAAGGCGAACGTCGGTGGCTACTCCTTCTACTACTCGGTGATCGAGGGATTCGACGACTACGCCAACGGCGACGCCGATGACATCTCCGGCGCCGTGGCGGTCGACGACACGACGCTCGAGATCACCCTCACCGAGCCGACCGGAGACCTCGGGTATCGGTTCGCGATGGCGACCACCGCCCCGATCCCGCCGCTCGAAGGCGCGGAGCTGGGAGCGGCCGAGGGCCACGACAAGAACTACGGCCGCTTCTTGGTCGCATCGGGCCCGTACATGTTCGAGGGCTCCGAGGCCATGGACTTCTCGGTGCCGGCAAAGGATCAGAGCGAGGTCGCCGGATACGTGCCCGGTCGCTCGATCGTGCTCGTCCGCAACCCCTCCTACGATCCGGCCACCGACGGGCTCCGTCCTGCGTACCCCGACCGGATCGAGGTGTCGATCGGCGGGGACAACGACGACCTGTACAACCAGGTCGCCGCCGGCGAGATCGACTTCGTGGTCGACGGGGCGGTGCCGCCGGACAAGATCCGGGAGTACCAGACCACGCCGGATCTGCAGGACCGGATGAACGTCTACCCGTCCGACGCGATGCGCTACGTCTCGTTCAACCTGGCGATGCCGCCGTTCGACGACGTGCACGTGCGAAAGGCGATCAACTGGGCGTTCGACAAGCAGGGCTTCCGCCAGCAGCGTGGTGGCGAGACGACCGGCGAGCTCGCGGGGCACATCTTCGTGAACTCGTTGCAGAACAACCTGCTGGCCGACTACGACCCATACGCGACGCCGAACGGATCGGGCGACCTCGAGGCTGCCCAGGAGGAGATGGCGCAGTCGAAGTACGACAGCGACGGCGACGGGGTCTGTGACGACCCGGTCTGCGAGGACATCCTGACGGTCACCGACCGCGAGGATCCGTACCCGAAGCAGTCGGCGCTGATGCAACAGTTCCTCGAGCCGTTGGGTATCACGCTCGACGTGAAGCAGCTCGAGCGCGGTGTCATGTACACCAGGTGCAACGACATGAACTCCCAGACCGCGCTCTGCGCCGGCCCGGGGTGGGGCAAGGACTACGCCGACGGGTACACGTTCGGCGGTCCGCTGTTCGACTCCAGTGGCCTGTGGGAGAGCTGCTGCAACTATCAGGGCATGGGTGCGACGGCGGAACAGCTCAGAGGGTGGGGCTATGACGTCACCGAGGTGCCGACCGTCGACGACATGGTCGACGAGTGCTCGGCGGCCACCGGCGACGAACGGTTCCAGTGCTGGGCCGACTTCGACTCGCGCCTCATGGAAGAGGTCGTGCCGATGGTGCCGTACCTGTTCGACAACTCGGTCGACATCATCTCGCCGAACGTGACGAACTACTCGTTCGATCAGTTCGCGGGGCTGGCCGACTTCGGCGCCATGGCGGTCTCCGGCGGTGACGCCGCGGCCTGATCGAGGCCACGGTCCGCTGAGATCGACGGCAGGTGAGGGGGTCGCCACGGCGACCCCCTCCTCGCCGACGACAGGGAAGGAGGGACGGTGGGCAGGTACCTGATCCGCCGCACGTTGTTCCTGGTGCTGGTGCTGTTCATCGTCTCCCTGCTCACGTTCCTGATCTTCGTGAAGCTTCCGGCCGGAGACCCGGCGCGCCGAGCGGTCGGGCGAACGACCACGCCCGAGCAGATCGAGGCGGCCCGCGTGGCGTTCGGCCTGGACAAGCCGCTGATCGTGCAGTACTCGCGATTCGCCAAGGGTCTCATCCCGCTCCCGGGGCTGTTCCTCTCGGAGGACGTCTACTACTCGTACGGCAGCTTCGTCGCGGTGAAGGAGGAGATCTACCGCCGCCTGCCGGTGACGATCACCCTCGCGGTGGGAGCCGCGATCCTGTGGCTGCTGATCGGGATCCCGATCGGGATCCTGTCCGGGATCAAGCGAGGGTCGTTCTGGGACCGATCGGCGATGCTCTTCGCCCTGATCGGGGTGTCGCTCCCCGTGTTCTGGCTCGGCCAGCTGTTGCTGTACTTCTTCTGGTTCA
>DASZOO010000125.1:0-3298 GCA_035550775.1 Actinomycetota bacterium | reverse complement strand
GGTCCATGGCGCCCGAGGCCGTTCAGACGAAGCACTCCGTGCGCACCTCGATCACCTCGGCGCCGGCGCTGCGCGCCACCTCGGCGATCGCCTCGCCGGGCACGCTGTCGCGCTCGCCGAGGGCGATCACCTTCTTGCCGTCGAGCTCCATGTCTCCTCACCCCCTCAGGTGCTCGGGGACCGGCGGCCCCACCGCGGGCGCACCGTTCATCAGCCGCACGATCGCCTGCTCGATCTCCGAGGGCGTCGTGCCGTTGCTCGTGAGCCGCTCGACCTCGACGCCGTCGCGCAACGTGAGGTAGGCGGGCAGGCCGGCGACCCGAAGGTCGCGGCAGACCTTCCGGTTCTCGGGGGCGTTCACCTTCACGAACCGCACGTGCTCGCCGTAGGTGGTCTCGAGGGCCTCGACGGCCGGCATCAGCGCGAGGCACGGCTGACACTGCGGCCCCCAGATGTCCACGAACACCTCGCCCTCGTTGACCAGGTCGTCGAACGTGTCGACGGTGGCCTCGATCATGTCGTCGTCCTCCCTTTCCTTTCGCTGGTCAGGCTTCGAGGGTCACCGAGACGCCGTCCCACAGCCGCGTCAGCCGGCCGAGGAACAACGAGCCCTTCGCCATCAGCATCGTCCGGTGCAGGTCGCCGTCGCGCATGCGCGCGATCGCATGCGGGATCCACGGCACGGCGCTCGCGATGTGCCCCTGGGTCGGTGAGAAGCCCGGCAGTCCGTGGGCGCGTGCGAACCCGGGGATGTCGGCCTTCTCGAGCTCGCCCCGCACCACGCCGAGGCCCGCGATCATCTTGTAGTTGCGATCGGGCACGTCGCCCCCGCCTTGGGGCTCGGTGATCTCGGGGTTGTGGATCTCGGTCGCGTACGTGCCGACGTCCGTGAGCGTCAGTCCCAGGGCATCGAGCGGGCGGCCGACGAGCGCCTCGAGCTGGGCCTGCGGGGCGGCGCCGGCCTCGACCGGCATGCGGCCGACGGCGTCGGCGCGCACGACCGGACCGTTCGACCCATCGGCGGGCTCGAGCAGCACCGCCATGCCGGCCAGCACGTCTTCCAGCACGGGGAAGCCCTTCGCGAGCGCGCCCTCGAACTTCATGCCGAGCTTGCCGAGCGAGCCGCCGGCCACGACCACGACGCGCTCCTCGATGCCGGCCTCGATCAGGGCGGCGCCCACGACGATCGCGTGCACAGGGGCGGCGCAGAACGACTTCACGTCGATCGCGCTCGCGCGCGAGAGGCCGCACTCCTCGGCGATCGCCTTCGCGACGTTGCCACCGCCGCGCTGGTACCGGTCGCCCACCGCCTCCTCGCCGCACCCGATCGCATGGGTGATCGAGGAGGGATCGATGTCCGAGCGCGAGAGCAGGTCGCGAAGGGCGTGCACGCCGCTCGCCTTGATCGCGAGGTTCTCGAGCAGCACCTGGGGGGTGAGCGACTCGTCGGACTCGTGGTCGCCGGCGATCGCGCCGACGATCTCCTCGCCCTCGAACAGGGGAAGCTCTCCCGGGTCCGGCTCCGACTTCGGCTTGACGAGGTCGAACCGGTCGACCTCGGCGAGCAGCTCGTAGACGTCCGCCTGCGACATGACCTCGCCGTGGACGCCCTGGGGGGTGGCGTCCTCGACCGGGTGCTCCCACCAGTTGCGCGGACGGGTCCAGAGGTCCTCGGGCTCGAGCGCGCCGACGAAGACCTGGTTCGGCGCGTAGGTCACGGCCTCGTCGTAGGTACGCAGCGCCCCGAGCAGCGCGTCGAGCCGCTGCGGCTCGCGACCGGGCTTCGAGCCGTACCGCACGAGGTCGGGCACGTGCTCGAGCACGAACGAGGACGCGACGACGGCGGCCCGGCGCGTCACGGCGTCGGCTCCCACACGGTGCGAGGCTCGACCTCGGCCGAGAGCATCTCGAGGGCCCGGCGCACGAGGGCGACCCGCATCGAGTGCTCGTCGGCGGGCGCGAGCGACGGGTCGCCGGTGGGGTGGGTGATCGCGACGCCCCGCAGGATGCGGTTCGCCCCCACCATCTGTGCGATCGTCGGCAGTGCGGTCACGAACACGGTCGGTATGCCCTCTCGCTCGAACTCCTTCGCCAGCGTTGCCCCGCAACGCGTGCCTGTGCCTCAGGTGCCGGTGAGGATCACCGCCCCCACCTGCGCCTCCCGCAGCTCCGCGGCGATCTCCTGCCCGTGGCGGGCGGCCGTGGCCACGGGCGTGTCGACGCCCGACGTCGTGTAGAACGCGTCGTGCACGACGCCGACGACGTGGTCTCGCTCGAGCTCCCGTGCGGCGTCCAGCGGCACGAGCCGGTTCGGGTCGGCGTCGGCGGCGGCGGTGTCGAACCCCGCGTGCACCGACACGTAGTCGCCGGCGGCGAGCGTCTCCGTGTCGGCGAGGTCATAGCGGAGCCAGACGTTCGCATGCCGGGACGGAAGGCGGTCGGGGTTGCCCTGCGGAACGCACCCCGCCTCGGTGACGAGCGCGAGCCGCACCGAAGCGAGGTCGGGCACCGGTGGGGGCGGCGGGACTCGGTCGCCGCTCGGTGTGACCTCCGTGGCGACGTCGCCGGCGAGCTTGGCCACGAGCAGATCGACGGCACGGCGTGCCCCGGTGCGATCGGCGAGGGCGTTGACGCGGAGACCTCGTGGCAGGTAGCCCTCGTCGTCGGGACCCCCGACCGTCTCGCCGGCGGCGAGCCTGGACGCGAGCGAGGCCACGACCGGCAGCGCCTCGCGCATGCCGGCGACGTTGGAGCCGGTCGGCACGATGAAGGCGGCGCCTTCAGCGGCGAGCACGCCGGGCGAGTCGGGCGTCATCGCGGCGACCACCGGGATGCCTCGCCGGCCGGCCTCCCTGGCGAGCACCCCGCATGCGTACCCGTACCGGCCGGAGCCGAACGACGGTCCGCACACGAGCACGTCGGGCGCGAGCTCTTCGATCCAGCCGAGCAACGTGCCCAGGGCGTCGGCCTCGTGTTCGCCGAAGAAGTCGTCGCCGCAGGCGATCGTGACGTCGATCACGACGCCGGCGGCGGCGAGCCCGCGCCCGGGCCCCTGGGGGCCGTCGAGGCGCACGGGCTCGTGGTCGGCGGCCTCCTCCCCGCCGAGGCCGGCGAAGAACTGGTTCAGGTAGTGGACGACGGTAGTCATGGGCTCGCGCCTCCGGGCGTCATGCCGGCACCGCCGTCCATCGCGCGTCACCCGTCTCGGAGAGCCCGCCGACGTAGTGCACGGCGGGCACGCGCTCGCCCACCAGGGCCCGGTCCTCGCCGCCGACCACACGCTCGGGGGTCCAGGGCT
>DASZOO010000124.1:0-31071 GCA_035550775.1 Actinomycetota bacterium | reverse complement strand
CCGCGCACGTTGTCGCAGCGTTCGCAGTCGTGTCCGAGCCGTAGAAGGTCCCGGCACCAGCGCCAGCGGACACCTCGAAGAGGTAGTAGCAGTCACCGCTCTCCGAGAGTGCGGCCGCAGCGAACTCCTGGTTGTCGCCGGCGACCACGTCGTCGACGTCCCAGCTAACGGCCGTCGGACCGGTCGAGTCGGTCGTGACGTACGTCAACGAAGGCTCGATCGCGTCCAGCGATGTAGTCGAGATGCTCGAGAAGTCCGAGTCATCCGTGTAGGCCGTCTTCGCAGCGGCCAGGGTGTTCCGCAGGCTCGACTGAGCCGCACGGTTCTGCGCCCGCTCACGGGCACCGAGGAACGTCGGCAGCGCGATGGCGATCAGGATGCCGATGATCAGAACGACCACCATCAGCTCGATGAGGGTGAAACCAGCCTCCTCATCTGCGCGCTTCATCAAGCGCTTGAGCATGTGCCGTCGCCTCCTTTCCTTGTGACGAGCGCACCCCGTCGGTGCGCGTTCCGTGACGTTGTCGGCCGCTCATGGGCCGACCTGAAGCCGCCAGAGGGCGGATGTTTCGACATCCTCCGGGGGACCTACCAACGACCGGGTAGTCGTCTGCGGCGCACGGGATGCTGCCGAACGCGCCAGGAGCCCGGCGCGGTAGGCGCCGGGCTCCGGAGGGACGAACCGCAGGAAGCGGAACGGCTATTTGATCAGCTTGATGATGTTGAACATCGGCATGTAGAGCGCGATCACGGCCGCGCCCACGAACCCGCCGATGATCGCGATCAGCAAGGGCTCGATCAGCGAGGTCAGCGCGTCGACCGAGGCTTCGACCTCCTGGTCGTAGAACTGCGCGACCTTCGTCAGCATCGTGTCGACCTGGCCGGTCTCCTCCCCCACTGCGATCATCTGCACGACCATGGGCGGGAAGACCGCGTGCTTGCTGAGCGGCTTCGCGATCGACTCACCCTCGCGCACGCTGGACTGCACGTCGACGACCGCCTTCGAGATGATCTTGTTGTTCACCGTGTCGGAGACGATGTCGAGCGCCTGCAGGATCGGCACGCCGGCCGAGAGCAGCATCGCCAGGGTGCTCGAGAACCGGGACAGCGCCGTCTTGTGGAACAGTGCGCCGAACACCGGCACGCGCAGCTTCAAGCGGTCGATCTGGGTGCGGCCGTTCTCGGTCGCCTTGTACCGGCGGAAGAAGAACCTCGCGGCGAAGATCGCGGCGACGATGATGTACCAGTAGGACTTCATCGCGTCGGACAACGCGATCAACGCGCGCGTGGGCAGCGGCAGCGAGCCGCCGAGCTGATCGTAGATGCCCTTGAACTGCGGCACCACGAACAACAGCATCGCGCCCATGATCAGCACGACGAGGCCGACCACGGCCACGGGGTAGGTCATGGCCGACTTGATCTTGCCCCGTAGGTGCACCTCGCGCTCGAGCATCGCGGCGAGCTTGAGCAGGGTCGAGTCGAGCGACCCGCCCATCTCACCCGACTTCACCATCGAGACGTAGAGGTCGTTGAAGACCTTGGGGTGCTTCTGCAGCGACCCCGACAGGGACGATCCTTGCTCCACGTCGGTGCGGCACTGGGTGAGCGTCTCGGCCAGCAGCTTGTTCGGGGTCTGCTCGGCCAGGATCGCGAGGGCGCGCAGGATCGGCAGCCCGGAGTTGATCATCGTCGCGAACTGCCGGGAGAAGACCGACAGGTCCTTGAGCTTGACCTTGGCCCGCTTGAGGTTGATCTCGACGTTGAGGCCCTTCTTCTCCTTGCCCACCTCGAGCGGCGTGTAGCCCAGCTCCCGCAGCCGCTGCAGCACGAGCAGCTCGCTGTCGGCCACCAGGGAGCCGGTGACCGTGTTCCCCGCCTTGTCGCGGACCTTGTATTGGTAGGTCTGAGCCATCGCGTGCCTCCCTTACATCCCACCCATGACCATGCCGCCGCCCATGTCCATGCCGCCGGAGGCCATGCCTCCGCTGACACCGCCGGTGTCGCCGCCGAGCCCGGGAGCCACGGCGCCGCCCATCAGGCGCGTGAGCTCCTCTGGGTCGTGGCAACGCTCGAACGCGAGCTGCTGGGTGATGCGACCGGACTTCACGTGCTGGGCCAGCGACATGTCCATCGTCTGCATGCCGTAGCGTCCGCCCGCCTGCATCGACGAGTAGATCTGGTGCACCTTCCCTTCGCGGATCAGGTTGCGGACCGCGGGGGTGGTGACGAGCACCTCGCACGCCACCGCGCGCCCTTGGCCGTCGGAGGTCGGGATCAGCTGCTGGGTGACGACGCCCTGCAGCGTCGTCGACAGCTGCACGCGCACCTGCTGCTGCTGGTGGGGCGGGAAGACGTCGATGATGCGGTCGATCGTCTGGGGAGCGTCCTGCGTGTGCAGGGTGGCGAAGACCAGGTGGCCGGTCTCGGCCGCGGTGATCGCGGTCGAGATCGTCTCGAGGTCGCGCATCTCGCCCACGAGGATCACGTCGGGGTCCTGGCGGAGCACGTGCTTGAGCGCGTTCGCGAACCCGTGCGTATCGGCCCCCACCTCGCGCTGGTTCACGATGCAGCTCTTGTGCTTGTGCAGGAACTCGATCGGGTCTTCGACGGTCATGATGTGGCCCTTGCGCTCGGAGTTGACCACGTCGACCATCGAGGCCAGGGTCGTGGACTTGCCCGAGCCCGTCGGGCCGGTCACGACCACGAACCCACGCTGGAACCGTGCGAGGTCGGCCACGACCGCCGGCAGGCCGAGCTCGTCGATCTGCTTGATCTCGAACGGGATCACGCGGAACGCGGCACCGATCGCGTCGCGCTGCATGTACACGTTCACGCGGAACCGGGCGCGCCCGGGCAGCGAGTACGACATGTCGAGCTCGAGCTCCTGCTCGAACCGCTCCCGGAGCTTCTGCGGCAGGATCGCGTAGATCATGCCCTGCAGCGCCCGCGGCGACAGCGCCGGGTAGCCCTCGAGCCGTTCGAGCTCACCGTGCACGCGCAGGACCGGCGGAGAGCCGGCCGTCAGGTGCAGGTCCGACCCCTCGTTGTCCATCAACGCGCCCAGCAACTCGGGGATCGGGATCTGGACGTCTTGTTCTTCTTGGACCACGCTCACGTCACTTCACCACCCTCGCGACTTCCTCGATCGACGTGACGCCCATGCGGACCTTCTCGAGGCCGTCGTCGCGCAGGCTGATCATGCCCTGCTGCATCGCGACGGCCTTGATCGAGTCCGACGAGGCACGCTCCACGGTCAGTCGTTCGATCTCCTCGGACATCGGCATGACCTCGTAGAGGCCGATGCGGCCCCGATAGCCCGTGTTGGCGCAGGCCGCACATCCTTCGGCTCGGTAGATCTCCTCGATCTCGCCCCACAACCACTCGGGGAACCCCGCGGCCATCAGCTCCCCCTCCTCCGGCTGGTACCCGACCTTGCAGCGATCGCACAGCTTGCGGGCCAGGCGCTGGGCGACCACGGAGTCGATCGCCGAGGCCACCAGGAACGTCTCCACGTCCATCTCGGTGAGACGGGTGAGCGCGCTCGGCGCGTCGTTCGTGTGCAGGGACGACAACACGAGGTGCCCGGTCAGGGCTGCCTCGACCGCGATCATCGCGGTCTCCCGGTCGCGGACCTCCCCGATCAGCACGATGTCGGGGTCGGCTCGCAGGATCGACCGCAGCGCGCTCGCGAACGTGAGCCCCGCCTTCGGGTTGACCTGCATCTGGTTCACGCCGGGGAGCCGGTACTCGACCGGGTCCTCGACCGTGATGATGTTCTTGTCTTCCTCGTTGAGGATGTTCAGCGTCGAATACATCGTGGTCGACTTCCCCGAGCCGGTCGGCCCGGTCACGAGGATCGCCCCGTAGGGCTTGCGGAACGACTGCGCGAACCGCTCGTACGGACCCTCGAGGAAGCCGAGGTCCTCGAGTCTCAGCAGCGCCTGGGACTTGTCCAGGATGCGGATGACGACCTTCTCGCCGAACACGGTGGGCAGGGTCGCGAGCCGCAGGTCGAGCTGCCTGCCGCCGACCTTCATCGAGATGCGGCCGTCCTGCGGCACCCGCTTCTCCGCGATGTTCAGCTCGGCCATGACCTTGAGCCTCGAGATCAGGCCGCCCTGGATGTTCTTGGGCGCCGGGGGCATCGGCTCGTGCAGCACCCCGTCGACCCGGAAGCGGATCCGCACGTTCTTCTCGGCCGGCTCGATGTGCACGTCCGAGGCCCGGTCGCCGACCGCCTGGGTCATGATCGCGTTCACGAGCTTGACGATCGGGGCGTCCTCGAGGGCGGCCTCGAGCTGCTCGTCCTCGGATTCGATCGCGTCGGCGGCGACGCTCGCGAGCGCCTCGACCTGCCCGTCCATGCCCGCGTACTTCTGGATCGCCCGTTCGACGTCGGCCGCCGTGGCCACCAGCGGCTGCACGTCGCGGGTGGTGATCGTGCGGATGTCGTCGAGGGCGTAGACGTTGGCGGGGTCCGACATCGCGACGAGCAGCTTCCCCTCGCGTTCACCGATCGGGATCGCTCGGTAGCGTCGCGCGAGCGCCTCGGGCAGCAGCGTCGTGGCGGTCGGATCGATCGGGTACTCGGTCAGGTCGACGAACTCCAGGCCGACCTGCTCGGCGAGGGCGCGGACGAGGTCGCCCTCCTTGATCATGCCCATGTCGATCAGCACCCGGCCCAGCGACTTCGGCGTCCGCTGGTGCTCCTCGAGCGCGGTCTCGAGCTGTTCGGGCGTGATCATGTCCAGCTCGATCAAGATCTGACCGAGCTGTTTCGACTTGCGCTTGACCGTGGTCATCGCCGTCCCTGTGGCCCCGTTCGTCTTAGGTCTCAGGAACTTCCTTCGTCATCGCTCGAGTCCACCTGAAGCAAACCCGAGAACTCTTTGGCGAGCAGGACGCGATCGACCTCCGCATCGTCGTCGAAACCCGAACCGGCGCCCGTTCCGGCCAGCCGCTGGGGACGTTCCGTGAGCGACGACACGGTCTCGGGACCGGGGGCCGCGCGCTCCGCAGCGGGCGTCGAGCCGGTTTCGGGCTGCTCGTCCGGCTCGACGACGGCGGGCTCCACGACGTCAGGCGCGTCGCCTGCCGCAACCCGCACCGCGGGCGCCTTCGTGAACGGCCCGCGACGGGGCGGGACCTCGTCGGCCGTCGCGCGGATGGCCTCGGCCGCGCTCGCGGCCACCTCGGCCGGAGCGGCCCTCTCCGGCTGCGGATGCAGGGAGGTTCGGGGCTTGCTCGACGGCGCCGCGTTCGAGTCCGGCACGCGCAGCGTGTCGCGGCGCGCACGGCCTTCCTCGGCCAGGTAGAGCACCTGCTCGATCTGGTCGACGAGCACGCCGGGGCGGGTCCCCCCCTGGGCCGTGGCGAACGCGGCGTAGGGCCCCCGTTTGACGTAGGCCCACACCTGGTCCGGGAACTCCACGAAGCTCCTGTCGGGCTCGCCGAGCGAGCTGAACCGAAGCCACGCCTGCTTGGCGAGGCCCTCGCCCTCGTCGGGATGGGCGCCGAGCACCAGCCCGTCCCTCGACAGGATGAGTGCGCCCGACACCCCCGTCACGCCCACCGAGATCCGCTGTGCGAGCTCGGAGTAGTCGTCCATCTGTCAGCACCATCGACGATGCGGCGAGCGCGCTTGAGGAGCCCGGACCTTCGAACGGGAGGATCAGTGGCGTTCGGCCATGGACGCGAGCGCCGCGGCCGACATCACCTCGAGCGGGGCCGGCGTGCCGGTCCACAGGTCGAACGAGAGCGCCGCCTGCTGCAGGAGCAGCCCGAGGCCGCCGAACACCTCGGCTCCCGCTTCCCGCGCGGCCAGCTGCCATGGGGTCACGGCCGGGCGGTACAGCAGGTCGACGACCACCACGTCGGCATCGACGGCGGGAAGCGGTGGCGCCGTCACGCCGTCGGCACCCAGCGGGGTCGCGTTCACGACGAGGTCCGCCCGCATCCCCGAGGCGTCGTCGAGCGGCACGACGTCGACCCGCAGGTCGGTCCCCTCGATCGCGGACACGAGGTCGTTCGCCCGCGCGGCCTCCCGGACCGCGACACGCAGATCGGAGGCGCCCGCGTGGGCGAGGGCCAGGGCGACGGCCCGGGCGGCGCCGCCCGCCCCCAGGACGATCGCGGAGCATCCGGCCGGATCGAACCCCGCGTCCTCGCGCACGAACCGCTCGAAGCCGGGGGCGTCGGTGTTGTGTCCGTGCAGTCGGCCGCCCCTCACGACGAACGCGTTGACCGCTCGGAGACGCCGTGCCTCGTCGGAGAGCTCGTCCGCGAGCTCGGCGCTCTCGGACTTGTGCGGCATCGTGACGTTGACGCCTCGGAAGCCGAGGGCCGCCACCCCCTTCACGGCGGCGGCCAGCGTTCCGGGCGCCACGGGCAACGGCACGTAGACCCAGTCCATGCCGAGGGCCGCGAACGCCGCGTTGTGGATCGTCGGCGACAAGCTGTGCTCGACCGGCCAGCCGATCACGCCGGCGATCTGCGTCGTGCCCCCGATCGTCGACACGGAACCGGGGTCAGGCGAGGCATTCATCGACGTTGGCGAGGTGCTTCTCGTAGGTCACGGCGAACCGATGACCGCCGTCGTCCCCGCAGAGCACGTAGTAGTAGTAGGGCGTGTCGGCGGGGTCCAGCGCGGCTCGGAGCGACCAGAGGTAGGGGCTCGCGATCGGCGTGGGGGGCAGCCCGGTCCGGATGCGGGTGTTGTAGGGCCCGTCGGTCTCGATGTCGGCCGTGGACAGCTCACCGTCGGGCGTGGGGTCGTCGTAGAGCAGCGTGGCATCGATGCCCAGCGGCATGCCCTCGCGCAGCCGGTTGTAGATGACGCCGGCGATCAAGGGGCGGTCGCGCTGCACGGCGGCCTCCTTCTCGATCATCGATGCGATCACGACGAGCTCGTACGGGCTGACGCCGAGTTCCTCGGCCTGGTCCCACTGCAGGCCGGCCGTCGCCTCGGTGAACTGGTTCAACAGCCGCTGGATCACCGCGTCGGCGTCGTCCCGCGTCGGGATGCGATACGTCTCGGGCCAAAGGAATCCTTCGAGGGGCGCATCGGCCGGCAAGGCCTCGGGGCGGTCGAACGTGCCGTTCTCGACCCTGGTGAGGAACCGCTCGGCAGGGATGCCGAGCGCCTCCTCGACCGCGTCGGCGATCTGCGTGATGCGATACCCCGGCGGGATCAACACGTCGGCGGTCGGGATCTGCTTGGGAGGTGTGGTGAGCACCTCGACGGCCTCGTCGAGGGTCATGCCGGTCGTCAGGGAATACGTGCCGGCGCGGATCTCGCCCGAACGTCCGGTGCCTCGCATCAACAGGTTCCCGACGAACCCCCCGCACGGGATCACGCGCTCGGCGGCCAGATCGTCGACGACCCGCTCGGCCGTCGCTCCCTCTGCCACGGTGAACGTGACGGCGCGAGCGGGTCCGTCGGCGGCGCCCTTGCAGCCCTCGTAGTAGCGGCTCGCCAAGACGAGCCCGCCCGCGATGCCCCCGATGACGAGGAACAGGATCAGCAGGGAGGTCCGGCGGGGACGGTCGTGGCGCACGTGGCGGTCCGCGCGTCGCGGCGTCGTGGTCTGCATCGGCTCGTCGAGGATACCGGTCACCCGTGACGACGGTGTGTCACCGATGCGCATCGAGCCAGGCGTTCAGGATGACGGTCGCTGCGGACTCGTCGACGACCTGGCGGCGGCGCTTCCCTGGGAGGCCGGCATCGCGCAGGGCTCGCTCCGCCTGCACCGTGCTCAGGCGCTCGTCCTGGAGCTCGACGGGCACCTCGACGATCGCGCGGAGGGCCTCGGCGAACGCCTCCGCTTGCTGGGCCCGTGGCCCCGACGCGCCCGACATCGACCGAGGATGACCCACCACGACCGCCGTGACCTCGAGGTCCCGCACGAGGGCTGCGACGGCCTTCAGCTCGCCCGGGGGCTGGCCGGTCCGGATCGTCCCGTGCGGCACGGCGAGCCGCCGGTCGGCGTCGGAGATCGCCACCCCGACGCGAGCGTCGCCGAGATCCAGCCCGAGCACACGGCCCGGCGCCTGACCGCCGTCGGAAGAGGTCCGGTCCATGCTCGCGGTCAGCGCGCCCGCAGGAGCTCCTCGAGGCGCACGGGGATGCTGTCGACGGCCGGCACCACCGCGTCGGCGAGCTTCCCGCCGGCGAACCCGAGACCCGGCTTGCCGCCGGCGCCGCCACCGATGACCGACGCGGCATGCTCCAGCAGTGCCGGCGCCGTGACGCCTCGCTCCGTGAGGCCCGACGAGCAGGCGGCCACGAGCAGGGCTTTGCCCCCCAGCGCCGACCCGAGCACGACGGCCGCCTCGCCGCCGAGCTTGTCCACCGCCTTCTGTGCGAGATCGCGCAGCGTGTCGGCGTCGGCATCGGTGACGGTGTGCACGAGCCGTACCCCGTCGACGGCCGTCGCCGTCGCCACGATCTCGTCGACGCGGCCCGCCGCCTGCTGCTGCGCGAGCCGTCCGAGCTCGTTCTTCAGGCGCTTGTTCTCCTCGACGACCCGGCGGGCGTGCTCGATCGCCGCCGCGGGATCGGTGCTCCCGAGCGCGCGCACGACGCCCCGCAGGAGCTCGCGCTCGGCGTTGATCTCTCGGAGTGCGTCGGGGCCGACGAGCGCCTCCACCCGACGCATCCCCGAGCCGATCGAGCCCTCGTGCAGGATGCGCAGGATCCCCACGCGCCCTGTCCGCTCGACGTGGGTGCCTCCGCAGAGCTCCCGCGAATAGTCGCCGATCTCGACCACGCGAACGACGTCGCCGTACTTCTCGTCGAACAACATCGCGGCGCCGAGCTCCTTCGCCTCGTCCATCGAGGTCTCGAAGATGTTCGGGGCGTCGTCGCGCGCGAGCAGCCGGTTGGCCTCGAGCTCGGCCTGCTCGAGGACCTCGTCCGGCACCGCGGCCGGGTTGGGGAAGTCGAACCGCAACCTCCCGGGCGCGACGAGGGAGCCCGCCTGGCGCGCGTGCTCGCCGAGGATGTGCTTCAGGGTCCAGTGCACGACGTGGGTCGACGTGTGGGCCCGGGCCGTCGCCTCGCGCCGCTGTCGGTCGATCTCCGCGATCGCGTCCTGTCCGGGCCGGACCTCGCCGGAGGTCACGGTGCCGACGTGCATGATCGAGGAGGGGCCGGCCCACTGCGCGTCGCGGACCCGCATCGTGCCGGTATGGGTCCGGATCTCGCCTTCGTCGCCCACCTGGCCCCCGGACTCCGCGTAGAAGGGCGTGCGCCCGAGGAAGACCAGCACCTCGTCGCTTTCCTGCGCGACGTCGAGCGCCCCTCGATCGTCGCCGAGCAGCATCTCGATGCGCGAATCGGCTTCGGGCCGGTGGTAGCCGACGAACTCGGTGATCGGCACGGCGCCGGCGTCGATGCCGATCTCGACCTTCTTGACCGCGGCCCGCGCCCTCGCCCGCTGCTCGTCGAGCAGCTCGCGGAACCCCGCCTCGTCCACGACGAGCCCGGCCTCGGCGGCGAGCTCGGTGGTCAGCTCGATCGGGAAGCCGTACGTGTCGGACAGCTTGAAGGCGTCGGCGCCGGCGATGCGGCCATCCTCGGCGCGCTCGCGCGAATCCTCGAACAGCACCATGCCCTGACGCAGCGTCGCGCTGAACCGCTCCTCCTCGGACCCGAGCACCTGCTCGATGAACGCCCGGTTCTCGACGAGCTCCGGGTACGCGTGGCCGAACCCGTCGACCACGACGTCCACGAGCGGCCGCAGCACCTCGCCCGTCACCCCGAGTTGACGCGCGTTCGAGACCACCCGGCGCAGCATGCGACGGAGGATGTAGCCACGGCCCTCGTTCGAGGGCTGCACCCCGTCGGCGACGAGGAACGTCGTGGCGCGCGCGTGTTCGCCGACGATGCGGATCGCGATGTCGTGCCGCTCGTCGGCCCCGTAGTGCTTGCCCGAGAGCGACTGCACGACGTCGAGCAGCGGCGCGAACAGGTCGGTCTCGAAGAAGTTGCCGACGTCTTGGAGCACGACCGCGACGCGCTCGATGCTGGAACCCGTGTCGATGTTCTTCGTCGGGAGGTCGCCGAGGATCTCCGCGTGCTCGTCGACCTGGTGCTGCATGAAGACGTGGTTCCAGATCTCCATGAAGCGATCTTCGTCGACGTCGGGTCCACCCTCGGGCCCGAACCGGGCGCCCCGGTCGACGAAGATCTCCGAGCACGGGCCTGCAGGACCGGCGGCATGGGTCCACCAGTAGTTGTCGGTCTTCCCCCGGCGCACCAGGCGGTGGGGAGCGATGCCCAGGTCCTGCCAGATGCCGATCGCCTCGTCGTCGTCCTCGTAGACGGTCATCCAGAGACGGTCGACGTCGACGCCGAATGCCTCGGTGACGAGCTCGAGGCCCCACGCGCACGACTCGGCCTTGAAGTAGTCGCCGAACGAGAAATTCCCGAGCATCTCGAACATCGTCAGGTGGCGGTCGGTATGGCCGACGTTCTCGATGTCGTTGGCCCGGAAGCACTTCTGCACGCTGACGGCGCGACGGTACGGAGGCTCGACCTGGCCGAGGAAGTAGGGGATGAACTGGATCATGCCCGCGCCGGTGAGGAGCAGGCCCGATTCGGGCGGCGCGACCAGCGACGACGAGCGGACACGGTCGTGCCCGCGTTCCTCGAAGAACGTCAGGAAGGTCTCACGGATCGTCGCCCCGTCCACGAGGCGAGTGTACCGGCGGGTCAGGCTGCGCCGGTGCGCCGATCGTCGGGCGCGGCGGCAGGGTCGGTGAGACCGGCATCGCGCCGGAGCTCGGACTCGCGCTCGTCCATCGCGCGCTTGCCCTCCTGGATCGACTCCGAGACGAGCTTCGAGAGATCCATGAGACCCCCCTTCGCCTCTCGCGCGAGCGTCTGGGGCGCGACCCGCTGCGCTTGCTTGCGCGTCCAGCGGCTCGCGAGGATCGCACCCGTCGCCCCGGCCCCGAGCCCCAGTGCGACCCAGAAGCCTCGCTTCACGACCCCTTGCCTCTTGCCTTCGCGAACCCCTTGCGCAAGCCGGCGCCCAGGCTGATCACCTTGACCAGTGGACTGGCCGCCGCCTGCTCGACGAGACCGGAGAGCTTCTCCACGCGGCCGACGATGTCGGTGGCGCTCACGAGCATCGTGTCGACGCGGTCGAGCTCGCGGTTGGCACGTTCCACCGACCCCTTCACCTCGCGCAGCAGCGGGACCGTTTCCTCGCGCATCGTGTCGATCGTCATCTTCGTGCTCTCGAGCACCCGGAACGTGTTGAGCAGCACGACGCAGAGCGCGAGCACGAGCAGTCCCCAGAACGACGCCAGGACGATGAGGGCGGTATCGCCGGCCGTGAGGGCGAGGAGCGTCATGGTCGAAGCCTCCGTGGTCGTGGTCGCGTGGGGACCTAGCCTACCGGACCGCCCCGTCGGCCCGTGGGCCGCCGCCTCACGCGTCACCGCCCTCGACGCGAGCCCCGGTTCCCGGCTCTCGGGCGACGTCGTCGCCCTGGCCGCTCGGTTCGTAGTAGCGGCGGTCCGAGACGCCCGGAGGGCGATAGGCCTGCTCCACGGCATGGCCGGGGAACTCGTGCGGGTATCGGTACCCCTCGCCGTGACCGAGCTGTTTCGCGCCTCGGTAGCTCGCGTCGCGCAGGTGCAGCGGCACCGGCTCGGTCGACGGAGCGTCGTCGAAGGCCGCGTTGATCGCCGAGTAGACGCTGTTCGACTTCGGTGCGGTGGCGAGGTAGACGGTCGCGTGCGCGAGGTTCAACCGCACCTCGGGCAGGCCGACGTGCTCGACGGCCTGCGCGGCGGCGACCGCGACAACGAGGGCGTTCGAATCCGCCATGCCGACGTCCTCGCTCGCGTGCACGATCAGACGCCGGGCGATGAACCGGGGATCCTCGCCCGCCTCGATCATGCGGGCGAGCCAGAACAGCGCGGCGTCGGGGTCCGATCCGCGGATCGACTTGATGAACGCGCTGATCACGTCGTAGTGCGCGTCGCCCTGGCGGTCGTAGACGATCGCCTTCTTCTGGACCGCGTCGGCCGCGACGTCCCGCGAGATCTCGGTCGCCTCCGAGGCCCTCGCCGCTTCCGCGGCGGCCTCGAGTCCGGTGAGCGCCATGCGGGCATCGCCGCCCGCCACGGCGACGAGGTGCTCGACCGCCTCGTCGGCGATCGTCAGGCCGGTGCGCCCGAGGCCACGATCCTCGTCGGCGAGGGCGCGTCGCAGCAGAGCGCTGACGGCGCCGTCGTCGAGCGGTTCCAGTCGCAGCAGCAGGCAGCGTGACAACAGCGGCGTGTTCAGCGAGAAGTACGGGTTCTCGGTCGTGGCCCCGATCAGGGTCACGGTGCCGTCCTCGACGGCCGGCAGCAGCACGTCCTGCTGCGCCTTGGACCACCGGTGCACCTCGTCGACGAACAGGACCGTCCGGAACAAGCCGCCGCTCGCACCCTGCATCACCTTGCGGGCGTCGGCGACCCCCGAGTTCACCGCCGACAGCTGCACGAGCTCGGCGCCGACGGCGTCGGCGAGCAAGTGAGCCAGCGTCGTCTTGCCCGTGCCGGCGGGCCCCCACAGGATGATCGACGGGAGCGAGCCCCGGGACAGGATCCGGGTCAGCGCCCTGCCCTCGCCGACCAGGTGCCCCTGACCCACGAACTCGTCGAACGTGCGCGGGCGCATCCGCGCGGCCAGCGGCGCGTCCGCCACGTCAACCGTCCTGCGGGTCGGCCCGTGGGACCGGCCCGGCGGCCGAGCGGCCCCGCGGGGCCGGCTGCTCGACCGTGAGGGCCAGGCCGAGCTCCCGGAGCTGCGCATCGTCGACGGGCGCGGGCGAGCCCGTCATCGGGTCGGTGCCCGATTGCGACTTCGGGAAGGCGATCACGTCGCGGATCGCGTCCTTGCCAGTCATGATCATCACCAGCCGGTCGACGCCCATCGCGATGCCACCGTGCGGGGGCGCGCCGAGGGTGAGCGCCCGCAGCAGGTGCCCGAACTGCTCCTCGACGTCGTCGGCCGGCAGCTGCAGCGCCTCGAACACCTTCCGCTGCACGGAGGGATCATGGATGCGGATGCTCCCGCCCCCGACCTCGAACCCGTTCAGCACGAGGTCGTAGGCCCGAGCCTTCGCGGTCTCGTAGGAGAGATCGTCGGAGGCGGGCGACGTGAACGGGTGGTGCACCGAGACCCACCGTTCCTCCTCGTCGCTGTACTCGAACAGCGGCGGCTCGACCATCCAGCAGAACGACCACGAGCCGTCGGGGACCAGGCCGAGCCTTGCCGCCATGTCGCGGCGAAGCCCGTCGAGCGCAACGTTGGCCCGCGCGCCGGCGTCGGCGACGATGCACACGAGGTCGCCCTCCGCCGCGCCCGTGCGCTCCAGGACGCCGGCGACCTCATCGAGCGAGAGGTACTTCTCGACCGGTGAGCGGACCCGGCCGTCGGCCTCGACCACGATCCAGACGAGCCCGGCGGCACCCCGGCCTTTCGCGTCCTCGATCAGCCGGTCGAGCTCCTTGCGGGAGAGCGAGCCTGCGCCGGGCGCGGCGAGCGCCTTGATCACCCCCCCGGCGGCGAGCACCGACGCGAACGCGTTGAACCCCGTGCCCGTGAACACGGGGGCCAGGTCGACGAGCTCCATGCCGTAGCGCAGATCCGGCTTGTCGGATCCGAACCGATCCATCATCTCCGCGTACGTGAGGCGTGGGAACGGCACCGCGACGTCCGCCCCCGCGATCTCGCGCACGATGCGCGCGTACAGCGGCTCGATCAGCTCCATCACGTCGTGCTCCGTCACGAAGGACATCTCCACGTCGAGCTGCGTGAACTCGAACCCCCGGTCGGCACGGGCGGCCTCGTCGCGAAGGCAGCGGACGATCTGGTAGTAGCGATCCTGCCCTCCCACCATCAGCAGCTGCTTGAGCTGCTGCGGTGACTGGGGCAGAGCGAAGAACGTGCCGGGCCACAGCCGGCTGGGCACGAGGAAGTCGCGCGATCCCTCGGGGGTCGAGCGCGTCAGCAACGGCGTCTCGATCTCGACGAACCCCCGTCCGTCCATGTGCTCGCGCATCAGCCGCACGATGTGGGCCCGCGTCGCGAGCACCTTCGTCATCTCGGGGCGGCGCAGATCGAGGTAGCGGTAGCGCAGGCGCAGATCCTCGCCGGCTTCGATGCGATCCTCGATCGGGAACGGTGGCGTCTCGCTCTCGTTCAGCACGTCGAGCGTCGCCGCGGCGACCTCGACGTCGCCCGTGCCGAGATCGGGATTCTGCATGCCCTCGGGGCGGGCACGCACCGTCCCGGTGACGCTGACGACGTCCTCGGCTCCGAGCCGTTGCGCCGCGGCGTGCGCCTCCGGTGCGTCGTGGGGATGGAACACGATCTGCACCACCCCTTCGCGGTCGCGCACATCGATGAACGTCACCCCGCCATGGTCCCTGCGGTGCCCGACCCACCCGCAGATGGTGACGTCCTCACCGACGTCGTCGAGCCGCAGCGCCCCGCACGCGTTCGACCGCATCGACGTCCGCATCGTCGAGGGCAGCTCGGTCATCGCGCTCCGTCCGTCCACCCATCGAGCCGCGTCAGCCAGCGGACCACGTCGGCCCGTGGCACGGTCTTCTGCACACCGTCGGCCAGTCGCCGCAGTGTGCAGACGCCGTCGGCGAGCTCGCGTTCCCCCACGATCAGGGCGAACTCGGCGCCGACCCGGTCGGCCATCTTGAGCTGAGCCTTGAGCGGCCTGGACTCCAGTGGATCGACGGCGGCGATGCCCTCCGAACGCAATTCTCCGAGGAGCGAGCCGCCCGCCTCACGCGCCTCGTCACCGATCGCCACCACGAAGCACGTGGGCGTGCGGGGCGGCGGCACCGGCACATCCTCGCCCTCCATCGCGAGCAGCACCCGGTCCAGACCCATCGCGAACCCCACGCCCGGGGTCGCGGGACCACCGAGCGCCTCGGCCAGACCGTCGTACCGGCCGCCCGCGTTCACCGTTCCGGCCTTGTTGGCGGCGAGCACGTCGGAGATCCACTCGAACGCCGTGCGTGTGTAGTAGTCGAGGCCGCGTACGAGCCGAGGATCGTGCACGTAGGCGACGCCGGCCGCGTCGAGGCCGGCGCGCACCTCGGCGAAGTGCGCCGCGCACGCGTCGCAGAGATGATCGGCGATCGTGGGCGCGGCGAGCACGAAGTCCTTCCCACCGTCGACCTTGCAGTCGAACACCCGGAGCGGGTTCTTCTCGAGGCGCGTGCGGCAATCCCGGTCGAGGTCGTCCCGGAAGGGCGCGAGGTAGGAGACGAGCCGTTCCCGATACGCGGGCCGGCATGCATCGTCGCCGATCGAGTTGAGGTGCAGGGTGAGGCTGGACAGCCCCCGCGCCTGCAGGAAGCGTTCCCCCATCACGATCACCTCGACGTCGGCGCCGGCAGCGGCGGTCCCGATCACCTCGATGCCGAACTGGCGGAACTCCCGCATGCGGCCCGCCTGCGGCCGGCCGTGCCGGAACTCGGAAGCCACGTAGTACCCCTTGAACGGGGTGGGCAGCGACTGCGCGTGGGTGAGGTACGCCCGGACGACCCCTGCGGTGCTCTCCGGCCGGAGGGTGACCGAACGCCCGCCCTTGTCCTCGAACGTGTACATCTCCTTGGTCACCACGTCGGAGGTCTCCCCCGACGTTCGCGCGAACAGCTCGGTCTGCTCGAAGGTCGGGGTCTCGACGTAGCGGTACCCGTAGGTCCGCGCGATGCTGTGCGCCTCGTCATACAGCCCGAGCATGGCGTCGGCCCGGTCGGGAAGCAGGTCTTGGGTGCCGCGAGGTGGCGCGAGCTCCATCAGCCGAGCTCCAGCAGGAACGGGTTGGACGCCCGTTCGCGGCCGACGGTCGTCTCGGGACCGTGGCCGGGCAACACCGGCACGGCGTCGGGCAGCTCGAGGAACCGTCGCAGGCTGGCTCGCATCGCCGAGGGATCGGAGTTGGGGAAATCGGAACGGCCGATCGATCCCGCGAACACGAGGTCGCCCGAACAGCAGGCATCGTCGGCCCCGATGCGGAAGACGCAGTGTCCGGGCGTGTGGCCGGGGGTGTGCAGGACCTGGATCTCGAGGCCGGCCAAGCGGAGCACGTCGCCCTCGGCGATCGAACGGAGCTCCTTCGCGGGAGCGAGGGAGTTCTCGAAACCTGCTCCCCACGCGGCGGGGTCCTTGAACGCGAGGGCGTCGGCATCGTGCACGTAGATCGGGATCTCACCGGCGAACTCGCCCGCCTCTCCCACGTGATCGGTGTGGGCGTGCGTCGCGAGCACGGCGACCGGCGACTTGCCGGCCGCGGCGAGCATGCCGTGCACGTCGCCCGGGTGGAACCCGGGGTCCACGACGACCGCCTCGGCGCTCTCGTCGGACGACAGCATCCAGCAGTTCGTGCCGTACGGGTTCGCGTTGAAGACGTCCAGCCACATCAGGCCGCTCATGCTATCGGACGCCCACGTTCGGGCTCCCCGCTATCGCTGTGCGGTATCGAGCAGGATCGTCACCGGTCCGTCGTTCACGAGTTCCACCTGCATGTGGGCGCCGAACACACCGCGCCCGACCGGGACGTCGGCGTGCTCGAGGGCATCGGCGAACGCCGCCACGAGCTCGTCGGCAACGGCAGGGTCGGCCGCCTCGGTCCACGACGGGCGCCGGCCCTTCCGGACGTCGGCGTAGAGGGTGAACTGCGAGACGACGAGCACCTCGCCGCCCACGTCGCCGACGGCGAGGTTCATCTTCCCGGCCTCGTCGGGGAACACCCGCAACGCGGCGACCTTCTCGGCGAGGCGGTGTGCGTCGGCCTCGTCGTCCCCGTGTCCGACCCCCACGAGGGCGAGGTAGCCGGGACCGATCGACGCCACGGGCTCGCCGTCGACCGAGACGGACGCGCGGGCGACCCGCTGGAGCACCACGCGCATCGGTCAGCTGGGCACGACGCGATAGGCGTCGTAGACGCTCTCCACCCGCTTGACCGACGCGAGCAGGCTCGACAGGTGCGCGATGTCGGCGAGCTCGAACGTGAATCTTAGGCGCGTGATGCGGTCCTTCCCGGTCGCCGAGGTCGCCGCCAGGATGTTGACGTGGCTGTCGGAGAGCACCGTGGCCACGTCGGACAGGAGCCGGGTTCGGTCGAGCGCTTCGACCTGGATCGCCACGACGAACGACGTCGGCTTGCCCTCGGCCCAGGTGACCTCGATCAGCCGCTCGGGCTGCTTGCGGAGCGATGTGACGTTCGGGCAATCGGTGCGATGCACGCTCACGCCCTGCCCCTTCGTGACGAAGCCGAGGATCTCGTCACCCGGCACCGGGGTGCAACACCGGCTGAGCCGCACCCACACGTCGGGCAGCCCCCGAACCACCACGCCCTTGGAGATGTCATCGTCCCTGCCGAGCCGAACCGGCCGAGCGAGCGGTACCTCGGAGGCCACCTCTTCGTCGGCGTCGCCGATCACCAGGCGCGAGACCCTCGCAACGATCGACTGCGGCGAGACGTGCCCTTCCCCCACGGCGACGTAGAGGGCTTCGAGGTTCGGGTACTTGAGCTCCTCGGCGATCGTGGTGAGCGATTCGGTCGTCGCGAGGCGCTTGATCGGCAGGTTCTGCTTCCGCATGAGGCGGGTCACCGCGTCGCGGCCCTGCTCGAGGGCGTCCTCTCGCCGTCCCCGCGAGAACCACTGTCGGATCTTCGAGCGGGCACGCGGGGTCTTGACGAACTGCAGCCAGTCCTGCGACGGACCTTCTCCCTGAGCCCGCGACGTGAGGATCGCCACCGTGTCCCCGGTGCGAAGCTCGAAGTCGAGCGGGACGAGCTTGCCCCCGACCTTGGCCCCGATCGTGCGATGACCGACGTCGGTGTGGATCGCGTAGGCGAAGTCGACGGGGGTGGACCCCGCGGGCAGGTTCACGACGTCGCCCTTCGGCGTGAAGACGAAGACCTGGCCTCCGTACAGATCGATGCGCAGCGAGTCCATGAACTCGCGCGGGTCGGCCATGTCCTTCAGCCAGTCCATCATCTGACCGAGCCAGGCCGCTTCGGCCGAGGCTTCCTTCGCCTGTTTGGTGCCTTCCTTGTAGCGCCAGTGCGCAGCGATGCCGAACTTCGCGGTCCGATGCATGTCGCGCGTGCGGATCTGGATCTCGAGCGGCGTCCCCCCGGGACCGACGACCGTGGTATGCAGCGACTGGTACATGTTGGCCTTGGGCATGGCCACGTAGTCCTTGAACCGCCCGGGGATCGGCTTCCAGAGCGCGTGGACCGCGCCGAGGGCCGCATACGTGTCGCGCAGCGAGTCCACGAGGATCCTGACGCCGACCAGGTCGTAGATCTCGTTGAACTCCTTGCCGCGGATCACCATCTTCTCGTAGATGGAATAGAGGTGTTTCGGGCGGCCCTCCACCTCTGCCTTGACCCCGAGCTCCTTGAGCTTCGCGCGCGCCTGCCCGGTGACCTGCTCGATCAGGGCCTGACGCTCCCCTCGCCGAGCGTCGACCAGGCTCGCGATCTCACGGTACGGACCAGGATGGAGGGTCTTGAAGGACAGATCCTCGAGCTCCCACTTAATCTCCTGCACACCGAGCCGATGAGCGAGCGGCGCGTAGATCTCGAGCGTCTCGGTCGCGATGCGGCGTTGCTTCGGCTGAGGGAACACCGCGAGCGTGCGCATGTTGTGCAGGCGGTCAGCGAGCTTGATCAGCAGGACCCGGATGTCGCCGGCCATCGCCACGATCATCTTGCGGACGTTCTCGGCCTGCTCCTGCTCGCGAGAATGGAACTCGAGCCGTTCGAGCTTCGTGAGACCGTCGACGATGCGGGCCACGTCGGACCCGAACCCCTCCTCGATCTCGTCCATCGTGACCGGGGTGTCCTCGACCGTGTCGTGCAGGAGCGCCGCTTCGAGCGTCGTGGTGTCCAGACGCAGGTCGGCCAGGATGCTCGTGACGGCCAGCGGATGGGTGATGAAATCCTCGCCGGACTTGCGCTTCTGCCCCGCGTGGGCGGCCTCCGCGAACGCGTAGGCGCGGGCGATCTCGCGCGTGTCGGCCTTGGGGTTGTACGAGCGGACCTTCTTGAGCAGCGGGTCGATCGCCGATGCGGGCGAGCCGTCTCCGCGCCGAAGTCGCGGACGTGGGATGCGGGTTCCGCGTCGCGCGGGCGGTTGTTCCGCTCTGAGATCTTCCCTGCTGTCCACCGCGCCTCCTCCCCAAGCAGTGTAGGGGCTGGACGGCGCGTGATCGGCTCAGTAGTGGATCAAGGTGTACAGCTCGTGTTCGGCGAGGCGGTCGCGTCCGTGCAGGAAGTCGAGCTCGATCACCGTCGCGATGCCGCAGACCTTGCCGCCGACGCGCTGCACGAGCGACGCCGCGGCGGCGGCGGTGCCGCCCGTCGCGAGCACGTCGTCGACGATCAGGACCCGCTCCCCCGCTGTGATGCCGTCGACGTGCAGCTCGAGCGTGGCCGTGCCGTACTCGAGCTCGTATTCCTCCCCGACCGCCTCCCACGGGAGCTTGCCCTGCTTGCGGATCGGCACGAAGCCGGCGCCGAAGTGATAGGCGACCGGCGAGGCGATGATGAACCCGCGGGCCTCGATGCCGACGACCTTGTCGACGTTCCCCCGGCCGAACCGCACCACCATCAGGTCGGTGATCGTCGAGAAGGCGATCGGATCGGAGAGCACCGGCGTGATGTCCTTGAAGACGATGCCCGGTTCCGGGAAGTCGGGCACGTCCCGGATCAGCCCCTTGATCTGCTCGATGTCCACGGGATCACCTCCGCTTGCGCTTGGCGGGCGGCCGACGCTTGCTCTTCGGACGAGGGCGCGAGCCGGTCCGGGCCGTCGCCGATCGTGCCGCGGCATCCGACGTCCTGGCCGCGCTCGCAGTCGTCGAGGCCACCGCCTCTTCATCCCCCGACCGCCCGCCGCTCCGGGCACGGGCCGTCCGGCGCGCCTCCAACTGCCGGAACCGTTTCTCGCGCATCTTCAACACCGCGAGGAGCGGCGCAGCGAGGAAGATCGACGAGTAGGCGCCGATCGCGACACCGACGAACATCGCGAACGCGAAGTCCTTCAGCGTGTCGCCGCCGAACAGCAGCAGGGACAGGATCGGCAGGAGCACGACCAGCGACGTGTTCACCGACCGCATCAGCACCTGGTTCAGCGACAGGTCGACCACCCCCACGTAGCCGAGACGCGAGACGAGCCCGCTGGACTCCGTGTTCTCCTTGATCTTGTCGTAGATCACCACCGTGTCGTACAGGGAGTAACCGAGGATCGTGAGGATCGCGATGACCGTCTCGGGCGTGACCTCCCGGCCGACCAAGGCGTACAAGCCCGCCGTGATCACCACGTCGTGCACGAGCGCGATCATGGCCCCGATCGCCATCTTGGGCTCGAAGCGGATCGCGATGTAGAGGGAGATCGCGGCCAGCACGACGATGAGTCCCGTGATCGCCTGCCGCCGCACCTCGGCGCCGAACGTCGGGCCGATGTCCTCGACGCTCACATCGTTGAGGTCGATGCCGGCCTGGTCGGCGAGGCGCCGGAGCAGGGCGTCACTGTCGCCCGCATCGGCGAGCGACTCGGTCCGGATCGCCACCTGGTCGCCGCCGACGATCTGCACCTCGGCGCCCCCGCGACCCGCGTCAGCCATCGTCGCCTGGATGTCGGCGACCGTGAGATCGGTTGCCAGCGGGAACTGGATCCTCGCGCCGCCATCGAAGTCGATCGAGTAGTTCAAGCCGCTGAAGACCAGTCCCACGATCGACAGGGCGATCAACACGCCCGAGATCGCGAAGTAGATCCGTCCGCGTTCGACGAATCGGAAGTGCGGGATCGTGTGACCGCGGTAGGTCTCGAGCACGTGATGGACGGTCGTCACGCCCGCGCTCCCTCGGCCGCGCCGTCGGCCTCACCGGCGACCCCGGCCTCGAGCCCGAACCCCTTGAGTGAGACGAGGCGCTGGTTGCGGGCGACGAGGAACACCGTCGGCCGCTTGAAGAAGTACACGACGAACAGGTCCAGCAACGTGGCCACGCCGAGGGTCAGGGCGAACCCGCGCACCGAGCTCACCGCGGTCAGGTACAGCACGACCGCCGCGATCCCCGCAACGACGTCGGCCGCGATGATCGTCTTGTACGACCGAGCGAACGCCGGCTGCACCGCCGCACGGGCGCTCTTGCCCGAACGGACCTCGTCCTTCAGCCGCTCGAAGAACACGATGTAGGAGTCGGCCGTGACCCCGAGCGAGATCACGAGCCCCGCGACGCCGGCGAGGGTGAGCGCGTAGCCGAACTGGATGCCGGCGAGCGAGATCAGCGCCACCGCGAGGATCGCCCAGATCGTCATGCCGAACCAGGCCACGATCCCGAGCAGCCGATAGTAGAAGAGCAGGTACAGGAAGAGCAGGCCGAGCCCCACGAGGCCGGCCACGATGCCTTGTTGCAGCGACTCGGACCCGAGCGTGGGGCTCACGGTCTGGACCTGCTGGCGCGTCAGCTCCACGGGCAGGGCGCCGGCGTTCAGCACCGTGGCCAGGTCGCGCGCCTCCGCCTCGGCGAACCCTCCGGTGATCTCACCGGTGCCACCGGTGATCGGGCTCTGCACGCTCGGCGCGGAGATGACGACGCGGTCGACGACGATCGCGATCTGATTCTGCGGCGGCGGGAGCGACACCGCGGTCGTCGTGGCGTCGGCGAACCGACCCGCGGCGTCATCGGTGAGCTGGAAGTTGACGGTCCACTCCGAGCCGGTCGCACCGCCCAGGACCGCGTTCGCCTCGGCGACGTCGCCTCCGGCGATGACCGCGGGAGCCAGGCGATACCGGTTCCCGGCTTCGTCCTCGTACACGACCTCCTGGTCCTCCAGGCTCGAGAACGAGCATTCCTCCGTCTGGCGGTCCTCGTCGGTCGGGCAGGTCACCGGCGTCGTCGCGTAGGCCGGGTCGTCGGGAGGCACGATCGCGAGCACCGGTCGTTGTTCGAGGCGTGCGGTCTGACCGATGACGTCGAGCAGCCGCTGCTGCCCGGTGGACCGCTGCCGCTCCTCGGCCGATGCGCGATCGATGAAGCACCCGAGGTTCTCGCCGGCGGAGCTGATCACGCAGAAGAGCGACTCCACCGTCCGGGTCTGCGTGTCGTCGATCGCAGTCGCGGCGGCGCCTCTCGACGCCAGTCCACACGGGAGATCGTTCGCTCCCAACGTGAGGCCCGAGAAGGCGGTGGGCTGGGGGGGAGGCGACGGCGAGGGGGAAGCCGTCCCGGAGGGGGAGGTCGTCGCGGAGGGCGAGGCCGACGGTGAGGGCCCCGACTCGTCGGTCGCGCCCGCGCCGTCCGTCACGCAGTACGTCCGCTCCGTGACCTCGACCTCCAGGGCCGTCCGGGCCGCCTCGGCCTCCTTCTTCGTCGGGAAGCACTCGAGTTGCTCCCCGGTGGCGTTGACGAGGCAGGATCCATCGTCGCTCGCCGCCGGCGACGGCGACGCTCCAGGCGTGGAGGTCGGCGTCACGTCGGCCCGAGGAGCGACCGTGATCGCCGCCTTCGCGGCCTCGGCCAGCTCCTCGGTCGCGTGACACTCGAGCTGCTCGCCGCCGGGACCGACGAGACACGCCTCGGCGACCTGGGGCACCACGGTCAGTTCGGCCAGGGCTTCGTCTGCGGCCTGCTGCGAGACGGCACACCCGTAGTTCTCTCCATCGGGACCCACGAGGCAGGTCCGGCTCTCCGCCCGTTGCTCGATCGTGCCTCGGGCCAGACCGGGGATCTGCACCTCGATCGCGTTGCCCGAGACGGCGATGTCGGGCTCGCCGACCCCGAACGCGTCGACGCGGTTCGAGATGTTCGTCCTCGCGCGCTCCATCACCTCGTTGGGGGTGCCCTCGGGCGCCGAGAGCGTGACCGAGACGCCCCCCTCGAGGTCGAGACCGAGGATCGGCTGCAGCGCCCCGGTCGCGAACCCGATCAGCGACGCGAGGGTCAGCGCCAGCACGAAGAGGATCGAGGCCCAGAGGCCGCGGGTGCGTTTCACGCCAGTTCCGCCCCGTTCACGACCAGGCGGAAGCGGGCGTCGAGGTGCTCGGCGGCGACCCGGCAGAGCTGCATGCGCCCGAGGAAGATCTCGAAGTACTCCATGACCTGGCTGATGCCCGTGTCGATCGTCAGTTCGAGGCTGACGGTGCGGGCAGCGGAGTCTACCCGAAGGAACGACTGCTCCACGGCGTAGTTGACCCGGTCGTGGATGTCGAGATCGATCTGTCCGCTGGTCCGCACGCGGCTGCGATGGACGTCGGACTTGTCCGCCAGGATCACGGCCGCGGAGATCGGCGACACCGCGGTGCCCTCGGTCTCCTCGTGGTTCGCGATGGCGGCGATGATCGGCATCAGGTCGGCCGGCGCCACGGTGTCGCGCAGGGCGTGGTGCACGAGGACGGCTCCCGTCTGACCGTGTGCGTCCCGGGCGAGGGCGTTCCCCACGTCGTGCAGGTATCCGGCCACGCACGCGAGGGTCGCGTCACGCTCGCCGTAGCCCAGCCGCGCGAGCACCTGGAAGGCGATGCGCGCCACGAGGTTGGCGTGCCGGAAGCCGTGCTCGGTGAACCCCATCGCGTCCATGACGCGATCCGCGGAAGCGATGAACCGCGAGAGCTCCTCGTTCGCCTGCACGTCCTCGAGGGTGATCGTCGCGGTGTCGCCGCCCGCCGGCGGTGCCGGCTCGGCCGGCAGGGGGGCGGGCTCGGGCGTCGTGTCGGACGCGACGACCGTCGATGCGTCGCTCGTCTCGCCTGGCACGCCGTCGTCCACCGGGGGCGGCGCGCCGGTCACGTCTGCTGGAACGGCCCGTCCTGGCCGTCGGGCGCCTCGCCCTCCGTCGCCTCGTCGACGACGATGCGACCGATGCCTGCCCGCATCATGCGCACGCGCGTTCCCGGCGCGATCTCGACCGTGAGGATGTCGTCTTCCTCGTCGATCTCGATCACGGTGCCGAAGATGCCGGCGGTGGTGACGACCTCGTCCCCGACCTCCACGCTGCTCAGCAGCTCCCGCTGGGCCCGAGCCCGCCGCTGCTGCGGCCGGATCAACAGGAAGTAGAAGATGACGCCCATCAGCAGCAGGGGCAGGAACGCGACCAGGCTGCCGCCTCCCGATTCCTGGGCGAGGAGTTCGAACATAGGTCGACCTTTCGTTGGCGTTCGAGGGTGCCGGGCGTGTCGCCGACCGGCCGAGTCTACCGCCCCGGGCAGCGCCCGAGGCTAGAGCGGCAGCGTGCCCGGCGGCTGGGTGCCCAGGTGCCGGTATGCGCGCTCGGTCGCGACGCGACCCCGCGGCGTGCGCTGCAGGAACCCCAGCTGGAGCAGGTAGGGCTCGACCACGTCCTCGACCGTGTCGGGCTCCTCCCCGACCGAGGCCGCGAGCGTCGAGAGCCCGACCGGCCCTCCGCCGAACCGCTGCACGATCGCTCGCAGGATGGCGTGGTCGAGCCGGTCGAGGCCCTCCTCGTCGACCTCGAACACCTCGAGCCCGGCGCGCGCGACCTCTCCGGTGATCGCTCCGTCGTGGCGGACCTCGGCGAAATCGCGCACGCGGCGCAGCAGCCGGTTCGCGATGCGCGGCGTGCCGCGTGAGCGGCGTGCGATCTCGGCCGCGCCCTGCTCTTCGAGCCGCACGTCGAGGATGCCGGCCGACCGTCCGACGATGCGCGCGAGGTCGTCGACCGGGTAGTAGTCGAGGCGAGGTGAGAATCCGAACCGCTCCCGCAACGGAAGCGTGATACGTCCGGGCCGTGTCGTGGCGGCGACGAGCGTGAACCTCGGGAGCTCGAGCCGGATCGAGCGCGCGGTCGGGCCCTTGCCGAGCACGACGTCGAGCACGAAGTCCTCGAGCGCCGGGTAGAGCACCTCCTCGACCGGCCGTGGCATGCGGTGGACCTCGTCGACGAAGAGCACGTCGCCGTCGTCGAGGTTCGTGAGGATCGCGGCGAGGTCGCTCGGACGGTCGAGCGCGGGCCCGCTCGTGGGCTGGAACCCCGCCCCCATCGCGTTCGCGACGATCTGGGCGAGCGTCGTCTTGCCGAGCCCGGGCGGGCCGCTGAACAGCAGGTGGTCGACGGGTTCGCCGCGCCGCCGTGCGCCGTCGATCAGCAGCTGCAGCTGCTCCTTCACCCGTTCCTGACCGACGAAGTCGCCGAGGCTCGTGGGCCGCAGCGCGACGTCGAACTCCCGGTCTTCGGGGTCGACGACGGCGGCCTCGATCAGGCGATCGTCGTCCACGTCACCGCCCCACCTTCTGCAGCGCCTCACGCAGCAGGTCGTCGACCTCGCGCCCGTCGACGTCGACGTCGCGCGTCGCCTCGGCGGCCTCCTGTGGCGTGAGACCGAGCGAGACGAGGGCCTCGCGCACGTCGACGATCGCGCCGCCCTCGCTCGGCAGCTCCGCCTCGCCGCCGAGCCGGTCGCGGAGGTCGACGACGACCCGCTGGGCCACCTTCCTCCCCACCCCCGGCACGACGGTGAGCGCGTCGGCGTCGCCGGCGATCACCGCTCGCCGCAGCACGTCGGCGCTCATCGCCGACAGGAACGAGAGGCCGACCTTCGGCCCCACGCCGGTCACGCCGGTGAGCAGGTCGAAGAGCTCGCGCTCGTCGGTCGTCGAGAAACCGAAGAGCGTGATCGAGTCGTCGCGCACGACCATGCGCGTGTGCACGCGGGCGATCCGGCCCACGGCGGGCAGCCGGCTCACGACCGACGTCGGGACCGAGACGTCGTAGCCGACGCCGCCCACCGCCAGCACGACGCTCGTGGCGCCCTTCTGCACGACCTCGCCCTCGAGGAAGGAGATCATCGACCTTTCCCCGCTCGAGCGGCGGCGACGCGGAGCCGAGACGTCACGAGGTGCGTCAGGGCGATCGCGGCGGCGTCGACCGCGTCGGGCGTCGACGGCAGGTCTCGGAAGCCGTGCACGCGTGCGAGCGCATCGCGGACCTGCCGCTTGTTGGCGTTGCCCATGCCGGTCACCGCGTCTTTCACCTCGGTGGGGCTGTACTCCTCGACCGCGATGCCGGCCTCGGCCGCGACGACCATCACGACACCGGTCGCGTGGGCGACGCTGAGCGCGCTCACCTGGTTGCGGTTGAACGCGACGCGCTCCACCGCCACGCTCACGGGCCGATGGTCGGCGATCGCGGCCCGCACGGCCCGGGCGAGCGTGTGCAGCCGCTCGGCCTCCGGAACGTCGGGGGCGGTCGTCACCGTCTCGGACCAGATCAGGGCCGGCTTCCGGCCGTCGCGAGACACCGCCGCGAGGCCGAGCTTGGCCACGCCGGGGTCCACGCCGAGCACGCACGAATCGAACATCCGTTCGTGGAGTCTAGTGCCGGGGCCCGTCGGAGCAAGCAGGCGAAGCCTCATGGCTCGGCCCGCCGATGGGATCCGGAACCTCGACCTCCCTGGTCCGCCGAACGCCGAACCCGACGCGTATCCGTCTCAGAGCGAGGCCATGACGGCTTCGGGGATGTCGAAGTTCGCGTAGACGTTCTGCACGTCGTCGAGATCCTCGAGCGCCTCGATCAGGTTCAGCACCTGCTTCGCCTCTCCCCCGTCGACCGGGATCGTCGACTGCGGCACCATCGAGATCTCGGCCGAGAAGACCTGGACGCCCGCGGCCTCCAGGGCATCGCGCACCGACTGGAAGGCGCTCGGGTCGCTGATGATGTCCCACGAGCTCTCGGAGTCGCGCAGATCCTCCGCGCCGCCCTCCAGCGCGAGCTCGAGGAGCCGCTCCTCGTCGGGCGCCGAGTCCTTCTCGACGACCACCACACCCTTCCGTGTGAACATCCATGCGGTGGAACCGGTCTCGCCGAGGTTCCCGCCGTTGCGCGTGAACGCGTGGCGGACCTCCTGTGCGGTGCGGTTCCGGTTGTCGGTCAGCGCCTCGACGTAGAGCGCGATGCCGCCGGGCGCGTAGCCCTCGTAGGAGATCTCGTCGTAGCGGGCACCGCTCGAGTCCTCGCCGGTGCCGCGCTTGATCGCGCGCTCGATGTTCTCGGTCGGCACCGAGAAGCCCTTCGCCTTCTCGACCGCCGACGCGAGCGTCATGTTCGCCTCGACGTCGCCGCTACCGCCCTCGCGCGCGGCGACCTCGACGGCACGCAGCAGCTTCGCGTACTGGTTCGATCGCCTCGCGTCGTTCGCGGCCTTCTTCCGCTTGATCGTGGCCCACTTGGAATGGCCCGACATGGTGCGCTCCCCTCCCCGGGGTCGGTGCTCAGAGCTTGGCGAGCAGGTACCGATGCAGGCCCGCCTCGCCGATCAGCTCCGGATGGAACGATGATACGAGCAGGCTGCCCTGTTCGAGCACGACCGGAGCCCCCTCGTGCTCGGCCAGCACGCGCACGTCCGAGCCCACGTCGGTGATGCGGGGTGCCCGGATGAACACGCCGCGCACGGGGTGATCGATGCCATCGACCTCCACCTGGGCCTCGAACGAGTCGACCTGTCGACCGTAGGCGTTGCGCTCCACGCCGATGTCCATGACTCCGAACAGCGGTTCGCCGCCGACGACCCGTTCGGCGAGCACGATCATGCCGGCGCACGTGCCGAACACCGGCATCCCGGCCGCCACGCGCTCGCGCACCGGCTCGACCAGGTCGTAGGCACGGGCGAGCTTGCCCATCGTCGTGGACTCCCCGCCGGGGATCACGAGGCACTCGACGCCGGCGAGGTCCTCGTCGTTGCGGACCTCGATCGGCACAGCGCCCAGTTCCGCGAGCACGCGGCCGTGCTCTCGGAAGTCTCCCTGCAGGGCGAGGACGCCGGCCTTCACCGCGGCCACCCGGGAGCGGCTACCAGCCGCGTTCCTGCAGCCGCGTCTCGAGCGAGCCGATCTCCAGCCCGGCCATCGGGTCACCGAGGCCGTGCGAGAGCTTCGCGAGCACGTCGGCGTTCTCGAAGTTCGTCGTCGCCTCGACGATCGCGCGCGCCATCGTGGAGGGCTCCTCGCTCTTGAAGATGCCCGAGCCCACGAAGACGCCATCGACACCGAGCTGCATCATCAGCGCGGCATCGGCGGGCGTCGCGATGCCGCCGGCGGAGAAGTTCACGACCGGCAGACGGCCCTGCTCGGCGACCATGCGCACGAGCTCGACGGGGGCGCCGAGCTCCTTGGCCTTCGTCACGTGCTGCTCCGGCCGCAGCGTCGTGCACTCGGCGATCTCGCGCAGGATCGCGCGCTCGTGGCGCACGGCCTCGACGACGTTGCCGGTGCCTGCCTCGCCCTTCGTTCGGATCATCGCGGCGCCTTCCGCGATGCGGCGCAGCGCTTCTCCCAGGTTCCGGGCGCCACACACGAACGGGACGGTGAAGGCCCACTTGTCGATGTGGTACTCCTCGTCGGCGGGGGTCAGCACCTCGGACTCGTCGATGTAGTCCACGCCGAGCGACTGCAGGATCTGCGCTTCGACGAAGTGGCCGATGCGCGCCTTGGCCATGACCGGGATGGTCACCGTCTGCTGGATCTCCTCGACCTTCGTGGCGTCGGCCATGCGTGCGACGCCGCCGTCGCGGCGGATGTCGGCCGGCACGCGCTCGAGGGCCATCACGGCGCACGCACCGGCGTCCTCGGCGATCTTCGCCTGCTCGGCGGTCGTGACGTCCATGATCACGCCGCCCTTGAGCATCTCGGCCAGCCCGGACTTCACGGTGAACGTGCCGGTCTCGCGCTGCACGGGGTATCGCCTCCTGCTCGGGGTCCCGGCGGTCGGGACGACGCTGCCCCGAGTGTACCGGGGTGAACGAGCGGCCAGAAGGCCGAGAACGCGCTGCTAGGGTCGCGATATGGCCCGACGAGTCGCAGCCGGCGCACTGTACGACGCCAAGACGTGGGCCGCCCGCTTCCCCACCCTTGCCCTGCCGTTGCAGCGCATCAGGGGCAGGGGCGAGCTGGTGGACGAGCGGACCGAGGTGGTGATCGAAGCGTTCCCACGGTGCGCATCGTCGTTCGCGGTGGCGGCGTTCCGGCTCGCTCAGGAGCCCAGGTTCACCCACATCGCTCACCACACCCACATGCCCGCCCAGGTGATGCGTGCCGTGCGCGACCGCGTTCCGACGATGGTGCTGATCCGCGAGCCGCTGGCGGCCGTCGTCTCGTTCCTGATCCGGAGTCCCGACATCGGTGCGGCTGCAGCGGTCAGGGGATACCTGCGCTTCTACGAACCGCTGCTGCCGGTCCGCGATGGGTTCGTCACGGCCACGTTCGAGGAGGTCGTGGGGTCGTTCGGTGACTCGATCGCTCGGCTCAACGACCGCTTCGGCACGTCGTTCGACCGGTTCGACCACACCCCCGAGCACGTCCGTCGCATCGAGGGTGAGATCGAGCGCGACTACGTCTCGCGGGAGGGCAGGGGCGGCCGGCTCGAGGAGGTGATCCCGCGGCCGTCGGCCTCACGCGAGGCGGTCAAGGCGGAGGTGGCCGAGCTGGTGCGCCGTGAGGTATCGCCTCGAACGATCGCCCGGGCTCACGCCGTGTACCGCCGGCTGACGCCGCCGGCCTGAGCCGCCGGCTCAGCCGAACGAGATGTCGGCGTCGAACATGCCGACCGGGGCGAGCTCGACGAACGTCGTGCCAGGCGTGAGGGCGATCTCCTCGCCGACCTTCGAGCGGAACACGGTGAACTCGCCCGGGTCTGCGCGTTCCCATCTGCCGACGATCAGCTTGCCGTCGCGAAGGACCCATGCCTTGCCCTTGCCGGTGAGGTCGACCTCCGGCGAGTGGTAGCCGGCGACGTCGGTGAACTCGCTCTCGGTCGTCTTCACGACCTGGATCACGACGTTGTCGGCGGCGATCGGCTGGCCGCTCTCGAGGAGCATCGGCGAGCCGTCGAGGTAGCGAACCCAGCGGCCCTTCTGCCAGCGCCACTCGGCCGTCGCCAGCCCCGAGAAGACCACGGTGGCGCTCCGCGCCTTCTTGCTCGGCGTGGGCACCTCGTCGTCGAACGTGAACGGTGACGCGGGGGAAGGCTCACCCTTGGCCAGGGAGCGGCCCTTGGCGTAGAGCTTCTTCGTGGACGTGAAGAGGTTGTGCGGAGCGACCCGGCCCTCGTCCCGGCTGAACGCCTTGGTGGCGCTGTCCTCGTCCATCAACGTCAGCTCCGCATCCTCCACGATCGCGCGGACCTCCCTCGATCCACCGGAGAATCCGAGCAAGGGATGGTCGCTGAACGGAACGAGGATCTCCGGATCGGTCGTCCGGATGCTGCGGACCGGTCCCACGCGGTTCGCGTCGTCACAGTGGTACAGCGCAACGAACCGCGTGATGCCCCCTTCCACGACCTCCTCGTAGACGATGTCGGCGTTCTGCAGCCCAACGAGGGGCTGCGCGTCGGGGGTGTTCTCGACCTTCACCGCGAGCACGGGACGGTCGGGGGGCTGCCGGTCACCGGGAAGCGTCTGGCCGGTCAGCGGACACGGCTCCACGGGCTCCGGGCCGATCCCCGCCCTGGAGAACGCCTCCTGGACCGGACCGGGCGCGTTCCCGGACAGCGCCAGCACGGCCAGCCCGCCGCCGAGGACGGCGACGACGGCGCCGCCTGCCACGAGTGCCTTGCCGCGCGGGGTGAACGCCACGTGAGGGGACCTCCTGGTGCGTGTGAACGGTGGAAAGGGTCAGGGTGGTGGCTCGATCCCGCCCGGGACCGGCGCAGCGATGCTAGACCTCGTCCGGGACGGTTCCAAACACCCGCGCTCAGTTCGACACGAACGTCACATCTCCTCGAGGCGGCGGATGCGCTCGGCGATGGGCGGATGGGTCGCGAAGATCTTCTCCATCGGGCCGAGCTTGTCACCTTCGATGCGGGAGGGCTGGGACAGCCAGAGGTGGGCGGTCGCATTGTTCGCCGAGTGCATCGCCGTGGGGGACACGGCGAGCTTCCGCAGCGCCGAGGCCAGACCCGGCGGGTACCGGGTGAGCATCGCACCCTGCGCATCGGCCAGGAACTCGCGGTTGCGCGAGACCGCCGCCTTGATCACCTCGCCGGCGAGCGGCGCCAGGATCAGCAGCAGGATGC
>DASZOO010000123.1:0-5147 GCA_035550775.1 Actinomycetota bacterium | reverse complement strand
CTCGAGGTTCGACAGGCGTGAGTACGAGACACGGATCGTCTCGTGCAGCGGCCGGCCGGTCTCGGTCCAATCGCGCTGGAACCACCAGCGGCGGGCGTCGACGCCGAGTGCGACGAGGCCGTCGAGGGCGGCCACGCGCTGCCACCGGGGGGCGGCTCGGTCGGCCAGCTGGGACCGCCAGGCGGCGGCCGCCTCGCGGGTCGACACCGGGGCGTCGAACGGCCCCGAGGGTGCGGGCCGCCACGCGCCGGGGTCGACGAAGCGAGACCTCACCGAGAGGACGTCGGCGTGGGCATGCGTATCGGCACAGGTGAGCACCACGCGCCGTCTCGCCCTCGCCGTCACCATGTCGAACAGGCGGCGCTCGTCGTCGAGTCGATCGCGATTGCGCTCGGCGTTCGACACCGGGCGCTCGAGCACCTGGAGGTCGAACATCGGCTCGGGCCTCGACAGGCTCGGGAAGTTCCCCTCGGTCACGCCGGTCACGAGCACCGTGTCGAACTCGCGCCCGACGGTGCCGTGGGCCGTCAGCACCTGCACCGCGTCGGAGCGGCCACGTTCCCACGCGGAGTAGCCGGGGCCGTGCTCGCCCGCATCGAGGGATTCGAGGAACGCGGCCACGCTCGTGTCGCCGCTCGCCTCGTCGGTCTCGGCCACCACGTTGGCGAACGTGACCACGGTGTCGAGCTCGCGGCGGGCCTCGGGGCTCTCGCCCGCCCGGTCGACGAGCCAGCGAGAGCAGGGAAGCTGCTCCCACAGGTGCCGGAACGCATCCTGCACGCTCATGCCGGCGAAGAGGGCGGCTCTCGAGAGGGTTTCCCGGGCGAGGACGACGGCCTCGGCCTCGGTCGGCGTGAGTCCCTCCGTCACGTCGAGCGCGTTCGCGATCGATCCGGTGGCCGCGCGTGAGGCCCGCAGCAGGGCGCGCGCGGCCGCCGGGGAGAGCCCGACCACGTCGGAGACGAGCAGCTGCTCGATCAGCGCCTCCCGCGCGGCCGGGTCTTCGGCGACGAGCCACCGTAGCGCCAACACGTAGGGCCGGGTCGCGGGCTCGGCCGTCAGCGAGAGCCCGCGCTCGGGCATCGCGCGAGGGATGCTCGCGTCGTCGAGCGCCCGCAGCAAGCCGCCGAGGTGCGTTCCCTGCCGGCGGACGATCACCGCCATGTCGTTCCAGTCGACGCCCTGCTCGACGTGCCGGCGCCGCAGCTCTCGTGCGATGGCCGCGTGCTCCTCGCTCGCGTGGGGTGCCACCCAGGCCTCGACGACCGGCGGCTCGAGGGTGCGGTGGTTCGTGGCGAGCTCGACGTGTTCGCCGGAGAACACCTGCGCGAAGCGGTCGAGCGGCGCCCGGCTGGCTCCCTGGAACGAGAACACATGCGCGTCGGGGTTGGCCGCCACGACGAGATCGGGCGCGCGCAGGCCCCGCAGGATCGCCTCGGCCGCGATCGTCGTGTCGTGGAAGTCGTCGACCAGCACGTGGTCGAACGGCGGCTCGCCCACCGGGACCTCGGTGGCCGCGCGCTGCAGCAGGCTTGCGAAATCGGCGAGGTTCAGCGCGTCGAGCACCTCCTCGTACTCGCCGAGGAAGCGTGCGAGCTCGCGCCAGCCGGTGAGCCCGCGCCGGTCGGCGGCTTCGACGATGTGTTCCGGGGAGAGCAGGGCTTCCTGCGCCCGCGACAGGAACTGCCGTACCTCGTCGGCGAAGCCGCGCATGCCGAGGAGCGGTCCGTAGGCGGGCCATTCGTCGAGGTCCTGGGCCGCGAGCAGCTCTTGCACCTTCGCGAACTGCTCGGTGGCCGAGAGCAGCTGGGGCGGCTCGCCCTCGCCCGCCTGCTCAGCCCGACCCTTCAGGATGCGGTTCGCGAGCCCGTGCATGGTGACGACGTGCAGCCCCGAGAGCGAGGTCGGCAGGCGCTGCAGCAACGCGGAGCGGGCGGCCTCCCGTGCGTTCGACGACCCCACGACGAGCGCGATGCGGTCGGGATCGGCGCCCTGCTCGACCAAGCGAGCGAACCGTTCCCGGAGCACGGCGGTCTTGCCGGTGCCCGCAGGCCCGGTCACGAGCATCGTGCCCGAGGCGTGATCGAGCACGAGCGCCTGGCGCTCGTCGGGGGAGAAGGGGGGCCTCACGACGCGGATGCTACCGCCGGCCACCGACAGCTGCGGTCCCTCTCCTAGGGAAGATCGGGGCGGGGTGGAACCGAGCCTGGCGCCGGCGTGACCATGCGGGGTGGCGGCGGTCCCGAGGCGACCGCCCCGTCGGCGCGACCCTCGATCACCCGCCGATACCACCGCTCCACGTCATCGGGGCCGATGGCTCCGACCAGCACGTCGTCGCGCAGCACGAGCCCCTCGCGTCCTCCGAGCCACTCGAGTGCATCGTCGAGGGTCTCGTCGGGAGCGAGCACCGGCATCTGCGTGAGCGGACGCACCCCGTCGCGCACCGGTCGCATCGGATCGCGGCCTCCGACCTTCCTGGCGCTCTCGATCGAGATCGTGCCGATCACGCGCCCCGCGTCGACGACGGGGAACCCCTGTCCGTCGGCCCCGCGCAGGTACTCGTCGAGCGCCTGCATCAACGACATGCCGGCGGGCACCGTCGGGGGCGGAGGCCGCATGGCGTCGGCGACCGTGCCCTTGACGAGTTGATCGCGGAACGCGATGCGCTGGTCCATCGATCGGCCGGTGGCGATCAGGATCATGGCGACGTACCCGAGGAACAACGCCATGCCCAGATCGTCTGACGTCAGCCGCCACACGGCGACGGCTGCGATCACGGCGCCGATCACGATGCCCCCGTACCCGGCGGCCCGCATCGCCGTGCGGCGGTTCCCGGTGAGCCCCCAGACGGCGGCCAGCAGCATGCGGCCACCGTCGAGCGGGAAGCCCGGCAGCGCGTTGAACCCGGCGAAGAGCACGCTGATGTAGGCGAGCCAACCCAGCGTCTCGGCCACCAGCCCGTTCGTGAGGGTCTCGGCGAACCAGAACACGCCGGCGAGGGCGAGCGTGGTGGCCGGCCCCACGAACGCGACGAGGAACTCGCCGAGCGGCCCCTTGGCGCTCGCCTTCGTCTCGGTCGCGCCGCCCCAGAACACGAGGGTGATCCCCGAGACGGGAAGGTCGAGCGAGCGAGCCATGATCGCGTGCGCCGCCTCGTGCACCAGCACGCTTCCGAAGAAGAGCACCGCGGTGAGCACGGCGATCGTCGCAGCCTCGGCCGGGTCGACGAGGATGGCGGTGAGCCCCTCGTACCTCAGCCACACGTAGAGACCCGCGATCACGAACCACGACGTGCTGACGTACAGCGGGATCCCCCGCACCGTCGCGACCCTCCAGCGCGATCCGCCGCCACCCATCGCTCACGAGCGTACCCCGGCTCGCGGTTCGCTCCGGTTCAGTCGGGGAGGTCGAGGTCGAGCAGGTCGCCGAGCTCCTTCGCGTTGCGCACGGCGAAGTCCCGGTAGCAGTTGTTCATGAGCACATGGGTCTCGCGCACCTGGTTCGAGAGCTCGTGGACCTTCGGAACCCACTCGCCCAGCTCCTCGCTCGAGTAGTCGTAGCGGAAGCGCTCGCTCGCGGTCTCGGACTTCGTCTGCCACGCCTTGGGGTCGCGACCGTGGAAGCGGACCATCGCGAGGTCGTCCGCGGTGGCCGCGGCGATCGGCGGCAGGCTCGAGTCGAACCCCTGCGGCATGTCGACGCAAACGTACGGCAGGTTCCGTTCGGAGAGGAAGCCGAGCGTCTCCTCGACGTTGCGTTCCTCCATCCAGCTCATGTGGCGCAGCTCGACCGCCACCCGGAAGTCGGACAGTCGCTCCGCGCATTCCTCGATGTAGGCCTTGTTCGCCTTCGAGATCACGAACCACTGCGGGAACTGGAACAGGACCGCGCCCAGCTTGCCCGCCGAGTGCAGTGGCATCAGCGCGTCGTGGAATCGCCGCCAGACCTCGTCGACGACCTCGTCCGGCAGCTTGTCGCGGTAGATCCGGCGCTTCTCGAGCGTCTGCTCGGGCAGATCGGCCGCCAGGTCCTTGTAGAGCGACTCGGTTCGGGTGGGGTGGTTCGTGAGCAGCGAGTAGGCCTTGATGTTGAACGTGAAGTCGGCGGGCGTGCGCTCGATCCACAGCACGGAGTTCTGTTCGCTGGGCGGGAAGTAGTAGGTGGAGTCGACCTCGACGAGCGGGAACCGCGATGCGTAGAACTCGAGCCGGGCCTTGGCCGTCGTGGTCCCCGGCGGGTACCAGTTGCCCTCCTTCACGAGGGTCGGATCGGTCCAGCTCGACGTGCCGATCAAGATGCGGCCGGCGGCCATCGCGGCTCAGGCGACGTCGTCCGAGGCGCTCTGCGTGATGCCGCCGTTGCGCCGCGCCTTTCGTTCGGCGCGGTTGTTCTTCCGCTGCAGGACGGCGTCCTTGGCTTGCTCAGCCTTCCTCTTGGCCGTCATCAGCAGCCGGCGGGCCCAGACATACTCGGTCGACAAGATCGCGAGCCCGACGAAGATCAGGAGCCATCCCGGTCCCGGCAGCACGAGCAGCACGACGCCGGCGAGGATGACCGCGAACCCTGCGATCGTGATCCCGACCCTCTTGCTGTTCCGGGCGATGAACCGGCCAACGGCTTTCACCCAGATGACGCTCGGGGCGTCGTGCCACTTCCTCGCGATCTCGGGCTCGGCCAGGAACTCCTCGACGACCGCGTCGGCGTCGCGTTCCTCGGGGTCGTCGCCCCACACGTCGTGGCGATGGAGATGATGCGTCATGGAAGCTGCCATCTTCTCACGGCTCGGCGCTTCGGATGGGGTGACTAGGAGGGCCTCCGCGGCCTCGGCCACCGCTTCAACTCGTAGAGGTCATCGCGGCGAGCGAGCCATGACACGTGCTGCCACCATTCGAGGGCATCGTCTCCTTCGGGCGCATCGGGCAGGATCGGCCCGTAGATTGGCAGCCCGTCGTCGAGCCGCAGGGTCGGCACTCCGAACACGTCGAGCGCACGCGCCTCGCGGTACTCCCGCACGACCTCGTCCGCCAAGCTCGGGTCCGCGTTCGCACGTTGGACGAGTCCGGGCATGCCGGCCGATTCGGCAGCCCGCGAGGCGACCTGCGGCGAGATCGGCTCGCCCTCGTCGTGCAGGATCGTCCCGATGGCGT
>DASZOO010000122.1:0-4102 GCA_035550775.1 Actinomycetota bacterium | reverse complement strand
GACGCCACGGCCCGCGACGAGATCCTCTGGAAGTCGTTCGAGCGTCTGATGTCGGTGGCCGACGACCGTCGACGCTTGCGCGTGCGGGCCAACGCCGACACGCCCGAGCAGGCGGCGAACGCTCGAGCGCGCGGCGCCGAGGGCATCGGGCTGTGCCGCACCGAGCACATGTTCCTCGGCGAGGAGCGGGTCATGGCCGTCCGCCAGATGATCTTCGCCGAGAGCCCCGAGGAGGAGCAGGCCGCCTACGACACGCTGTTGCCGCTGCAGCGCGGCGACTTCGTGGGCATCTTCGCGGCGATGAGCGGGTTGCCCGTCACCGTGCGCCTGCTCGACCCGCCCCTGCACGAGTTCCTGCCGGACCAGGTCGACCTAGCCGTCGAGGTCGCGCTGGGCAAGGCGAGCGGGGCCGACGTGACCGAGCGGGAACGCGTGCTGCAGAAGGTCAACGAGCTGCACGAGACGAACCCGATGCTCGGCCTGCGCGGGGTTCGCCTGGGCATCGTGAAGCCGGGGTTGTACGCGATGCAGGTCCGCGCGATCGTGGAGGCCGCCGTCGAGGCGCGGAAGGCCGGCAACGATCCGAAGGTCGAGATCATGATCCCGCTCGTCGCCACCGCGCCCGAGTTCGAGCAGATGCGAACCGAGCTCGAGCCCGTCGCGGACGAGATCCTCGAGCGGGAAGGCGTGACGCTCGATCACCTCGAGTGGGGCACGATGATCGAGCTCCCACGAGCCACGGTGACCGCCGGCGAGATCGCCGAGCGCGCGGACTTCTTCTCCTTCGGCACGAACGACCTCACGCAGACAGCGTTCGGGTTCAGCCGGGACGATGTCGGCAAGTTCGTCGGCATGTACGAGCTGCGGAAGCTGGTGCCGGCGAACCCGTTCGTCACGATTGATCGCCCGGGCGTCGGCGCCCTGATGCGGGCGGGCGTGGAAGCGGGCAAGCAGGCGAATCCCTCGCTGCACCTGGGCATCTGCGGGGAGCACGGTGGCGACCCCGCCAGCGTGGTCTTCTGCCACGAGCTCGGGCTCGACTACGTGAGCTGTTCGCCGTTCCGCGTCGAGACCGCCCGGCTCGCGGCCGGTCAGGCGAGCGTCGGCGAGGCCGAGGTCGCCTCGAAGTAGCCGACCCGTGACGATCGTCACGGTGCCGGCGCGCTGCCGACGCTAGCGTCCGGATCCCTCCCACCTCCCCCACGCAGGAGGTGGTGTCATGATCGGCTATCGGATCCATGTCCGAGCCGTGCCTCTCGCCCTCACGGTCGCGCTGGCGCTCGGCTGCTTCGCGGCGTCGTCGGCCGTGGCGGGCCACATGTCCGACTGGACGCATGACCACTCGAAGAAGGGCATCCCGCCCAGGCCGAGCGGACTCGCCGGGCTCATCGACGTCTTCGGCCAGCGATGCTCCGACAAGGCGACCAACGCCCGGTCCTGGTGGCCCCACGCCGATCCCAACGACGGCAGCGGTGCCTACGTCGAATACCACACGTACCTCGCCCGCACGATCGGCTACAACGTTCGCAACCACATCAACGCCGCCCACAAGGATGGAGCGTTGTACCCAGGCATCGGCAGCTACAACTGCCGGCTGATCGCCGGCACGTCGTCGTGGTCCGTGCACTCCTGGGGCGCCGCGGTCGACACCAACTGGCAGCGGAACTTCCGAGGACAGACCTTCTGGAACGGGCGGGGTGCCGACGGTATCGACCACGGCACCTACATCCCCGATGTCTGGCGAGGGGGTTACCCGGGGCACCGCTTCTTCTGGGGGCTGAATTGGAGCAACCCCGACCCCATGCACTTCCAATACGTCACCAACTATTGAGTCGAGGAGGGACCCATGGTGATCAAGCTCGTGATCGGCGCGGTCGCCGCCGTGTCGGCGGCCGCGGGCATGCTCAGCGGCATGGCCGGCGGTGTGCCGGTGGCGGAGGTGAACGCTGCTCCTTCGGCTCGGTGTCCCGCGGTCCGGACGTTCGACCGGGGAGCGCCGCGCGCCCTCGCGGCCGGCGGGGGCATGTGGGCAGTATCCGGCGGCAAGCTCGTCTCGGTCTCGACGTCACGGTCGATGACACCCGCGGGCGAGGGGGTGGGCATCGTGCGACACGTCGCAGCCGATCCCCGTGCCGGCACGGCCTACGTCATCGATCGAGCGGGCGACGACGAGCTCGTGGTCGTGACCTCCGAGGGCACGCGGCGCTTCAGCGAGCCGGCCGAGGTCACTCATCCGACGTGGTCGGCGCACGGCGATCTCGCGTGGGCGACGGGCGACGGCGTCGCGATGCTCGACGGTGACACCGGACGCATCGACCGCCTGCCGGCGCCGACCGAAGGAGCCACCGTCTTCTCGCCCGTGTTCATGTCCGGTGACCGCGTCGCTGCGGTCGTCTCCGCGCCTCCGACGGCACGCGTACCCGAGGGTGAGCGTCTGAGCAACCTCTGGAGCGTTCGGGTCGACGGCGGCAGGTGGCGACGGATGACGTCGTTCCACGCCCGCGGCGATCGTTGGGTGGCCCTGCGGACGCCCCTCAAACAGCGGGCATCGGTGGCGTTCGTCAAGGTGATCGGCGACGCGACCGCCGATCGCCCACCGCGGTTCGAGCTCTGGCGCCTCGAGGGAGGGGCGGCCCGCCGGGTCGCGCGCCTGTCTCAGGAGCGGTACCTGGCCGGCACCCGTGGCTCACGGCTCGTGTGGAACGTGCCCGACCCCGCGACCGGACGGCAGGATCTCGCGATCGAGCGCGCCGGGGGCGATCTGCTCACGATCGGATGCGGTGCGGTCATGGTCGATCCTGCCGATGTGGTCGATCCGGACCGAGCCGCGCACGGCGGCACGCACGTGCCGCCCCGAGGGAGCTGGTCGTCGCTCGAGGCGCGCGGCCACGAAGGCGACGCCGAGGAGATCGCCGTGATCGTCGGCGACTTCGCGACCACGGAACAGGCGTCGAGCGTTGCCCAGACCATCCTGGCGGCATATCCGACGTCGGAGGTCGAGGTGGTCGATGCGGCGATGAGCCCGCTGGCGATCCGGCCAGGCGTGTACGGGGCGCTGTTGCATCTGCCGCTCCAGGCCGACCCCACGTCAGCTCTCGCCAAGTTCCGGAGCGTGCTGCCTCAGTTCGCGGCCAACAGCTGGATCGTGACGCCATGAGCGGCAGCCCCCATCGGCGCGCAGCCGCCGCGGCGCTCTCGGTCGGGCTCGTCCTCACCGCCTGCGGACGATCGTCGGACCCGAGCGATCCGCCCGTTCCCCGGCCCTCGAGGTCGGCGGCCCCGGGGGATCGATGGCTGGCGGCGGTCGAGGTGGCGCCTCTGGCCGACGACCTCGACGCGATGACCGCGAGGCTCCGCGAGCCGCTCGGCGAGTCGCTGGTGGTGTCGCCGGCCGACTGCTTCCGCGGGCTGCCGGCCGAGGTGGACGACGGGTACGTGATCGGGGCCCTGGCGTCCTCTCGCGAGGAGGCGCAGGAGCTGGTGGCCGACGCCGGGGAGACGGTGCTCTTCGCGGCATCCGTGACGATCCTGTGTACCGACTGAATCGGCAGGGGAGGCGTTGCTAGCCTGGGCTGGTGCGCCTCCTTCGCAACCATCCGGTGCTGTTCGTCGTCGCCCTCCTGCTCGTGCTCTCGCTCGGGCTGGTCGGCTTCGGCGCCGTCACGGTATGGCGCGAAGCCCATCACGACGGTGCGAGCGAGTTCGACCGGGTCGATGCCATCGTCGTGCTGGGTGCCGCCCAGTACGACGGGGTTCCGTCGCCGGTCTTCGAGGGCCGCCTCGACCACGCGGCCCTGCTCTTCGAGCAGGGCCGCGCCGGCGTGGTGTTCGTGCTCGGCGCCAACCAGCCGGGGGACCGCACGACCGAGGCCGAGGCAGGCCGTGACTACTTGATCGGTCAGGGCATGCCCTCGTGGTCGGTGATCGCGCTGCCGTTCGGCCACACGTCGTTCACGAGCCTGCGGGCGGCGTCGCGCGAGATGCGCGACCGCGGCCTCACGAGCGCCTTCCTCGTCTCCGATCCGTGGCACAACGCACGGATCCAGCGGATGGCCGCCGACCTCGGGATCGATGGACATGCCTCGGCCACCTGGACGTCGGC
>DASZOO010000121.1:0-10133 GCA_035550775.1 Actinomycetota bacterium | reverse complement strand
GACGGCGGAGCCGACCACCCACGACGGGAACCGGCGCCGCGGGGTGGGCTCGAGCGGCGGCCAGGCCTCGGACGCGAGGTCGGGACGAGGTGGAACCGGGGGAAGCATGGCGGCCAGGGGAGGCTCCTCGGGGGACGACGGTGTTGTCCCGAACATCGTAGGCGAGCCTCGGTTCCTTGAGGTCGCCCGGCGGGTCGCTCGATAGCATCGCGCCGTGCCGAACCCCCGAACCGTCCTCGTGTTGGCGCTGGCCCTCGCCTCGTTGCCCGCCGTGGCCGGCACCCACGCCGCGAGGGCAGGCGGGCCGCAGACCCTGCGGGTGAACACGACCACCGACAGCTTCGACGGCGCGTGCGACGAGGCCGACTGCTCACTCCGCGACGCGGTCGCGACGGCGGGGCCTCGGGACAGGGTGCTGGTGCCTCCCGGCCTCTACACGCTGACGAGGACCGGATCCGGGGGGGTCCGACAGGGGGACATCGACCTGCGCGCCCCGATCACGATCCGCGGCGTAGGGGAGACGGGTGTCTTCATCGACGCATCGGGGCTGGGCGAGCGTGCGTTCACGATGGGCACATCGACGATAGGGAACGAGTACGAGCTGCGGCGCCTCACGCTCTTCGGAGCCCGCGAACGAGCGATCGACGGTGGGGCCGTGAAGGTCGAGGGCGGCACCGGCAGGTTCCGTCGGGTGACGATCGTTGGCTCGAGGGGCGCCGAGGGTGGTGCGCTCTGGTCGGCGCCGGGCACGGCCGTCCAGGTCGTGCAGTCGCTGTTGCTCGAGAACTCCGCGGCGAGCACGGGCGGCGCGATCCATGCCGAGGGAGAGCTCATCCTGTTGGGCACCACCGTGGCGGGCAACCGCGCCACCCGCGGGGGCGGCATCTACCTCACGGGGCCCGGAGGCACGGTGGACGGTTCGACGATCGCCCGCAACGTCGCGTCGGCATCGGGGGGCGGTCTCGAGGTGCGAGGCGAGCTGGCCATCGACGCCAGCACGGTCGCCGGGAACCGAGCCGGTCGCGGGGGCGGGATCCGGCGGCCGGCGGCCGCGTCCGCAGACGTCTCGGTGCGGGGATCGATCGTGTCGGACAACACCGCAGCACGCGGCACAGACTGCGCGGCCGCGCTCGTCTCGCTCGGTGGGAACGCGGGGTTCGCGAGGGGGTGCGGCCTACGCTCGACGGCCGACCACACCGGCATCGACCCCAGGTTGAGACGCCTCGGCGCGTACGGCGGCCCGACACCGACGATGGCCCTCCGCCCGGACAGCCCGGCCGTCGGCGCCGCGGGCGGATGCGGCGAGCCGGCCGACCAACGCGGCGCCCCGCGGGACCGCCGGTGCGACGCCGGCGCCTACGAGCTCGTTCGATGCCTGGGCCGCCCCGTCGACATCGTCGGCAGCCGCGGCGACGACGAGCTGAGCGGAGGGCGGGGCCCCGACGTGTTCCTGGGGCTCGGCGGCGACGACGAGTTCCAGGGCTCGATCGGGAAGGACCGCGCGTGCGGCGGCGCCGGCGACGACCTGCTGATCGCCGGGCCGGGGGACGATCGGTTCGACGGGGGCCGGGGGAACGACCGCGTGAAGGGAGAGCGAGGCGGCGACTGGGTGTGGGGCGGACCCGGCCGCGACCGGGTCGTCGGCGGCCCGGGCGAGGATACGTGCCAGTCGGAGCGGCGCGACCACGAGCCCAGGGGTTGCGAGGTCTTCGTCGTCGCCGTGGCTCGGGCGGCGCATCGGCCGCGGCCGTTCACCTGATCCGCCGTCGACGTTCCGGCGGCCAGTAGACGAGCAGCACCTTGGCCTTCAGCTGCTCGGCGCGCACGGCTCCGAACTGCCGGGAGTCGGTCGAGGCCGGCTCGTGATCCCCCTCGACCCAGTACTCGTCGGCACCGAGCACCCGCTGTCCGATGCGATCCCCGGGCACGCCGACGATGCGTTTGACCATCTCGTAGCCGGGGCGACCGGGATGTTCCACGACGACGACGTCGCGGGGCGCGTACCGCGACGGCGAGGCGACGAGGGCCCAATCGCCCGGCGCGAGCGTGGGCGCCATCGATCCGCCCTCGATCTCGACCCGGGACGGCTTCCAGCGCAGGCACGCCCACGCGACCCCTGCCGCAGCGACGGCCGTCGCACCGATGCCCGCGACCCGTTTCCGACCGCGGTGATAGGTTTCGGGCGAGTCCGAACCGGAGACCGTTCCAGCGGTTCCATCGTCGGAAGGAGGCCCATCCATGCTGGAAGCATTCCTCAGGCCCGGCCGCCTCGTCCACGCCCATTGCGACCTGCCCTGTGGCGTGTACGACCCGGCCCAGGCCCGCATCGAGGCCGAGTCGGTGAAGGCCTGCCAGGAGAAGTACCAGGGCAGCGACGACGAGGTCTTCAAGGACCGCGCGGTTTCGATCAAGGAGGAGCGCGCCGACCTCGTGAAGCACCACCTCTGGGTGCTGTGGACCGACTACTTCAAGCCGGAGCACCTCGAGAAGTTCCCCGACCTGCACGAGAAGTTCTGGAACGCCACGAAGCTCGCCGGCGACTCGAAGAAGTCGCAGGACCCGGCCCAGGGCCAGCAGCTGATCGACGCCGTCGACGAGATCGGCAAGGTCTTCTGGGAGACGAAGAGCTAGCGAACAAGAGCCGGCGGGCCGGGGCCGTCGGATCCCCGGCCCGCCGGACGATGCCAGCCCCGTCGACGCCGTGCCGTGCCGACCGCCCGGTCGTAGCCGGAACCCGTCCTGCTCCGGGGCCGCGGGCAGCCCCGGAGCGAGCCTGGCGGAGCGGAGTGGGTCTGGCGGCACCCCGCCCCGCCCGGTCTCGTTCGTAGCATCGGCTCCCGGGGCCGTTGCGGCGCATGGGACCAAGGGCGGTTCGTGCGGACCGAAGGGCCGAAGCACATCGGCGCTCGGGTGCTCCCGGAGCCGTCGGCGTCGCCCTCGGGCCGCCCTTCGGTCCCTGCTAGGCTCGCCCCTCCCATGAAGGACGTCGGTCTCGTCGGGGTGACGTACAGCGGCAAGTCCACGTTGTTCACGGCGCTCACGCGCACCGGATCGCACGCCGGCCAGCCCAACGTCGCCGTGGTCTCGGTGCCCGACTCGCGGCTGCAGGTGCTCACCGACATGGAACGCTCGGCGAAGACCGTCGCCGCGCAGGTTCGGTTCGTCGACGTGCCCGGCGGGGTCTCGAGCGCGCAGGGCATCGCGAAGCTCCGCGAGGTCGACGCGCTCGCCGTGGTGGTGCGCTGCTTCGGAGGAGACGCCGATCCCCTCGGCGAGCTGTCGACGGTGCGTTCCGAGCTCCTGCTCGCCGACCTCGCCGTGATCGAGAACGCGCTCGAGAAGGCCGAGAAGAAGGCGCGCCAGAAACCGGGCCCGGAGGTCGATGCGTTGCGCAGAGCCAAGGAGGCGCTCGAGGCCGAGACGCCGCTGCGCGACACCGGTCTGTCCCTGGAGGACGCCTCGGTGTTGCGGGGGATCGCGCCCTTGACGCTGAAGCCCGAGATCGTGGTCGCGAACCTCGAGGAAGGCACGGAGGTTCCGCCCTCGCTGGCCGAGGGCGGCGCCGTCGGTGTGTACGCGTCGATCGAGGCCGAGACCGCCCAGATGGACCCCGACGACGCCCGCGCGCTGCTCGAGGAGTTCGGCGTGTCGCAGCCGGGACTCGAGACGGTGATCGAGGCCTGCTACCGCGCGCTCGACCTGATCACGTTCCTCACGACCGGCGAGGACGAGACGCGCGCCTGGGAGGTGCGTCGCGGCGCGAAGGTCCCCGAGGCGGCGGGAGTGATCCACACCGACCTGGAGCGCGGCTTCATCCGGGCCGAGGTGATCACGTTCGACGACCTGGTTGGCGCCGGTTCCATGGACGCTGCGAAGTCAGCGGGCAAGATCCGCGTCGAGGGCAAGGACTACGACGTGCGGGAAGGCGACATCCTGCACGTGCGGTTCGCGGTCTAGCAGCCACCCTCCGGCTCTCGAACGCTCGAACGATCAGGCGAGCGGTCGACCGTCGGGAGCGGCGTGCGGGATCCGAGGCAGGCGTGCGAGGAAGACCGCGGAGACGAGCACCGTCGTCCCCAGGACGGTCATCGTCGCGCCTGATCCGACGACGTCGGCGAGGGCGCCGGCGGCGACGGGGCCGAGCCCCTGGCCGACCATGAGGCCGGTGCCGAACAGTCCGAACGCGAGCCCTCGGCGGTCGACGGGGGCGGCATCCAGGAAGGCCTGCTGGCTGCCCAGTTGGTACGCGGTCGCCGCGCTGGCGACAGCGAAGCACGTCACCGTCGCGATCGTTCCGGGGTACCAGACGAGCGGCAGCAGCGCCACCCCCACGAGCGTGTAGAGCCATGGGACGACCCGGCGCCGCAGGCCGGGCGAGAGCCACCGCCCGACCACGACGTCGCCGACCGCCGCTCCCGCGGGGAAGGCTGCCAGGAGCACTCCGGTCTGCGCGGACGACCCGCCCCGCTCGCCGACGTAGGCGACCACCAGCGCTTCCGCGCCGACCAGCAAGGTGATCGGCACCCACCACGAAAGCAGGATGCGTCGCACCGCGTGGTTGCGCAGGAGCCGCAGGTTCCCGCTCCAGGTCTCTCCGAGGCGCCATCGTCCCTCGGGACGCTCCGCGGTCCCCCGCGAGGGGATCGCCAGCGAGGCCAGCATCCCGAGGAGATGGACGGCGGCCGCGACGAGGAAGGTCGACGACGGGCCGAGGGCAGCGATCACGGCACCCCCGAGGGCGAGGCCCAGCAGCTGGGACCCCGAGGAGATGAGGCTGAACACTGAGCGACCGAGCACATACAGGTCACCGGTGAGCAGCCGCGTCACCAGCGCCGACTGCACCGCTTGCGGCACCGGTTGCCACATCGCGAAGAGGGCGACCATGCCGATCGACACGCCGGGCGAGAGATCGCCGAGTGCGAGGAGCGACGCAACGGCGGCACGGATGGCGGCGCTGGCGGCCAGCACGGGTCGCGCCGGCCAACGGTCTGCGAGCGAGGTGAGGGAGGTGCCGCCGACCAATTGCGGCAGGAAGCCGGCGGCGAAGGCGAGGCTGGACCAGGCCGCCGATCCGGTCTGCCGGTAGATGAGCACGGACAGGGCGAAGATCTGCAGCGAGTGCCCGAGCACGTTCGCGAGGGACATGGCGAACAGCCAGGGCACACCAGGGGCGTGTAGCAGCTGGGAATAGGTGGCGCTCTCGGATGGGGCAGGTACGTCGGTCGTCATGGGCGGAGTGTGACCTCGGTCCGACGGAACCGCTACTGTTTCGTCGGCACACGAAACGAGTCAGACATGTTGAGGATCGTGGTCGGCCCCGATGACCTGGCGGCGTCTCGGTTCGCGATCTCGCCCATGGGTGAGCTGGAGTCCCTGTTGCGCAAGCTCCACGGCCCGCGCAGCCGGACGCCTTCCGGCGCCGCCATACGCGGCTCACGGTGGGCCCACCGCTACGCGCCGGTACGGTTCACGCTCGACGCACGCGTCCTGGCCGCGTTGCGGCCGAGCGGTTGGGGTCCCGATGTCACCACCCCGCCACCGAGCGGCATGGCTCGAGGCCCCGCGGACGATCTGGCCGTCATCCGCGCCACCTCGCCGGCGATCGCCCGCGACCAGATCGACCGGGCCCTCGTGATGACCGGCCCGGTCGATGACGACGTGCGCGCCGTGCTGGACCGGCGGGACGTGACCGCATGGCTCGCCGACGCCCTGGAGCGCATGTGGCTCCTGCTCGTCGCGCCTGACTGGCCGCAACTGCTCGCGATCGCGGAGCGGGACGTGCTGCATCGTGCCGACCGGCTGGTGCGCAGCGGGTGGTCCGAGGCGCTCGACGGGCTCCACCCCAGCCTGCGCTGGGCGGACGGCGCCGTCGAGATCCTGGGGCGCCCGGACGAGACGAGCCCGCTCGACGGTCGCGGCCTGATGTTCGTGCCGTCGGTGTTCATGCACCCCAACCTCGCCACCTACACGGAGCCGCCATGGCAGCCGGCGGTCGTCTACCCGGCCCGGGGAAGCGCTGCGCTGTGGGAGACGCAGACGACCACGCTTCCCGCGTTGGCCCGCCTGATCGGACCATCCCGGGCGGACGTGCTGGTGCAGCTCGAGAGGCCCGCGTCGACGACCCAGCTCGTTCGCGTCACCGGGCACACCCTCGGTGCCGTCGGCGACCATCTCCGGGTGCTCCGCGAGGCCGGCCTGGTCGCCAAGGCCCGCCAAGGGCGCTCGGTCGTCTACCGGCGCACGCCGATCGGCGACGCGCTCGTCGCAGGGGCGTCGGCCTGACGAGCGACCCGACCCCATCGGCGACACCGACGCCACCGACCCCCGACGGGGTAGCCTCCGTTCGATGACCGACGCCTACCGCATCGGGGAAGCCGCCAAGGCGCTCGGCGTGCGCGTCGAGACGCTTCGCCGCTGGGAGCACGAGGGGAAGCTCCGCGTCGAGCGCACGTCGGGCGGTCAGCGCACGGTGCCGGCGGCCGAGGTCGCTCGCCTGCTCGCCGAGCGCCGGCACGACGAGCCGATCGCCGCCGCCAGCGCTCGGAACCGGTTCCCCGGCGTGATCACCGAGGTCCGGCGGGACGGGCTCGCGGCGACCGTGGAGATCCAGGCCGGGCCGCATCGCGTGCTCGCGTTCATCACGCGTGAGGCGGCCGATCAGCTCGGGCTGGAGCCCGGCATGGAAGCCGTCGCCACGATCAAGGCGACGAGCGTGATGGTGAACCTCCCGGAGGACTGAGCCTCCGGACCTCGCGATCGGTCAGTCGACGCCGATCATCACGTCGGTCGCCTTGATGATCGCCGTGACCTTCGACCCCTCGGCGAGGGCGAGGCGCTCCGCTGATTCCTTCGTGATGGTCGCGGCCACCTGCTGGCCGCCGATGTCGACGACGATCTCGGCCATCACGGCTCCGGTCGTCATGCTCACCACGGTGCCCTCGAGCTGATTCCTCGCGCTGGTCCTCATCCGTCCTCCTGTCTCGCTAGTTTTATCACTATCTAACCCTAGGATTCCCTGGCTGTCGCACCGTCGAATCGCTATAGTGCGGGCTCGACCGAGGGGGAAGCTAGAGGTGCGACGACTCATCATAGGCATGACGGCGCTCACGCTCGTCGTGGGAGCATGCTCGTCCGACGACGGATCCAGCGGCAACGGAGCGACGGAGCCGGCCGAGACCACGGAGCTCCTGGTCTTCGCTGCCGCCTCGTTGACCGACGCGTTCGGCGAAGGGATCGGCCCGGCGTTCGAAGCCGCGAACGAGGGCACGACGATCGTCTTCAACTTCGCCGCCTCCGATGCGCTCGCCGGACAGATCCAGAGCGAGGGCACCGCCGACGTGTTCGCGAGCGCGAGCGGAACGTGGATGGACGCCGTGCAAGACGACCCGGGCGTGGTGGATCGCACCGACTTCGTGCAGAACCGGCTCGTGATCATCACCCCGCCCGACAACCCGGCCGGCATCGCGTCGATCGACGACCTCACGAACGACGGCGTGCAGCTCGTCCTCGCCGCCGAGGGCGTCCCGGTCGGGGACTACTCACGTGAGGCGCTCGGCAACGCCGGCATCGCCGAGGAGGCCGAGGCCAACGTCGTCTCGAACGAGGAGGACAACGCCGCGGTCGTCGCGAAGATCGTGGCCGGTGAGGGCGACGCCGCGATCGTGTACCAGTCCGACATCTCCGAGGCGGCCGCCAACGACGTCGCCTCGGTGGCCATCCCCGACGATGTCAACGTGATCGCCACCTACCCGATCGCGGTCGTCAAGGGGGCCTCGCACGCCGGCCTCGGCGCCTCGTTCGTGGAGTACGTGCTGAGCGCCGACGGCCAGACAGCGCTCGAGGAGTACGGGTTCCAGCCGATCTCGTGAGGAGGCGACATGCGGTCCCGCACACCGACGGCGCTGTGGTTCCTCGCGATCGTCGGGGCCGTGTTCGTCTCGCTGCCTTTGATCGCGCTCCTGCTCCGTGCGCCCTGGGGCGATATCGCGACGTCGCTCAGCGGAGCCGGCGCCGGCGCGGCGCTGCGGTTGTCGATCGTCGTGTCGCTCACCGCCACGGCCCTGTCGATCCTGCTCGGCGTGCCGCTCGCCTGGATCCTCGCGCGTACGCGAGTACCCGGCCGTTCCGTGCTGCGGGCGCTCGTCGTGCTCCCGGTGGTGTTGCCGCCGGTCGTGGGTGGCATCGGCCTGCTCGCGGCGCTCGGGCGCGGCGGCGTCGTCGGCCGGTGGCTCTACGACGCGTTCGACGTGCAACTGACGTTCACCACCTGGGGCGCGATCCTCGCGACCACGTTCGTGTCGATGCCGCTCGTCGTGCTCGCGACCGAGGCAGGGCTCCGCTCGATCGACGTGCGCTATGAGCAGGCCGCCTCGGCCCTCGGCGCCACCCCCCGCTACGCGATCCGGCGGATCGTGCTGCCGATGCTCGGTCCTCAGCTCGCCGCCGGAGCGGTGCTCGCGTGGGCGCGGGCGCTCGGCGAGTTCGGCGCGACGATCACGTTCGCGGGGAACCTCGCGGGCCGCACGCAGACCCTCCCCCTCGCGGTGTACGAGACACGGCTCACCGACCCGGGCGGGGCGATCTTCTTATCGCTGATCCTCGTCGTGATCTCGGTCGTCGTGCTCGTGGTGATGCGGGACCGCATCACGCAGGCGGCGTGAACGCGAGACGCGCGCCTGCGAGGATGCCGACATGGGGCTCCACGCTGACTTCACTGCCCACCGAGGCACGTTCGACGTCGACATCGAACTCGACGTCGACGACGGCGAGATCTCCGCGTTGCTGGGACCGAACGGCGCCGGCAAGTCCACGGTCGTCGACGCCCTGATCGGCACGCTCACGATCACCGAGGGTGCGATCGAGATCGACGGCGAGCGCGTCGATCGGCTCCCGCCCGAGGAGCGCCCCGTCGGCGTCTGCTTCCAGGACGACCTGCTGTTCCCGAGGCTCTCGGCGCTCGAGAACGTGGCGTTCCCGCTCCGCGCCCGCAAGGTGGCGAAGGAGGACGCACGCCGACGCGCCGGGCAGCTGCTCGACCGGCTCGCGTCGGCGGTCGACCCCGACGCGCGCCCACGGTCGATGTCCGGAGGCGAGCGTCAGCGTGTCGCCCTCGCCCGCGCCCTCGCCCCCGAACCGCGCCTGCTGCTGCTCGACGAGCCGTTCGCCAACGTCGACGTCTCGGCCAGGCCGGGGCTCCGCTCGCTCGTGCGCGAGGTCGCGGCGACGTTCGGAGGGGCAACGGTGCTGATCGCGCACGAGCCCCTCGACGCGTTGACGCTGGCCACGCGGGTCTCCCTGATCGAGGCGGGCCGGATCACGCAGTCGGGTACCCCCGACGAGATCCGCTCGTCGCCCCGGTCCGCGTACGCCGCCGACCTCGTCGGTGTGAACCTCTTCACCGGCACACTGTCGCCGCTCGAGGACGGCGGCGCGGTGCTCTCCACGTCGAACGGCGACATCGTGGTCGCACCAGATCGTGCGGTCGTCGCGGGCACCGACGCGCTCGCGAGCATCAGGCCGATCGACATCTCGTTGCACGCGATGGAGCCCGAGGGTTCGGCTCGCAACGTGTTCCAGGGCGAGATCGCCGAGGTGGCGATCGACGGAGAGCGTGCCCGCGTGCGACTCGCGACGCGCCCGCCGCTCACGGCCGAGATCACGGCCGCGTCGGTCGCGCGCATGGAGCTGCGTCCGGGCATCGACGTGTGGGCGAGCTTCAAGGCCGTGGAGGTGTCGTTGCAGATCGAGGACGACGACGGTTCCACGGTCGCAGCCGGTACCCTTGGCCGGTGAAGACGACCGAACGCGAGTCGATCGAAGCCCCCGAACCTCAGAAGGGCCCGGCCGGCGCCCCGGAACACCATCGCAACCCGGTGCTGCAGTTCCTCGGGGAGCTGCCGGGGCTGGTCCTCATGGCGTTCGTGCTCGCCCTGCTGATCAAGACGTTCCTGGTGCAGGCGTTCTTCATCCCGTCGGGATCGATGGAGCCCACGCTCGTGCCGGGCGACCGGGTGCTGGTGCTGAAGGTGCCCTATTACTTCGGCGATCCGGACCGCGGCGACATCGTCGTCTTCGAGGACCCCGATCCGGGCGGCGGGCCCGACCGCGGTCTCGTCGGGGGCTTCTTCCATTGG
>DASZOO010000120.1:0-7582 GCA_035550775.1 Actinomycetota bacterium | reverse complement strand
GGTCTCGTTCCGGCCCCTCCGTACGGAAGGGGACTGTTCCGTTGCCCCGCACCCCGTGTAGCGTACGGCTGTACCGGGTAGGCCAGCCCACGTTCCCGTCGGAACGTCGCCCGGCGGAAGAAGGAGATGCCCCACATGACCCGATACCTGTGCGCCCACCCCGGCCACGAGCGGAAGGGACGAGCCCGGGCCGTCGACGTCACCGCGCAGGTCCGCCTGGAACGGGAGTTCCTGCCCCGCGAATCCGCCTATCTCGCGTCGACCGACGATGTGATCGCCCGGGTCCTGGCGCTGCGGGACACGGACCCCGTCGACAGGGTCGCTCAGGTTCGGCGCGTGCTGACCGGCACGGCCGCGCCGATCGACGCGCCGGTCGTGTTGGCGGCCGGCTCCTCCGACCGGGTTCCCGGCCTCTACGAGATCGACGACCTGCGTCGGTCCGATCCCTCGCTCGCCACGTTGATCGACCGGCGCCGGCATGCCGTGGCGCCGGGCACCGACGACGTCGTGGTGCTCACCGACGCGAAGCCCGTGCAGCCCACGCAGACCATGTCGCCACCATCCGTACCCGAGACGATCACCGCGACGCAGCTCGAACAGGTGCAGCAAGCGCGCGTGCTGCCGCAGGGCATCTTCCCGGTGATGGAGCTGTCGGCCCGCATCGCCGATGCCCGGCCGGACGAACGGGCGATCGTCGACGCGATCAAGTCGACGGCGACGACGACCACGCCGCTCGGCGAGCGCACCGGGCCGTGGCGCGTCGTGATCGAATGCCCGACGCCCGTCGGCGATCCGCCCGCCGCCCACCGCGTCGTCTTCACGGGCACCGGCGAGAACGAGCCGGCCGAGGTACTGGGCACCCCCGCCGTGGGGTGGGACGTCGCCCTCGAGGACGCGGCGACCGTCGACCTGGCTCCTCCGGTCCCCAGTCGCCGGTCGGAACGGCGGTTGAAGGCCGTGCTGCTCGCCGAGCTCGTGATCGCGGCCGCCGCCGCCGGGCTGGCGTGGGCATCCGGGGCGCTGTCGCTCGCTGTGCGGGAGACGCCGGGATGGCTGGGATTCGCGGTGGTCCTCGCCGTCGGCGCCGCGGCGATCGGGTTGATCGCGTTGCTCGGTCGCAGCGACGCCGACGGGAACGCCAACGACACGTTGGTGCTGAGGCGCCACTACGCGAGCCGCACGCAGCTCCTGGCGACCTCGACGATCGTCTCGGCCGGCCTGTTCACCCTGGCGCTCGCCTCGGCGATCGTCCCTCCGATCCTCGACGCGGAACCACCGGTGCCCGCGCCGGTCATCACGTTCGCCGCCGGGAACCGCGTGGTCACGGCGACCGTGCAGGTGGACGGGCGCGACATCGCCACCGACGACGTCGTGACGGTGGAGATGCGTCAGTACTCCGCGGAGGACGCCGAGGGTGTGCTGATCGGACGAGTCACCGCGACCGGGGATTCCTCGGGGCGCGTGCGCGTCAGTGAGGCGATGGCGCTCGATCGCGGCGCGCGGTTCATGAGCGTGCTGGTCACCGTCGGTGATCGCTCCGCCGAGACGTGCACGCCCGCGGGTGCGAGCGGCACGGGCTGCTCGGTCGTGTCGGTGCCTCCGCTCGGAGCGGGCATCGTGCGGTTCGCCCCGGCCGAGTCGCTCGAGGCGTTGATCGCCGAGACCGAGACCCTGACGCCGACCGCCACGCTCTCGCCGTCGGTGGCGGCGAGCGTGAGCGTGACCCCGTCCCCGCCGATCTCCCCCACCGCCTCACCCTCGTAGCCGGGACTGGCCGGCGCGGGGGCTGATGTCCGGACGGGGGTCCCGCACACGGGGGATGGTCGCGGTCCTACCGCAACTTCCTGCGAACGGCCCAGCACATCTCGGCCGTGTACCCGATGACGTGCCGTCCTCCCGGATGGGAGTGTTGAGCATGCGTCGGGAGCGAGGGGAAACGATCGTCGACGTCGCGAGCGACGTCGTCTCGCTGCCGGACGCGCCATCGGTCGACGAGGTGGTCGATCACATCCCGCAGGGTGTCGATTGGCGGTACGAGCCCGACTGGGACGGCCTCCGGGTGAGCGCTCGGCTCGGCCCGGGGGTGGCCAGGCTGGTGTCGGGACGGGGGCGCAACTTCGATCCGTTCTTCCCCGAGGTCGTGGGCTCGTTGTCCGAGCTCGATGTCGACGACACCATCGTGGAAGGCTCGCTGGTCGTGGTCGATCCCCGGGGGATGACGTTCGCGTCGGTGCGTCGCAGGCTGCATCCCTCCCCGGCCCGTGTCGAGTGGCTCGCCGAGTCGGCGCCCGCGACGCTCGTGCTGACCGACCTGGTGATGCGGGCAGGCGCGGTCGTGCGTCGTCGCCCCCTCGCCGAACGCCGGCGGGGCCTCGAGGCGTTGGCCGCCCAGATCGGAGCCTCGACGACGGCCGCGAACCTCCGCCGGATCGTTCCCGGCGAGCCGTTCGTGCTGTCGCCACAGACCCTCGATCTCAACGTCGCCCAGAGTTGGCTGGATGACCGGGACGCGACCGGCCGCGACGGGGTGATCGCACGCCATGCGGACGGCACGGCATCCGTCAGGGTGCGCCGGGTCCGGACCGCGGCGTGCGTCGCAACCGGCTACCGTCAGGCTGGCTCGGGGAGCCTCGGCTCGGTGCGCCTGGGCATGTACGACGCCGGCCGGCTGGTCGAGGTGGGTCGGACGAGCGCCTTCCGACGGGCCCCGGTGCGGCGGGCCGCCGCCGCGGCGCTCGCGACCGTCTCGCCTGGGGGTGCCGTGAGCGAGGCCGGCCCCCGATGGGTCGACGTGCTGCCGGCCCTGGTCTGCGAGGTGCGCTTCGAACGATTGCGCGGCAGTCACTTCCGGAACGCGGCAACCTTCGTGCGCTGGCTCCCGGATCGCGATCCGGCGACCTGCACGATCGATCAGCTCCGGCGCTGACACCGCGCGCGTCCGCGACGATGGTCCGGTCTGGACCGGGGCCATCGTCGGAGGTGCCTGAGGGACGAGGCCACTACGATCGTCCCCATGGCGCGCCGACGGCTGTCCCGTTGGATCCGGTGGGGGGTCCTCGGCGCTCTCGCCCTGTTCGTGCTGATCCAGTTCGTGCCGTACGGGCGTGATCACGTGAACCCACCCGTCACCCAGGCGGCCGCGTTCGCGCCGGGGCCGGGGCTCGAGCTCGCCCGTGGGGCCTGCTTCGACTGCCACAGCAACGAGACCGTGTGGCCCTGGTACACGAACATCGCGCCCGGCTCGTGGCTCGTGCAGCGTGATGTCGACGAAGGCCGGGCGAGCTTGAACTTCTCGGAATGGGACCGCCCGCAGGGGGAGCCGGACGAGATGCTCGAGGTGATCAGGGACGGCGACATGCCGCCCACGAGCTACACCTTGATCCACCCGGAAGCACGGCTGTCCGACGCCGACCGAGCGACGTTGCTCGCGGCGATGCGGCAGATGCTTCGGGACTCGCCCCCGATCTCCGACGAGGAGGAAGGCTAGGCGCTCCGGACCCCGACGCCCTTCGAACGGCGCGTCCGCTCAGGTCGGTCCCCGCACGCGTCGATGCATCTCGCATCGTGTCGTACGAAGCACCTGTTCCCGTCGATGCCGGCCCCGATGCGGGGAACCTGTTCGAGGCTTCACCCGAAGCGGCGTTCGTGCTGCGTGACGGGGGCATCGAGCTCGTGAACGAGCGGTTCATCGAGCTGCTCGGGCGCGACGCGACGGGGGACCCGATCCGAGAGACGGTGCCCGACTGGCGGGACGGTCTCGAGGCCGGGGTCCCCTTCGAGGCCAACCTGCGCTGCCCCGACGGAGGGTCGCTCCCGATCGAGGTGCGCCTTCGCGCGCTGGGTGGCGGCCGGGAGATCGCCTCGATCCGCGATGCCCGTGAGCTGATCGCGGGCCGGGAGGCCGCTGCGGCGCTCGAGGAGGCCGAGGCTCGATACCGCGACATGGTCGAGCACATCCCCGCGGTGGTCTACGCCGACGACGGCGGCGTCACGAGCTACGTGAACCCCCAGATCGAACGGATCCTCGGGGTGTCGCCCGAGGAGTACCGCGAGGACCCGGACCTGTGGCTGCGCCTCGTGCATCCCGACGACCGCCAGCGGGTGCGGGAACAGAGCGACGCCTTCCTCGCCGGAGAAGGCCGGGACCTCGACGACTACCGCATGGTGCGTCCCGACGGTCGGGTCGTCTGGATCCGCGACCGCGCGTTCGCCCACCGGGGTCCCGACGGCCGGGTGCTCGCCGAGCACGGCGTGATGTTCGACGTGACCGAGCTGAAGGAGGCGCAGGCGAGGATCGCGCACATGGCCTACCACGACGGGCTCACCGCTCTCGCGAATCGCCAGCTGTTCGAAGAGACGCTGTCCCTTGCGGTCGAACGGGCCAGACGCGACGGCAGCTCGGTGGCGGTCGTCTTCCTCGACCTCGACAACTTCAAGCTCGTGAACGACTCGCTCGGACACCACGCGGGCGACGTGCTGCTCACCGAGCTCGCCGGCCGGCTGAGCACGTGCACCCGCGAGACCGACCTGGTCGCCCGGCAGGGTGGCGACGAGTTCCTGATGCTGTTGGCCGACCTCGATCAGGAGCAGGCCGAGACGATCTCGGGCCGTGTCGCCGGGCGTGTGGCCGACGCGCTCATGCAGCCGTTCGTGCTGCAGGGCACGGAGTTCCACGTTCGTGGGTCGGTGGGCATCAGCCTGTACCCGCGCGACGCCGTCGACGCCGAGACGCTGTTGAAGAACGCCGACATCGCGATGTACCGGGCCAAGCGATTGGAGCCGGGCGGCCATGTGTTCTTCGCCAGCGAGAGCGACGACGCGATGCTTCGCCTCTCGTTCGAACAGCGCCTCCGCCAGGCGGTCCAAGAGCAGAACTGGGTGCTGCACTACCAGCCCGTGGTCGACCTCGCCGACCGGCGCGTGGTGGGCGCCGAAGCGCTGATCAGATGGGACGACTCCCACGGCATCGTGCCGCCCGGGGAGTTCATCCCTGTGGCCGAGGAGCTCGGGCTGATCGAGGCCATCGGCGACTGGGTGCTCGATCAGGTGGTGCGGCAGCAGCGAGCCTGGCGCGACGCCGGGCTCGAGCTGGAGCTCTCGTTCAACCTGTCGCCGCGCCAGCTGTGGACGCCCAGGCTCGGCGAGCGACTCCTCGTGAAGTTGCGTGACGCCGGCGTCGATCCGACCACGGTGCAGGCCGAGATCACGGAGACGACCGCGATGGCCGACCCCGACCGCACGCAGCGAACCCTGCGTGACCTGCACGCCTGGGGGCTCCGTCTGGCGCTCGACGACTTCGGCACGGGCTTCTCGTCGCTGTCGCGGCTCAAGCACATGCCGGTCGACGTGTTGAAGATCGATCGCGAGTTCATCGGCCACGTCGACCGCGACGTTCGGCTCGCCGGCATGGTGCGGGCGATGATCCAGGTCGCCCAATCGCTGGACATGGTGCCCCTCGCCGAGGGCGTCGAGACCGAGGGTGAGTACGTGTTCCTGCGTTCCAACGGGTGCAGGCTCGCCCAAGGCTTCTGGTTCGCGCATCCGATGCTTGCGGAGGATTTCGAGCGGATCGCCCGGCAACCACTGCCGCTCACCGACCAGCTCGACTGAGGACCCCGGGGCCCCACGGATCGGCGCGCGCAGCCTCGTCGCATCCCGCGATTCGTCTGCCGCGTTCAGCGTAGGCTCAGCGTGCATGCCGCACGATGTATCCAGCGACGGCGCCCGTTCGTCGCACCGAAACGAAGGAGACGGATGATGCGGACCAGGACCAAGATCGTGATCGGCACCGTGACGGCGCTCGTCGTCGCCGGCATCGCGACGGGGGTGAGCGCTGCGACGGGCGACGACGACACCCCGCTCGTCGGAGGAGAGCTCCAGAGCGCATCCGATGCGGCGATCGCCCACGTGGGCGGGGGCACCGTGGTCGACAGCGAGGCCGGCGACGGTCCCGAGGCCTACGAGGTCGAGGTCGAGCGACCCGACGGAAGCGTGGTCGAGGTGAGCATGGACGACGGGTTCGACGTGATCGGCAGCGAGCCCGACGACGACGCGAACGAGGCCGGCGACGACTGAGGGGCCCTACGGCCTCGCGATCCGGAAGACGCTACTCGTGGCGACGCAGCGGTAGTCGTCGTCGACGCACAGCGAGACCACGTATCGACCCGGGCGCAGGGGCCAGATGCCTTCGGACCCTTTCGTGAACCGAGCCCTGCCGAACGGCCGTCCGTCGATGTACCGCCACTGCCGCAGCGGGCACGACGTCGGGTCGAAGCAGCCGCGGTTGAGCGCCAACCAGTCGTAGCGGTTACCCGGCCCGCCCCTCCATGCGACCTCGATCGGCTCCCCGCGCACGTAGCGTCGGTCGAGCGTCCTGATCGTCGCGGGCGCTCGCCGGTCGACGATGGCGAGCGAGGACGTGGCGACGACGTCGTTCCCATCGAGCAACGCCACGGTGTAGGTCCCGGCATCGAGCCCGTCGGTGCCGACGCCGACGACGCCGTCGACCGCCCCGGCCCCGACCGGTGCCGAGGATGTGGGCGGATCGCTCGCGGGGTCCTGACCGACAGGCCAGAGCCCCATCGTCCGTCCGGGCGTGGCTTGGTCGTGGAACGCGATCCTCGCTCGACGCCCCGTGAACACCCGCTCGTCGATCGGCGCGGCGAAGGGGTCGGGTGCGACGGGCGTGATGTCGAGGGTCGAGACCACGGCGCGGTGATCGGTCGGCCACGGGCGGCTGCGGATGTCGGTGTACGGGCCGCCCTCGCCCACGACCTTGCTCCGCACGACGTCGATCGGACCCGCCGAGTAGACGTAGTCGATGCGATCCCAGGTGTCCCACCGGCCGCAGGCCGGGAAGAACCGCACGCAGTAGGTGAACCCCGGCCTCGCGACCGGATCGGGGTGGGCCTCGCGGAAGGTGTCGTGGAACCCGGCGACTTCCATCGCGACCGTCACCGGCCACTGCACCACGTATCGGTCACCGGGCGGGTCGAGGTGCTCCGGCTGCCACCCGAGGGCATCGACCGCCTCCTGCGTCCAATCCAGGTGCGACGGCGTGTTGAGGTCACCCACGAACACCGTCGGCACCCCGGCGGCGATCGGATCCGCCACCGCCTCGAGGTGCGGCCGCAGCCAGGCGAGCTTGTGCTGCTCTCGGGCGATGACCTCCGCTTCGTCCTCGCCCTGGAGCATCGCGACGAGGCCGCTCGGCCACCAGGGCGTGTGCGTCTGGGCGATCGCCGCGACCGCACCGTCGCCGAGCACCAGGTAGCCCCATGCCCCCTCGGGGATGCGCCCCCCGGGGTTCCCGGCGACCCGGCTTCCTTCCGGATGCACGATCGGGAACCGGCTGACGACGTGCAGGCGCGGCGAGGAGTGCCAGCCGAGTTTCCTGGCGATCTTCCGCGTCTTCCCGAAGGGTTCCTGGAGGCCGACGACGTCGGCGTCGGCACGACGGATCGCCTTCACGACGGCGTCGATCGTCGAGTACGACGCCCCGTACTGGATGTTGAACGACATGACCTTGATCCGGATGGGGGAGGCGACGCCTGCGACCGCGTGGTTCGGTCGGGACAGGGGG
>DASZOO010000119.1:0-17798 GCA_035550775.1 Actinomycetota bacterium | reverse complement strand
GTGTACGAGGAGTTCCGCGCGGCCGGCTTCGCCGCCACTGACGCGGCGCTCACCGTGGCGCCGCCCCAGGAACTCGATACGAGCGTGACGATCTCGGTGACCTGGACGCTCGGCTGATCGTCGCTCCCGGTCAGCCCGGGTAGCGGTTCGTGATCGGCATGCGCCGGTCGCGTCCGAACGCCTTCGGGGTGATCTTGACGCCGGGCGCCGCCTGGCGGCGCTTGTACTCGTTGCGGTCGATCATGCGGACCACGCGTTCGACGATCGCGCGCTCGAACCCGGCGGCGACCATGTCGTCGACGCCCAGGTCGTCCTCGACGTAGGCCTCGATCACGGGGTCGAGCACGTCGTAGGGGGGCAGCGAGTCCGTGTCCTTCTGGCCCGGGCGCAGCTCGGCGCTGGGGGGCTTCGTGATCGTGCGCTCCGGGATCGGCGGGGTCTCGCCCCGGGCGGTGGCGGCCGCGTTCCGCCAGGTCGCGAGCTCGTACACGAGCGTCTTCGGCACGTCCTTGATCGGCGCGAACCCCCCGGCCATGTCGCCGTACAGGGTCGAGTAGCCCACTGCGTATTCGCTCTTGTTCCCGGTGGCGAGCACGATCGGTCCGAACTTGTTCGACAGCGCCATCAGCAGGTTGCCTCTGATGCGAGCCTGCAGATTCTCCTCGGTCACGTCCTCGTTCGTGCCGGCGAACGCCTCGGCGAGCGCGTGCCGATAGGCATCGAGCACGCTCGTGATCCCGATCGTGTCGATGCGCACGCCGAGCCGACGAGCGCAGTCGACCGCGTCATCGACGCTCTCGGGGGAGCTGTACGGCGAGGGCATCGCCACCGCGCGAACGGCCTCGGCGCCGAGCGCGTCGACGGCGAGCGTGGCGACCAACGCGGAGTCGATGCCGCCGGAGAGCCCCAACACCGCCTCGCTGAAGCCGTTCTTCCGCACGTAGTCGCCGAGGCCGAGCACGAGCGCGTGCCAGACCTCGTCGGCGTCCTCGGTCGGCCACGGCGGCCGCTCGTCCGCGAACGACACGTTGCCGTGGAGGTCGACGACGAGCAGATCCTCCTCGAACACCGCGGCCCGATGGCGGACCGTGCCGTCGGGAGCCACGACCATCGACCCCCCGTCGAAGACCAGCTCGTCCTGACCGCCGACCGCGTTGACGTAAGCGATCCACGCCCCGGTCTGACGGGCTCTCGCCCCCAGGATCTCGGCGCGCTGGGCGGTCTTGCCTCGGTGGTACGGCGAGCCGTTGATGTTCAGGACCAGCGGCAGCCCCGCGTAGCCGGCGAAGGGCTGGGCGTCGTGCCACGCGTCCTCGCACACCGACAGGCCGATCGTGAGCCCGCCGACATCGACCCGCACGCCCGTCGCGCCCGGAACGAAGTAGCGCTGCTCGTCGAAGACGCCGAAGTTCGGCAGCTGCATCTTGTGGTAGATCGACTCCACCGTGCCGTTGCGCAGCAACGCCGCCGCGTTGTGCACGCCGGCCTCGGAGCGGTCGATGAACCCTGTGACCACGGGGCACGACGACGCGGTCTTCCGCGCGAGCGCATCGAGCGCCTCGAGGTTCTCGCTCACGAACTCCCCGCGGTGCACGAGATCCTCGGGTGGATAGCCGGTGATCGCGAGCTCGGGGAACGCGGCTAGGTCGGCGCCGGACTGGGTGGCACGCTCGGAAGCGTCGGCCATGCGGGCGACGTTGCCGGAAAGGTCACCGACGGTGAGGTTCGCCTGCCCGAGCGCGATGCGCGGCATGGTTCAGAGCCTACGTGAGGAAGGACCGAGCGCTCGGTGGGCGCTACTCGGTGCCGCCGATGTCGACGTTGTAGGCCTCCCAGACCAGGTCGGCGCCCTTCTGCCGATGGCGGATCACCGTGCCGATGAACCGCTGCAGGTCGTCGCGCGCGTCTTCGAGGGGCCACTCCGCCCCACCGACCGGCGTCTGCTCGATGCGGTCCATCATGCCGCCGAGCTTCTCCGCGATGTCGGGGTGCTCGTCGCGCAGCCGGCGCACCGTGCCGTCGAGCCTGGGAGCCCGCATGATGATCTCCTCGTAGAGCCCGCCGGGCTTCTCGGTGACCATCACGTGTTGATCGAAGGCGTCCCGCACGCCCGTCAGCTCCTTCGTGACGAGCGCCGTCCAAGCGGGGATGCGCCCCGCAGCGGGCGAGGAGATCGCGACCTCGAGGTGCACGAGGGCGTCGTGCAGCGTTGCTCGGCGCCGCTTCGCCTCGGACAGCGCGGGCGTCAGCTCGTCGTGGTCGGGAGCCATGGGGTGACCGTAGCCGAGCGGCGCTCGCAGCTGCAATCCCCGAGCGGCAGGTCCCGAACGTTCTCGCGCGACGTTCCGTCCAAGGACGTCGGAGATGAACCGGCCCGCGTCGCCACGCGTATTCCCGAGGTCGAGCTCACGAGGAGAGGATGTCGTGCGGATACGACGGGTCGGTGTGGTGGCCGTGCTCGTGGCCGGGGTGTCGATCGCGGCGATGGGCCCCGCGGCCGCGGTCACGGTCAAGGGGAGCGGCACGCGATGGCGTCCGCCGACGGTGAACATCGACCGTCGCGAACTGGTTCGGTGGCGGGCCGTCTCGGGGGCTCACGTCGTGCGCGCCTACGGCGGCAACTGGACGTTCTCGAAGCGCATCGGCCCCGGGGAGTCGGTCAAGCGACGCTTCCGCACCCGCGGCACGTATCGCTTCGTTTGCACGATCCACGGAGATGTGGTCGGGGGGAACTGCACCGGCATGTGCGGCAGGGTCCTCGTCTGAGGAGCCCTGCCGCGACGTGCCGGTGGGTCGAGATCACGCGTGAAGCTAGCCGCGCGTCACCCGCGGGTCACCCGACCCGAAGTAGCTCTCGGACACCTGCACCTTCCCCGAGGGGAGCACCGTGAAGGACTGCCCGGTCACGCACCAGAACTCACCGGCAGGCAGCGTCGGCTGACCGCCGACCTCGGGGCCGCACGGTTGCATCGGGTGGAAGCCCTGCTCGTCGTCGTCGTAGTCGATCTGGGTCGCCGTGACCGGGTACGACGCCTCCTCCTCGACCCAGTCGATCGACATCGTGAACGCCGATCCGTCCACGAACGGCTTCTGGATCTCGACCTCGGTCGCGCGGATGAAGACCGTCACCGCGATGCCCTGGTCGCACGCTCCGTTCTGTCGAGACAGGTTCACGTCGTTGGCGGCATCCGGTCCCGGTTCGTTCACGATCGACCCGTCGGGATAGGTGTCTCCACACTCGAGCACCTCCCCGGCGACATCGAACTCCACGGAATCAGCCGTCCCGAACCCCGGAGCGCTCGCGGTGAGCGTGTACGTCCCCGGTTGGTCCAGGGAGAGGTCCGTGAACGCGGCCGTCGCAGGATCGCCGGCCGTCGCCACGGGTGAGGTTCCCGACAGGCTCCCCGGGCCGTTGGCGGCCATGGCGACCGCCACGCCGGCGACGGGCTGAGACGCTCCGTCCAGGGCTCGAACCGCGACCCCGTCGGGCGCGTTGATGATGCCTCCGACTGCGGTGTCGGTGGGCTGCACCACGAACGCGAGCGAGCACGAGCCGGACACGGTGGTCTTCTGCGCGTCGCCCGGGTTGTTCAGTGAGAACAGCGAGCCGCTGAAGTTGCCGGTCTTCGTGACCGCCGACCACGACCCTGTCGACGTGCCGCAGGGGGCCGAGGCGGTCACCGACACCGTGAAGGAGGAGCCGTAGGAGAGCTTCAGGTCCTTGATCTTCACGGTGGTCGATGTGGGCGCGCTGACGATCGTGCCTCGCGTGGTCGTCGCCCCGCTCACCTGGAAGCCGGGAGGCACCGTGAGCTCCGTCGACCCGATCTTGTACAGGCTCTTGTTCTTGAAGGTCGCGGCGAAGACCTGGGTGCCGCCGGCGGCGATGCTCGGCGGGGTGATGGTCAGGTCGTACTTCTTCGCGAAGGTCGCGTGACCCGGGACCGCGGTCAGGGTCAACGCGACGAGCGCCAGGGCGACGAGCGCGGCCGCTCGTGTGAGACGTCTCCGATGCTGCACTGGGTACTCCTTCCTCGGGGGGCACGGTCGACACGGCTCGTCGGCCGGGTGGTGGATGCTCTCTCGGCCGAGTGGCCTACGTCAAGACATGCACGGCTCAGAGGATCGGAAGGTACCGTTCGAGCTCGAAGGGGCTCACGTAGGCCTTGAACGCATCCCATTCCTGACGCTTGTTCCTCATCAGGAACTCGTGCACGTGGTCGCCGAGGGCCGTGCGCAGCACCTCGCTGTGTTCTGCCAGGTGGATCGCCTCGACGAGGTCCTCCGGCAGCGACCGGATGCCCGCCGTCTCCCGTTCCTCGTCGCTCATCTCGTAGATGTTGTTGCTCGCCTCGGGAGGCAACTCGTATTCGCGCTCGATGCCCTCGAGCCCGGCCGCGAGCATCGCGGCGAACGCCAGGTACGGGTTGCAGGCGGCGTCCGGCGAGCGGTACTCGATGCGGGTGGCCTCCTCCTTGCCCGGCTTGTACTGCGGCACCCGGACCAGCGCGCTCCGGTTCCGTCGCGCCCAACAGACGTAGACGGGAGCCTCGTACCCCGGAACGAGACGCTTGTACGAGTTCACCCACTGGTTCGTGAGCAGGGTGATCTCCGGAGCGTGTCGCAGCAGCCCTGCGACGTACCGCCTCGCCGTCTTGGACAGGTGCACCTCGTCGGCGCCGTCGAAGAACGCGTTCCGATCGCCCTCGAACAACGACTGGTGCGTGTGCATGCCCGACCCGTTCACGCCGGCGACCGGCTTCGGCATGAAGGTCGCGTAGATGCCGAACTCCTGGGCGACCTCCTTCACGGTGAGCCGATACGTCATCACGTTGTCGGCCATCGTCAGCGCGTCGGCGTACCGCAGGTCGATCTCGTGCTGGCTCGGCGCCACCTCGTGATGCACGTACTCGACCGGGATGCCCATCGCCTCCAGGTACTGCACCGTGCGCTTGCGATAATCGGTGGCGACGTCGAGCGGCGTCTCGTCGAAGTACCCGCCCTGGTCGAGGAACGACGGATCGTCGACCGAACGGAAGTAGAAGTACTCGAGCTCCGGCCCGACGTAGAACGTGAATCCGAGGTCGGCCGCTCGCTGCAGTTGCCGCTTCAGCACGCCCCGAGGGTCGCCGTCGAACGGGGTGCCGTCGGGGTTCCACACGTCGCAGAACATGCGCGCGACGGGGGCCTCCATCTTCCAGGGGATGATCTGGAAGGTCGCGGGGTCGGGGATCGCGACCATGTCCGATTCCTGGATGCGGCTGAAGCCCTCGATCGACGAGCCGTCGAACCCCATGCCTTCGGCGAACGCACCCTCGAGCTCCTGCGAGGTGATCGTGAACGACTTCAGGAACCCCAGCACGTCGGTGAACCAGAGCCGCACGAACCGGATGCCTCGTTCCTCGATCGTGCGTAGCACGTAGTCGGCTTCCGCGGCGAGCGCCATGGGTCCAGGGTAGGGGGCCACGCGAGCAACCCGGTTACGGGCTCGTTAACGACGGCCGACCTCCTAAGATGGCTCGATGTCGGGGGGCGCTGCGGGCCAGGCCGATCAGTCGCAGGCCGGCCGCCGGATGCTCGTGGCCCAGCTCGCGGCTCCGGTGCGCGAGTTCCTCACCACCGAGGCCGGCAGCGCAGGGATCCTGCTGGGCGCGACCGTCGTCGCGCTCGCCTGGGCCAACTCGCCGTGGTCGGAGACCTACTCCGCCCTGTGGACCACCGAGCTCTCGGTCGACCTGGGCCGCTGGGGCCTCGACATGGACCTGGCCCACTGGGTCAACGACGGGTTGATGTCGCTGTTCTTCTTCGTCGTGGGCCTCGAGGTCCGTCGCGAGCTCTCGGTCGGTGAGCTGACCGATCGGAGCCGCCTGGTCGTGCCGGCCATCGCCGCCGCGGGCGGGCTGATCGTGCCGGCCGGCCTGTACCTGATCGTGAATCCGTCGGGTGAGGCCATGCACGGCTGGGGCGTGGTGATCGGCACGGACACGGCGTTCCTGCTCGGCGCGCTCGCCCTCGTCGGGCCGGCGTTCCCGGCACAGCTTCGCGTGTTCCTGCTCACGCTGACGATCGTCGACGACGTCGTCGCGGTGAGCGTGATCGGGCTCGTGTACTCGGGGTCGATCGACCTGGCAGCGCTCGCGGTGGCAGGGGCCTGCGTCGCCGTGCTCGTGTGGTTCGATCGGGCGGAGGTGTGGCGGAGCTCTGCCTACCTCCTCGTCGGGTTGGTGCTGTGGGTCGCCACGGTCGCCTCCGGGCTGCATCCGACGATCGCCGGCATGGCGGCGGGGCTCGCGGTCGGGGCGACGAGGCCGCGGCGAGCCGAGGTCGAGCATGCCGCGTCGCTGTTCCGCGCGTTCCGGCAGTCGCCGCTGCCCAGCGTCGGATCCTCCGCCCAGCGGGGCCTGCGGCGAGCCGTCTCGGCGAACGAGCGCTTCCAGCTCGCGTTGCACCCCTGGACGGGCTACGTGATCGTGCCGGTGTTCGCCCTGGCGAACGCGGGCGTGGACCTGCGAGCAGGGGTGCTCGCCGACGCCCTGCGGTCGCCGATCACCTGGGGCGTCGTGCTCGGGCTGGTCGTCGGCAAGCTCGTGGGCATCTCGTCGGCCGCGCTCGGGTCCGTCCGCTTCGGCGCCGGATCGCTGCCGCGAGGGGTCGGTGAGGGGCAGGTCGTCGGAGGCGCCGCGCTCTCCGGCATCGGGTTCACGGTGTCGTTGCTGATCGCCGGCCTGGCGTTCACGTCACCGGTCCTTCGCGACCGTGCCGCGGTCGGCGTGCTGATCGCCGCGGTGCTCTCGATGGCGCTCGGGTGGCTCACCTTCCGGCTCGCCGCCGCGCTGCGAGGCGAACGGACCGCGAGCCTGCCGATGGTGCTCGACCGTCCGGTCGATGCCGCTCGTGATCACATCCTCGGGACGGCCGACGCGCCGCTCACGCTCGTCGAATACGGGGACTTCGAGTGTCCGTTCTGCGGCAAGGCGACCGGGGTGGTGCGCGAGCTGCGCCAGCGGTTCGGCGAGGACCTGCGCTACGTGTTCAGGCACCTGCCGCTCACCGACGTGCACGAGCACGCCGAGCTGTCGGCGCGCGCCGCCGAGGCGGCCGGGGCGCAGGGTCGATTCTGGGAGATGCACGACCTGCTCTTCCGCCACCAGGACGGGCTGGCGTTCGAGGACCTCATCGGGTACGCGGGCGAGCTCGGGCTCGACGTCGAGGACTTCGTGCGAGACGTGGAGGAGGACCGGCACGCGGACCGCGTCCGCGAGGACGTGATGAGCGCCGAGGCGAGCGGCGCCAGGGGCACGCCGACGTTCTTCGTCGGCGAGGACCGGCACATCGGTCCGTACGACACGGAGACGCTCGCCGCCGAGCTCGAGGCGAGCCGGATCCGGTCCGGCGGGGCTCGGGCCGTCAGCGGGTGACCACGTACAGCGCGATCAGCGTGAGCGGCACGACGATGTCGTACCAGAAGTAGTACCCGGCGTTCCCGGGCGCGAAGTCGTGCTCGCGCACCATCGAGCGCACGTGGCCCCCGGCCGCACCGAGCATGAACACCGAGAACACGATGATCGTCGCCAGCCAGAACTCCCGGCCGAAGGCGGGCGCCATCACGCCGAGCACGCCGTAGGAGAGGTCCGCGAGGCCCACCTCCCACTGGAAGGGGCTGGTGGGCCAGCCGATCAGCTTCGCGATCGGAGCCGGCATGAACAGGTGCCCGGACCCCGTGATGATGCCGTTGACGCCGACGAGCCACATCAGCCCCAGCTCCAACGTGGTCATCCTCCAGTCCTCCACCCCCGCGATCAGCACGATCGTGAGGTTCGCGACGAACCCGATGAGCGGGATGTAGCCGGCGAACGAGCCGATGCGCGCGCCGACACCGGGGCCGGCGACCGGCCTGCCGTTGGTCGACATGGGTGCACGCTAGCATGGCGAGGTCGCAGGACCGAAAGGCCGGATCGTGGAGCGGAAGCTGATCTCGTCGGGGTCCCCGTACGAGCCCGAGATCGGGTTCTCGCGCGCGGTCGTCGCGGGCGGGCACGTGCACGTCTCGGGGACCGCGCCGATCCCGGCCGAGGGCGGATCCGTCTCCGACGACGTGTACGAGCAGGCCCGCCGGTGCCTCGAGATCGTGGTCGCCGCGCTGCGGGAAGCCGGGGCGGGGCCCGAACACGTCGTGCGGACCAGGACCTATCTGCTCGATGCCGACGACTGGCGGGAGGTCGGCCGGGCCCACGGCGAGGTCTTCGCCGGCGTGCGGCCGGCGAGCACGATGGTCGTGGTGGCCGGGCTGCTCGACCCGGCATGGAAGGTGGAGATCGAGGCCGACGCGGTGCTCGCCGACTGACGCTACCCCGTGGGGCCTCGGTCCATCATCGCTCGGAGCGCCGCCGCCGCCGCGGCGACCCGGTCGGCGTCGACGCCGTGCTCGATGCCCAGACGGTCGAGCAGGCCGCACAGCGACTCGGTCGCGAGGTTGCCGGGCGCCCCCGGCGCGAAGGGACAGCCTCCCGTGCCGCCGGCCGACGCGTCGTAGATCTGCACGCCGCGCTCGAGCCCCGCCACCACGTTCTCGAGCGCCCGGCCGTGCGTGTCGTGCAGGTGCAGCGCGAGTCGCTCGACGGGCACGTGCTCGAGCACCGCATCGCAGACCCGTCGCACCCCGTCGGGCTCGGCGACGCCGATCGTGTCGCCCACGGAGATCTCTTCGCATCCGAGCTCGGTCAACGCCACGCAGACCTCGACCACGACGCGGGGGTCGACCGCGCCCGAGTACGGGCACCCGAACGCGGTGGAGACGTATCCGCGGCGCCACCATCCGAGCGCTCGCGCCCGGTCGAGCACGGGCTCGAATGCATCGAGCGATTCCGCGATCGTCATGCCGATGTTCCGTTCGGTGAACGCCTCCGATGCCGCGGTGAACACGGCGACCGCGTCCGCACCCGCCCGCTCGGCCCGTTCCATGCCCCGCATGTTCGGCACGAGCACCGGGTAGCGGACGCCCTCGCGCCGACCGATCCGTGGGAACATCTCGTCAGCGTCGGCGAGCTGTGGCACCGCCCGCGGGCTCACGAACGAGGTGGCCTCGACGACCTGGAGACCCGCGTCGGCCAGCGCCTCGATGAAGGAGACCTTCGCGGCGGCCGGCACGACGGCGTCCTCGTTCTGCAACCCGTCGCGTGGACCGACCTCGACGATGCGCACCGCTCGGGGCATGCCGGGGCCCAGCGTCATCGTTCCTCCAGCTCGATCAACGGCTGGTCTCGGGCGACGACGTCGCCGGCGCGCACGTGCACCGTCCGGATCGTGCCCGCTGCCGGGGCGGTGATCTGCACCTGGATCTTCATCGCTTCGAGGAGCGCCAGCACCTGCCCGGCCTGGACCTCATCGCCTTCCTCGACCCCGACCTCGAGCACGCCGGCCGGCATCGGGGCCGTGAGCGAGCCGCCGGGCGGGGACAGCTCGGCCGCGACGAGCTCCTCGTCGGCGACCACGAAGGACCAGCCGCGGAACTGGGCGTGCGAGCCCGCGACGGTCACCTTCGGGTCCCGGGACCCGGCGGCCTCCGGACCGAACGCGATCCAGGGGTCCGACGGATCGGTCGAGACGGGGACGCCCGTGGGCAGTTCGGGCACCTGGGGCGTCCAGGATCGCTCCACCCAGTCGGTGTCGGCCGTGCCGTCGATAACCTCGCGGCGTGTGAGTGCATCGAGCAGGAAGCCGAGGTTGGTGGTCACCCCCACGATGCGAACCGCATCGAGCGCGGCTCGGAGTCGGGCCAGCGCCCTCGGCCGGTCCTCGGCGTGCGCGATCACCTTGGCGAGCAGGGGGTCGTACCCGAGGCCGATCACCACTCCCTGTCGGAGCGCGGTGTCGATGCGCACGCCGGGCGCCCTGGGGAGGTCGAGCAGATCGACGCGGCCGCCGGTGGGCAGGAAGCCGTTGGCCGGATCCTCGGCGTAGACGCGAGCCTCCACGGCGTGCCCACGCGCAACCACGTCGTCCTGCCGCACGCCGAGCACGGCGCCGGCGGCGATCTCGAGTTGCGCGCGCACGAGATCGACGCCGGTCACTGCCTCCGTCACCGGGTGTTCGACCTGCAGCCGCGCGTTCATCTCGAGGAACCACCATGCCCCGTCCTCGGCGAGCAGGAACTCGGCGGTGCCGGCGCCGCGGTAGCCGGCGCGTTCGGCGATCGCGACCGCGGCCGAGCCGAGCGCCTCCCGCAGGTCGGGGCCGACCGCCGGGGACGGCGATTCCTCGACGAGCTTCTGGTGGCGGCGCTGCAGCGAGCAGTCTCGCTCCCCGAGGTGCACGGCGTTGCCGTGGTCGTCGAGCAGGATCTGCACCTCCACGTGGCGGACGCGCTCGAGCCGGCGTTCCAAGAACACGCGGCCGTCGCCGAACGCCGAGCCCGCCTCGTCGCGGGCGGCGGCGAGCGCACGCTGGAGGTCGGCGAGGTCGTCGATCGCGCGCATGCCCCGTCCACCCCCGCCGGCCGCCGCCTTGACGAGCAGGGGCGTGCCCAGGCGTTCGGCCTCCCGCACCAGCGTCCCGTCGTCGGCGGCCGAGCCGGGCACCACCGGCACCCCCGCCGCTTCCGCGAGGGCACGGGCGGCCAGCTTGTCGCCGAGCCGGCGCATCGCTTCGGGCGGGGGGCCCACCCACAGCAGCCCGGTGCCGATCACACGCTCCGCGAACGACGGGTCCTCCGAGAGGAACCCGTAGCCCGGGTGCACCGCGTCGGCGCTCGCGGCCACCGCCGCCCGCACGAGGCCGTCGCCGTCGAGGTACGTGCTCACGTCGGTCACCTCGTCGGCGAGCCAGGCCGCCATGCCCTCACGCTCCCCGGGCGCGGCCGCCACGATCGAGGCGATGCCCATCTCGCGGCACGCGCGAACGATGCGCACGGCGATCTCGCCGCGGTTGGCGATCAGGAGCCGTCGGAGCCGGTCCATCTGGGCTGCCGTTTCTCGAGGAACGCTGAGGCTCCCTCCTGTCCTTCGTCGCTGGCCCTCGCGGCCGCGATGCGATCGGGCAGGTCGGACAGGGCGACCGAGGCGGTCGCATCACGCACGAGCCGCTTGTTGGCGGCGATCGCCTCGGGCCCGCAGGCCAGGAACATGCGAGCCACCTCGTCGACGGTGTCGTCGAGCCGTTCGGGAGGCACGACGTGGTGCACGAGGCCGTACGTCGCCGCCTCGGCCGCGTCGAACGCACGGCCGGTGGTGAACAGCTCGCGCGCCCGTCCCGGGCCGACCTTGCGCAGCACGAACGGCGCGATCGAGGCGGGCAGGATGCCCAGGCGCACCTCGGCGAACGCGAATCGTGCCGCCTCGGCCGCCACGGCCACGTCGGCGCAGGCGACCAGCCCGGCGCCCCCTCCGATCGCGGGTCCCTGCACCCGGGCGACGACGGCCTTCGGGCATCGATCGAGCGTGTCGAACGACTCGGCCATCGCGATCGCATCGGCGCGATTCTCCTCGGCCGAGAGGGTGCGGCTGGAGCGCATCCATTCGATGTCGGCTCCCGCGCAGAACGCGCTGCCCGAACCCGCGAGCACGACGACGCGCACGTCGTCGTCGTCGGAGAGGCCTTCGATGCCCTCGGCGAGCGCGCGGAGCAGCGACGGGTCGAGCGCGTTCCGCCGGTCGGGCCGGTCGAGCGTCAGGGTCGCGATCGGACCCTCGCGGATCAGCTGCACGTCGCTCACATCCGGAACACCCCGAAGGCCGTGGGCTCGAGCGGTGCGCGCGAGGCCGCGTCGAGGCCCAGGGCCAGCACCTTCCTCGTGTCGAGCGGGTCGATGATCCCGTCGTCCCACAGCCGAGCCGTCGAGTGGTAGGGGCTGCCCTCCTGCTCGTAGCGGTCGATCGTCTCCCGCTCCCGCTCGGGATCGCCCCCCACCGCCGTCAGCACCTTGGCCGCCTGCACGCCGCCCATCACGGAGATGCGCGCGTTCGGCCACATCCAGAGCTGCCTCGGACCGTAGGCACGGCCGCACATCGCGTAGTTCCCGGCTCCGAAGGAGCCGCCCACGATCACCGTGAACTTCGGCACGTTCGCGCACGCGACGGCCGTGACCAGCTTCGCTCCGTCCTTCGCGATACCGCCGGCCTCGTACTCGCGCCCCACCATGAACCCGGTGATGTTCTGCAGGAAGACCAGCGGCGTCCCGCGCTCGCACGCGAGCTGCACGAAATGGGCGCCCTTCAGGGCGGACTCGGAGAACAGGATGCCGTTGTTCGCGAGGACCGCGACGGGATGGCCGTGGATGCGCGCGAACCCGCACACGAGCGTCTCGCCGTAGAGCTGCTTGAACTCGTGGAACGCCGACCCGTCGACGATGCGGGCGATCACCTCGCGCACGTCGGCGGCCTGCGTGAGGTCTCGGGGGATCGCGCCGTACAGCCCGGCGGGATCGACGGCCGGCTCGATGGGTTCCTCGATCTCCCAGGCGCGCTCCGACGAGGTGTTCAGGTTCGCGACGATCTCGCGCACGATACGCAGGGCGTGCTCGTCGTCGGCCGCCTCGTGGTCGGCCACCCCGCTGTGCCTGGCGTGCACGTCCGCGCCGCCGAGCTCCTCGGGGTCCACGTCCTCCCCCGTGGCGGCCTTCACGAGCGGTGGCCCCCCGAGGAAGATCGTGCCGGTACCGCGCACGATCACGGTCTCGTCGGACATCGCGGGCACGTATGCGCCGCCGGCGGTGCACGAGCCCATGACCGCCGCTACCTGCGGGATGCCCGCGGCGGACATGCGGGCCTGGTGGTAGAAGATGCGCCCGAAATGGTCGCGGTCGGGGAACACCTCGGCCTGCAGGGGCAGGAACGCGCCGCCCGAGTCCACCAGGTAGACGCACGGCAGGTGGTTCTGCATCGCGATCTCCTGCGCCCGCAGGTGCTTCTTCACCGTGATCGGGAAGTAGGTGCCGCCCTTCACGGTCGCGTCGTTCGCGACGATCACGCACGGTGTGCCGTGGATCGGGCCGATGCCCGTCACGATGCCGGCCGCGGGTGCCTCGCCCTCGTACAGGTCGCAGGCGGCTAGGGGGGACAGCTCGAGGAACGCGGCCCCGCGGTCCACGAGGCGATCGATGCGCTCGCGCGCCGTGAGCTTGCCACGCCCGCGGTGCCGGGCGGTCGCCTCCTCACCGCCCCCGGCACGGGTCATCTCGAGCCGGCGCCGGAGCTCCTCGACCGAGTCGCGCATCGCGGCCTCGTTGGCGACGAACGCCTCCGAGCTGGGGTCGATGTGCGAGGTCAGCCGCGCCACGGGCGATCGGGTTCCGGCGTCGAGGCGGCACGCGTCATCGGATGCACCATACTGCGGCCCCTCGCTCGGCTGTCCGAAGCCTCCCGTCGTGGACCGACGCCGGGGCGTAGCGTGTACGGCGTGGGCGACCGCATCTCGATCGAGGAGCTCCGGCAGACCGTGCGCGCGTTCGCCGAGCGCGAGCTCGGGCCACACGCGGACTCGATCGATCGAGACGACGTGTTCCCGCGCTGGGTCTGGCCGCGCCTGGGCGACCTGGGGGTGTTGGCTCCGACCGTGCCGGAGGAAGACGGCGGCGCCGGACTCGGCTTCCTCGAGCACCTGGTCGTCGTCGAGGAGATCTCTCGCGTCTCGGCATCGGTGGGCATGTCGTACGCGGCTCATTCCAACCTGTGCGTGCACAACCTCTGGGCCAACGGCACCGAGCATCAGCGCGCGAGATGGCTGCCGAAGCTGATCACCGGGGAGCACGTGGGCGCGCTCGCGATGAGCGAGGCCGACGCCGGCAGCGACGTGATCGGCTCGATGGCGTGCCGCGCCGAGCGGGTCGACGGGGGCTGGCTCGCCAACGGCTCGAAGATGTGGATCACGAACGGGCCCGAGGCCGACGTGCTCGTGGTGTACATGCGCACCGCGCCGGCCGACGACGCGTCGTCGTCGGTGACGGCGTTCGTGGTCGAGCGCGAGATGGCCGGGTTCAGCGTGCCCCCGAAGATGGACAAGCTCGGCATGCGCGGCTCGCCGACCTCCGAGGTCGTCTTCGACGACTGCTTGATCCCCGAGGACCACGTGCTCGGTGAGGTGCACCGCGGCGTGCGCGTCCTGATGTCGGGGCTCGACTCCGAGCGGCTCGTGCTCTCGGGTGGCCCGATCGGCATCATGCAGGCGGCGCTCGACCTCGTGACCCCCTACGTGCGGGAGCGCCGCCAGTTCGGCCGGCCGATCGGCTCGTTCGAGCTGATGCAGGGCAAGCTCGCCGACATGTTCGTGGCGCTCGAGTCGTCCCGCGCCTACGCCTACGACGTGGCCCGCCGGTTCGATGCCTCCCCGGGCGATCGTCACGGCGCGGCGGCGGCGGCGAGCCTGCTGCACTCGTCGGAACGCGCCGTGCAGGTCGCGCTCGAGGCGATCCAGAGTCTCGGCGGGGCGGGATACCTCAACGAGGTGTCGGCGGGCAGGCTGCTTCGCGACGCCAAGCTCTACACGATCGGCGCCGGAACGGCCGAGATCCGCCGCATGCTGATCGGGCGCGAGCTCACCGGCAGGCTCGACTGAGCGTGAGGTTCGGGGCGAGGGTCTGTCCGACACCGTCGATGCCTGCGTCCGCTCGTTGGACGTCCATCGTCACGGTGGTCGTGGTCGCCTTCGCGGCCGGTGCCTGCGATCCATCGACCGATCCGTCGGGACGACGGTTCCGACGGCTCTCGGGCAGGTACCCGGTCGTGGTGGCGGCCGGGGACATCGCGTGTCCCGGTGAGCCATGCGATCCGGAGCGGACCACGGCCGCGATGGTCGAGCGCATCGGACCGGACGTGGTCCTTGCTCTCGGCGACACCCAATACCGGGAAGGCGCGCTCGCGGATTTCCGTGCTTCCTACGCTCTGACCTGGGGAGCGTTCCGATCGATCACCAAGCCGGTTCCCGGCAACCATGAGTACCGGACGACCGGCGCCGCAGGTTATTTCGAGTACTTCGGATCGGCCGCGGCTGCGGAGGACGGTGGCGACTACAGCTTCCTCCTCGGGCGGTGGCTCCTCGTCGCGATCAACTCGGCCGCACCGGGCGCCATCACCCCCGCACAGCTCGATCGGGTGCAGGCGCAGCTCGAGGCGACGCCTCGCCGCTGCCAGCTCGTCTACTGGCACCATCCGTACTCCTCGTCCGGGGCGGTCGAAGGGAGCGATCCCCTGCCCGATCTCGATCAGCTCTGGACGCTGTTGCTCGAGCACGGTGTCGATGTCGTCCTGAACGGACACGCACATCAGTACGAGCGGTTCGCGCCGCTCGGCTCCGACGGCGTCGACGACGCGGGCATCCGTGGGTTCGTCGTCGGCACCGGCGGGGGCGAACCACACCCGTTCGAGGACGAGCTCGCCGACGGATCGAGGGTACGGATCACCGACGTGCACGGAGTCCTGGAGCTCGAGCTGCGACCGCGTGCGTACGCGTGGAGGTTCGTCGATCCCGATGGTCTCGTGCTCGATCATGGCTCGAGCACCTGCCACGAGTGATCCGGGGTCGCGGCAGGCCCACGGCCCGCTTCGGCGCGGTGCGATGATGCCTGAGTGCTGACCCCCGAGACCCTCGGGCGGACGTTCGCCGAGGCGCCCGACCCGGAGCTGGCCCGTGTCGCGTTCTCCCGCGTGGGCGACGACCCCGTGGCCCGCGAGGCGCTCGCCCGCCCCGAGGTCACCTCCCTGGCCGCACGCCTGCTCGGGTTCTCGAGCGCGGCGGCAGACTTCTTCGTCGCGCATCCCGGGGAGGTCGCGGCGCTCGCCGATGTCACGCCGCGCGACGATGTGGCCCTGCGTGGCGAGCTCGCGGACGACATCGAACGGTCCGGCCAACTCGACGGGCTCAGGCGATTCCGGCGCCGCGCCATGTTGCGCGTGGCAGCTCGTGACCTCGGGGGGGCGGAGCTCGACGGGGTGGTCGCCGAGATCAGCGCGATCGCGGACGCGTGCATCGCGGGTTCCCTGGCGATCGTCGACCACCCCGAGCTCGCCGTGATCGGGCTCGGCAAGCTCGGTGGGTCCGAGCTGAACTACGCGAGCGACGTCGACCTGCTGTTCGTTCATCGGAGAACCGGGCCGGCTGAGCAGGAGCGCGCCGAGCGGGCCGTCGCGGCGCTGACCACCATGTTGTCCGAACCCACCGCCGAGGGCATCGCGCTGCGCGTCGACGTCGCGCTGCGTCCGGGCGGGCGATCGGGGGCGCTCAGCCGCTCGCTCGAGGGAACCCTCGTGTACTACGACCGCGAGTCGGCCACGTGGGAGCGCCAGGCACTGATCAAGGCACGTCCGATCGCGGGCGATCCTGAGCTCGGCGAGGCGTTCCTGCAGGGGATCGCGCCGTTCGTGTACCCGCCCGAGCTCGCGTTCGGCGCGATCGAGGACGTTCGCCGCACCAAGGTGCGCCTGGAGGAGTACATCCGTCAGCGCGGGAAGGAGCTCATCGAGGTCAAGCGCGGCCGCGGGGGGATCCGCGACGTCGAGTTCGCGGTGCAACTGCTGCAGATCGTGCACGGTCGCCGCGACGAGCGCCTGCGAACGCCGAGCACGCTCGCCGCGCTCGGGGCGCTCGCAGCGGAAGGATACGTGGCCGACCCTGATGCGGAGGCGCTGGCCGAGGCCTATGGATTCCTGCGGAAGGTCGAGCACCGCCTGCAGATCGTGAGGGATCTGCAGACCCACGACCTGCCGACAGGCCGGCACGCGCGCACGACCCTCGCGCGATCGCTCGGCCTCGAGGACGCCGATGCCCTGACCTCCGAATACGAGCGGACGACCGGGCTCGTCCGTTCGATCCACGAACGCCTGTTCTACCGGCCGCTGCTCGAGTCGTTCGCGGGCCCGACGCAGCCGCATCCCGGTCGCGGCACCGAACGGGCCGCCACCGAGGAGCTGCTGGTCGGGCTCGGCTTCGCCGAGCCCGCCCGTTCCTACGACGTGCTGGGGCGCCTCGTCGATCCGACGAGGCGCATCGGCAAGGTGCTCGCCAACCTCTTCCCCGTGATGGCTCCACCGCTCGCGCTCTCGTCGACACCCGACGCGGCCCTCGTGCGTCTGGAACGCATCGCGGAGGCGGTGGGCGACGGGCGTGACGTAGCCGACCTGCTCACGACCGACCCCGTCGCGGCCCGCCGGCTCGCCCACGTCGCCGGCGCCAGCTCGTTCGCGACCGATCTGCTGGTGGCCGACCCGGCGCGCATCCGCGGGCTCTCCGACACCCTGCTCGGCGCCGAGACCGACGCCGCCGGCGATCTCGTGGACGCCGTCGCGCGGACGGCCGGGCGCGAGCTGACGCCCCGCGAGACCGGCGAGGCCGTGACCGGCGTCGCCGTCCGGGTCGTGCGAGCGGCGCTCGAGGCGGCCGAGCCTCCGCCGGGCCTGCCGTTCGCCGTGATCGGCATGGGCAAGCTGGGCGCCCGGGAGCTGAACGTCGCGAGCGACCTCGACCTGCTGTTCGTCTACGAGGGCGAGGGCGCGGCCGTGCAGGCGCGTGCCGCCCGGGTGGCCGAGGACGTGCTCCGCCACATCCGCGACGCTGGCTGGGAGCCCGACGCCGATCTTCGGCCGGAGGGCCGCAACGGTCCTCTCGCGCGATCGATCGCGGGCTACCTCGAGTACTGGCAGCGATACGCGGAGACCTGGGAGTTCCAGGCCCTGCTGCGGGCCCGGGCGATCGCGGGAGACCCGGAGCTCGGCCGCCGGTTCGAGCTGAACGCCGCCGACGCGGCGTATCCGCCCGAGGGCATCACGATCGACCGTGTCGCCGACATCCGGCGCATGCGCGAACGCATCGAG
>DASZOO010000118.1:0-33724 GCA_035550775.1 Actinomycetota bacterium | reverse complement strand
GGTGGTACGAGGACCCGTTCGACTCCCTGTGGCACGACGTCGCGTTGCGCTCGGCGATGTTCCAGACCCTGCGGCTGTCGGTGTTCACGGTGCTGCTCGCCGTCCCGATCGGCACCGCGTTCGCGATCGGAATCGACCGATGGCGGGGCCGACCGGCCTCGACGGCGAACTTCTTCATGCTCTTCTCGTTCGTGATGCCCGAGATCATCCTCGGCGTGTCGCTGTTCCTGTTGTTCACGAAGACCTTCGACGGGATCGTGCAACTCGGCACCACGGCGCAGACGCTCGGCCTCGTCACGTTCCAGCTCTCGTATCCGGTCATCGTGGTCCGCGCACGACTGCTGTCGATCGGGCCCGAGCTCGAGGAGGCGGCGATGGACCTCGGGGCGTCGCCGGGTCAGGCGCTCCGTCGGGTGCTGCTCCCCCTCCTCGCGCCGGCGATCCTGGCGAGCGTCGCCCTGGTCTTCGCCGATTCCGTGGACAACTTCGTCACGGTTCGCTACCTGTCCGCTCAGGCCCCGACCGAGCCGCTGTCGGTGAAGATCTACTCGGCCGCCCGATCGTCGCCGACGCCGGCGGTCAACGCCGCGGCGACGGTCATGCTCGTCGCGACGCTGTCGGCGATCGCGATCGCGTGGTGGTCCTACCGCCGCATCACCGGCAGGCGGGGCGAGTCGATGTCGGCCGCCGGGCTCGCCGAGCTCTGAGCCGCCTCAGGACCCTCCCGCGTCGTCCGATCCCACCGCGACGGCGGCGGGGACGCCCGTGTCCGGCAGCACGCGGAGGGCGTCGACGGGCAGATGGACGGTCACCGAGGTGCCCTGTTCGTACCCGAGCGCCTCGCCCTCGTTGTGGATCCACACCTGAAGGGTCTGCTCGGACGGCAGGTGCACGAAGACGTGGAGGGTCGACCCGACGTACACCACGCGGTCGATCATCCCGGGGATCCGATTCACCCCCGGCGTCCCCTGGGGCTCGATCCGGATCCGCTCGGGTCGGATCGTGGCCTTCGCGGGGCCGAGCAGATCGACGACGCCCTTGGCGGCCGCCAGGTCGAACTGCCCCAGCCGGACCTTCGCCTGCCCCGACGCGTCCGTACCGTCGCACTGCACGTCCATGAGGTTCGAGACCCCGAGGAAGTCGGCCACGTACGCGGTCGCCGGGTCCTCGTACACCTCCGAGGGCGTCCCCACCTGCTCCACCCGACCGTTGCTCATCACGGCGAGCCGGTCGGACATCGTGAGGGCCTCCTCCTGGTCGTGCGTCACGTAGATGAACGTGATGCCGACCTCCTCCTGCAACGCCTTCAGCTCGATCTGCAAGGTCTTGCGCAGCTTCGCGTCCAGGGCGCCGAGCGGCTCGTCCAACAGGAGCACGGCGGGGTTCAGGATCAACGCGCGCGCGAGCGCGACCCGCTGTTGCTGCCCGCCGGAGAGCTGGGAGGGACGGCGCCGCTCGAAGCCGGTGAGGCGGACGAGCTCGAGGGCGTCGGCGACCCGCTTCCTCGCCTCCTGCTTGCCGACGTCCTTGTACCGCAGGCCGAAGGCCACGTTGTCGGCGACCGAGAGGTGCGGGAACAGCGCGTAGTTCTGGAAGACGGTGTTGACGTTGCGCTTGTGCGGCGGCACCTGTGCCATGTCGACGCCGTCGAGCAGGATCTGCCCGCTCGTCGGCTGCTCGAAGCCGGCGATCATCCGCAGCGTGGTCGTCTTCCCACACCCGGACGGGCCGAGCAGCGAGAAGAACTCGCCCGACGGCATCTGCAGGTTGATGCCGGCCACCGCCGTGAAGTCCCCGAACCGTTTCACGAGATCGACGAGCTGGACCTGTCCCCCTGCCATGGTCGCGGAGTCTAGCCGAGTCGTGCCGTCGCAGGTCAACCGACGGGCGGCACGCCCGAGCCGCATGGCATCATGCCTCGATGGACGAGCTCGCCCCGCCCCAGATGCCGAGGGAGGGCGATCGTCCCTCGATGGACGCCCGGACCGCCCACCGGGCGACGCTCCCGCTGCTCGCCGGGTACCTGGCCTTCGGCCAGTACTGGGGCGTGTGGGTGATCCTGGTCTTCGAGTTCCAGCGGCTCCACGGGTTGACGGAGAGCCGGCTCGGGTTCCTCTACACGCTGCTCTCCCTCACGGCGGTCGCGGTGATGCTGGTGGTGGCGCCGAGGCTGCAGCGGTTGCCGTTGTCGACGACCGTGCCGGCCTCCCTCCTCGTGCTCGCCGTGGGGTCGCTCGTGATCGCGTTCCAGCCCACGCAGCTCATCGTGCTCGGGTTCGTGCTCGTCGGCGCCGGGAACGGACTGATCGACGTCTACATGAACGTCGCGGCCCAGCGGGTCGAGGTCGCGCGGAGGCGGCCGGTGCTGCAGTGGCTGCACGCCTCGTACGCGCTCGGAGGCGTCAGCGGCGCAGCCGTGGCGGGGCTCGTGCTCGCCGCGGGCGCGGACTTCCGATGGGGGCTCGCCTACGCCGGCGTCGTGCTCGCCGCCGGCGCCGCGTGGACCGCGCGCACGGCTCCACCCGAACGGAGCCCCGAAGGGGCCCAGGCCGTGTTCTCGGTGTCGGCGCTGTTCCGCACCCCGGCGCTCTGGGTGCCAGCGCTCGCCGTGCTGTTCGCCTTCCTCGTCGAAGGATCGATGGACACGTGGTCCGGGCTGTACCTGCGAGAGGAGCTCGGCGCCTCGGCCGGCGTCGCCGCGTTGGCGTTCATCGCCTTCTCGGGCGCGATCTTCCTCGGACGGATGTTCGCCGGGAAGGTGCTGTTCGGGCTCGGACCGCGCACGACGATCATCGTGGCGGGCGTCGGCTCGCTCGTCGGCGGGCTGCTCGCCACGCTCACGAGCAACCTGGCGGTCGTGGGCGCCGCGTTCCTGATCCTCGGCTTCACGATCAGTGCCGCGGCGCCGGCCGGGTTCGGCCTCACCGAGGACATCGACGAGGACCCGACGAGCGCGATCGCCGCCGTCACCACGGTGGGGTACACGGGCTTCATCTGGAGCCCGCCGCTGCTCGGCTACGTCGCGCAGACCGTCGACCTGCGCGCCGCGATGACGGTGATCGTCGTCGCGACGGTGGGCATCATCGTCGCCGGCCTCGCGGCCCCTCGGTCGCGAGCCGTGAGCGGTGGAGGCGTGCCCGAAGCCTCACAGCGTTGACCGGTACGATGTGGACGCCGGCTCCACCCGCCGACGCCGTCAGTCGGCGAGGTTCAGGTACACGGCCTTCTCTTCGAGGAAGTCGTCGAGCCCGTGCTTGCCGAGTTCGCGGCCGACGCCCGACTGCTTGTACCCGCCCCACGGCATCTCGGTCGGCGCGGGCTGCGTGTCGTTGATCCATACGATGCCCGCCCGGATCGCCTGGGCCGTGCGCATCGCCTTCTTCACGTCCTTCGTCCAGATCGCCGCGGCCAGGCCGTAGTCGTTGTCGTTGGCCATCGCGACGACGTCGTCCACGGAGCGGAACGGGATCACCGACATCACGGGTCCGAAGATCTCCTCACGGGCGATGCGAGCGGCGTTGTCGACCTCGGCGAAGACCGTCGGCGGAACGAAGTACCCGCCGGCGAGCTTCGGATCGTCGGGCACGGTGCCCTGGCCCGCGAGCCGGGCCTCCGACGCGCCCACCTCGAGGTAGCTCTGCACGCGCTCTTGCTGCTCCTTGGAGATCAGGGGTCCCATCGTCGTGGCCTCGTGCCGGGGGTCGCCGACCTTCACCGAGGTCGCTCGGTCGACGAGCGCGTTCACCGCGTCGTCGTAGATGCCGCCGTCGACGAACACGCGGGTTCCCGCCGAGCAGATCTCACCCTGGTTCCAGAACACACCGTTGGCCGAGCCCTCGATGGCCGCGGGGAACTCCGCGTCGGCGAACACGATGTTCGGCGACTTGCCGCCGAGCTCGAGCGTCACGCGCTTCAAGGTCTCGGCCCCGTTGCGCATGATGATCTTGCCGACCTCCTTCGAGCCCGTGAAGCCGACCTTGTCGACGCCAGGGTGGGTCGTCAAGGGCGCGCCGGCCGTCTCGCCGAACCCCGTGAGCACGTGGAACACGCCCGCGGGCAGGCCGGCCTCCTCGAGGATCTTCGGGATCTCGAGGCACGTGAGGGGCGTCTGCTCCGGCGGCTTCAGGATGAACGTGCACCCGGCCGCGATCGCCGGGGCGACCTTCTGCACGGCCATCATCATCGGGTAGTTCCACGGGGTGATGCCGACGGCGACGCCGACCGGCTCCTTCCACACCATGAACATCGCGTCGGCGTCGACGTGCTGGCTCTCCCCGGCGATCTTGGTGGCCCAGCCTCCGTAGTACTCGAACATGAAGGCAACCTCGTCGATGTCGGCGCCAGCCTCCCCGATCGGCTTCCCGACGTCGCGCGACTCGAGCGCGGCGAGACGGTCGCGCTCGCGGCGCACGATGTCGGCCGCGCGCAGCAGGATGCTCCCGCGCTCACGCGCCGGCGTGCCCGGCCACCAGGTGCCCTCGTCGAACGTGCGACGGGCGGCCTCGACCGCGCGGTCGACGTCGGCCGGCTGCGAGTCGGCGGCCGTGGCGATCACCTCGCCCGTGGAGGGGTCGAACACGTCGAACCTCCCTCCGTCGACCGCGTCGACCCACTTGCCGTCGATGTAGTTCTGCAGCGCGTCCGCCATGCCAGCTCGCCTCCCGGAGATCGATCGAGTCCGGAAGCCTATCGCGAGGCCCCTGAGCCTTCCCTGTCGGTCCGCCGCTCCCGCGGGGTACGCTCGCGAAATGCGGGTCCGTGCCCTGGTGACCGTGCTCCTGCTGGCCGCCTCCTCGTGCGGAGGAGGGTCCGATCCCTACGCGCCGCTCCATCAGTCCGAGCGCCAGGAGATCCCGGGCACCTTCGGCTACGACCTGGTGCCGGTCGACGGGTTCGCTCCCGACGTCGACCCCACGACGGCATGGCGTGACCTGCCGGGGGCGGGCCGGGGCGCGGAGGTCTCGGTGACGCTCGCCGCGGTCGAGAACCCGTCCGAAGGTGTCGACTGGGGCCCCTCGTGGGTCTACTTCACGAACGATCTCTGCTACTTCACGGCCAAGGGCGACTTCGTTTCGCCCTCCCGCAGCGGCCAGGGGGACGGCTGCACGCCCAGCAACGTGCTCGTACAGGTGGTCGACGCCGCCTCGGGGGAGTTCCGAGCGGTGCTCGAGGCCTACGACGCCGACCTCACGTGGCTGCCCGAACGGGTCGGGTTCCCGGGTCAGGTGCCCTGGGCGACCAGCTTCCAGTAGTCGAGCCAACGGGCCCGCTCGCTCGGGCCGAATCCCACGAGCATCTGGGCATCGGCGAAGGCGTCGTTGTCGAGGACCGTCGTGAGCAGGTTCGGAGGCATCTCGGTCTCCCAGGTCGGGTCGGGCCCGCCCAGCCCCGCCGGCGTGATGCCGTCGAGGGGCGGCTGATAGCCGTTCCAGCGGAAGTTCCGCACCCCCACCTCGATGTCGAGCAGATGGTTCAGGAACGCATGTGCGAGGTCGGCGTGACGGCCTCGCTCGCACACGGCCATCAGATCGCACCCCACGATCTTCTCCGGCCCCGGCGGCGACCAGAAGCCCAGCTCGTACGCCGCGCTGCCCTGATCCCCCGCCCCGTCGTATCCGCCGTACCCGCCGTATCCACCGTCCGCGGCGTAGCGCGGCGCCGCCAGCACGTCACCCGACCAGGCCTGGTGGGCCGCGAACACCCCCTCGGGGATGCCCTCCTCGACGCCGTCGTTCGTGAACCGCACATCGGCGATCGCCACGGCGTCCGAGAGCGCTCGGGCCGCCGCGCCCAGCTGCTCATCGGTTGCCGCTCGCACGTCGGCCACCCCGTCGCGGAGCAACGCGAGGGACATCGCCTCGAGGTAGCCGTCGTACATGCCGACCTTGCCCCGGTAGTCGGGGTTCCAGAACACGCCCCAGGGGTCGCTCGTCGACCCCGGCGTGTCCGCCCGCGCCAGCATGTCGTCGCGCCACGCGATGCCGCTCACGTACACCGTGTAGGGGAGCGAGTACCGCTGCCCCGGATCGTAGAAGGGCCCCTCGCCCTCGCGGAACCAGGGCCACAGGTTGCCCAGGTTCGCGAGCTGTCCGTGATCGAGCGGCCGCAGGATGCCGGCGTCGACCAGCCCGGGCAACGCATCGATCGTGGGGAAGAAGACGTCGAACTGCGTGGCCGGATCGCGCAAGCGAGCGACCGCCTCGTCCATGTGCGTGAAGCTCTCTACCTCGACTCGCACGTCGCCCTCGGGATACAGCTGCTCGAACGAGCGAAGGGTGTCGTCGGACAGGTACTCGCGCCACTCGTAGATGCGGAGCACGGCCGTGCGCTCGATCTTCCTGCCCGATTCGAACGTCGGCCCCATCGGACTCGAGCGGATCGGAGGGTCGGCCCGCGTCGGCGCCGTGCGCTCACATGCCGCCACCGCGGCAGCGGGGAGCGTGATGCCCACGGCCGCGAGCCGGCGCAGGAACGCCCGTCGGTCGAGGACTCCGCCCATGGACCCATCTTCCGCGATGCGGCGCGACGGCCGCAAGGAACCGTGGTCTATCCGAGGGGGGGCGGCTCCAGCTCCGGAGGCGGTGCGCCCTGTCCCCACGCGTCGGCGCCGCCGTCGACGAGCACGGTCGAGCCGGTGATGTAGCCACCACCCGCGGACGCGATGAAGGCGACCGTCGCGGCGACCTCTTCGGGCAGGCCCGCTCGCCGCATCGGCACCTGTGCCGCGTACTCGGCGACGATCTCCGGACCCCCGTACCCCTGCAGGCCCTCGGTGTCGATCAGCCCGGCAGCCACGCACACCGCGCGGATGCCGAAGCGCGACCATTCGTTCGACAAGGATGCGGCCATCGTCTCGAGGGCCGATCTGGCCATCGACGAATGCGCCATCATCGGGATGCCTCGGCGCGGGCTGAACCCCAGGAAGAAGATCGACCCGCCGCCGCCCGGGATCATCCATCGGGTGGCCACGTCGCGGGTCACCTGCCACACCGCGTCGACGTTCAGCCGATGCACCGCTCGCAAGCCCTTGAGCGAGATGTCCTCGGCCGGAGCCGCGAACTGCCCGCCTGCGTTGTTCACGAGCACGTCGACGCGGCCGAACCGCTCGTCGACGAGGTCCAGGAACTCACTCACCTGATCGGGCTCCCGCACGTCACACGTGGCGGCCACGACCTCGTGGCCCCGGGACTCGAGCTCCCCCCGGACGCCCTCGATCGGCTCGGGCCGCCGGCCGCAGATCGCCACCCGGGCACCGGTCCGACCCAGCTCGAGCGCGATCGCTCGGCCGATGCCCGTTCCCCCGCCGGTGACGATCGCCGCCTTCCCGGCGTTGGCCTCGGTCGTGAGCGGCGATCGGAACCCCTGTGCCATGCTGCGGCAAGTATGCCCGAGGGAACCGATGCCGCGATCGCACGCTTCGATCGAACCGCCGTAGGCTAGGGGGCACGATGTTCGTGGTGATCCTGATCCTGCTCCTGCTCGCCGCGGTCTTCGGGGTGCTGGGTGCCGTGCTCCAGGCGGTGGCGTTCCTCGTGCTCACCGCGGTGCTCACCGCGGTGGTCCTAGGAGCGCTCGCCTGGTGGGGATTGAAGCGCAAGGTCCGCGAGTTCCAGGCCGAGGTCGACAAGCAGCTCACCGAGCAGCGCGTCACGCGGTATCGGGTCAACGAGGCGGAACGAGATCCCAGCGCCCTGCCACCGCAGCACGACGACCGCTACTGAGCCGCCGAGCCCGGCGCGGGCCGGCGCCACACCGGTCGCACCCGGGTGAGCGCGGCGACGACCGCTCGCCCGAGCAGCAGGAACGCGAGCGTGGCGGCGAGCCCCACCCCCACGAACACCGCGATGCGCCCGCCGCGCGGCGAACCCACCCACCACGTGCGCGCCAACAGCGCGATCGGCACCGCGACGGCCCAGGTCGCCACGAGCGAAGCGAGGTCGCGGCGTCGGTACGTTCCGATGACCGCGCTGACCAGCGCCCAGGCCAGGGTCAGCGGAACCGCGTTACGGGCGGCGACCTCCGCGACGAGGCCGACGTGATGTGACCGCAGGCCCACCGCGACGAACGCGAGCAGCGCGAGCGAATCGGCGACCATGAGCGTGCCTCGGCGAGCGGAACGCAGCGAGGAGCGCTCGGCGGAGGACGACTGGGTCACGGGCACCGCTCCATACTCCCAGGAGGGCCATGCCATCATGAGGCAACCAATGTCGTGGTCCCGAACCGCTCCCCGACCCACCAGCGCTCGTCGGGCGGGTCGTCGATGAACCCAGCCGCTCGGGCGGTGGTCGCCGAGCTCCGGTCGATGGCCGACCCGTCACGGAAGCCGGGCATGGCCCGCGTCGGGATCACCGTGAGCCACGCGCTGGGTGTGTCGATCCCGGACCTCCGCCGCATCGCCCGAGCACACCGCGGCGACCACGAGCTCGCTGGAGAGCTGTGGGAGACGGGGATCCACGAGGCCCGCATCCTGGCCTCGATGATCGACGACCCGGCGCGGGTGACGCGGGCCCAGATGGAGGCGTGGGCCGCCGACCTCGACTCGTGGGACGTGTGCGACCAGGTCTGCAACAACCTCTTCCGTCACGCTCGGGCAGCCGACTCGGTCGCGCGATCGTGGGCCGGGCGCTCGCAGGAGTACGTCAAGCGAGCGGCGTTCACCGTCGTCGCCGCGCAGGCGGTGCACGACGTTCGCCCGGACGCCTACTTCGAGGCGTGGTTCCCGCGCATCCGACGTGCCGCCACCGACGATCGCAACGCGGTGAAGAAGGCGGTGAACTGGTCGCTGCGGCAGATCGGCAAACGCAACCCCGCGCTACACGGCGCGGCGATCGAGGAAGCTCAGCGCCTGCTCGAGGTCGACAACCGGAGCGCGCGCTGGATCGCCAGGGACGCCCTGCGCGAGCTCACGAGCGACGCCGTGACCCGTCGGGTCGGCAGCGCCGGGACCTGACCGAGCCGCTCGTCAGGACCCGGCCGTCACGAGCGGCGCCAATGCCCGGTACGCGGGCATGCAGACGTCGGCGTCGTCCCCGTTCACGAACTGCACGCAGACGTGATCGGCGCCGGCGTCGAGATGCTCACGCACGCGGCCCGCGATCGCGTCCGCGTCACCCCAGGCGACCGTTGCATCGACCAGGCGGTCCGTTCCACCGTCGATCAGCTCGGCTCGTTCGAAGCCCATGCGCTCGAGGTTCCTGGCGTAGTTCGGCAGCTCGAGGTACCCGGCGGTCCAACCGCGCGCGATCGACCGCGCACGCGCGGGATCCGTCTCGAGCACCGCGGTCAGCTCCACGGCGAGCACCGGCTCCGGCCCGAGCACGTCGCGCGCATGGGCCGTGTGCGTGACCGGCACGAAGTAGGTATGCGCACCCAGCGCGCGATCGGCCGACAGCCGCAGCATGCCGTCGCCGAGCGCCGCCAGCAGGCGCCGGACGCCGACCTCCGACGGCGGCGCGCTCCAGGGCGCCTGATCCATGCGATCGAGGTATCCGCGCATCCGCGTCAGGGGCCCACGCCATGAGAGACCACGTGCCTCGGTCGAGTACTCGTGGCCCACCCCGACCCCGAGCACGACCCGCTCGGCGTAGGCGTCGGCGAGCGTCCTGGCGCCCGCCGCCATGACCTCCGGCGCGCGCGCGGTGATGTTGGCGATGCCCGAGCACACCGTGATCGACGACGTCGCACCCGCGAGCACCATGAGATGGGCGAAGATGTCGCGGGAGCTCGATCCTTCCGGCACCCACAGCGCTCGGTAGCCCAAGGTCTCGAAGGCACGAGCGTCGGCTCGGACCTGTTCGACCGGACGTGCGTCGAACGCGAACGTCCAGGCTCCCACGCGCCCGATCGACGTCCGCACATCCCCTGGACCTCCCAATCGCACCTCCCCGTCGTTCCCGGAGCGAACGAGGGGACCCGCGAAGGGTCCCCTCGCATCCATCGTGGATGCCTCGCTCGCTACTCCCTCACCTCCGCATCCACCAGCTCCGCCGGCGTGTCAGGCACGAGCACGGTTCCCTCGGCCGAAGCGTGGCCCTCCACGTCCACCTTCGGCAACCACTCGAGCCACTTCGGCAGGTACCAGTTGCGGTCACCGAGCAGACGCATCGTCGAAGGGACGAGGATCGACCGCACGATCGTGGCATCCATGAAGACCGCGACCGCGAGGCCGAAGCCCATCTGCTCCAACGAGGTCAGCCGGCCCGCGGCGAACCCGGCGAAGACGGCGACCATGATGATCGCCGCGCCCGTGATGATGCCCCCGGTCGTCCGCAGACCGTAGGCGACCGCCTCGGCGTTGTCGTGGGTCTTGTCGTATTCCTCGCGGATCCGGCTCAGCAGGAAGACGTGGTAGTCCATCGACAGGCCGAACAGGATCGAGAACAGGAACAACGGCAACCACGCCTCGATCGCATCCACCTGTTCGAAGCCGAACAGGCTCGCGATCCACTCGCCGATCACGGGCCCGCCCTTCTGGAAGACGAGCACGATCAACCCGTAGGCTGCCCCGACCGACAGCAGGTTCATCACGATCGCCTTGGCCGGCACGACCAGCGACCGGAAGACGATCGTGAGCAGCACGAACGACAGCGCCAGCACGAGGAGCACGATCAACGGCGTGTAGCTGTCGCTGATGTCGAAGAAGTCCTTCACGAACGCGGTGTCGCCTCCGACGAGGACCTCCTGCGCACCGCTGTCATCGAACGCATCGGGCACGTACGTCTCGCGCAACCTCGTGACGGTCGCCACGGCGGCCTCGCTCTGCCCGTCGACCGCGGCGCCCGTGAGCGGAACCTCGACCACCGCGAGCGAGCCGTCCTGGCTCACCTGCGGCGGCAGCGGCTCGCCGAGCGTTGCGTCGTCCGCGATCGAATCGGTGAACGCACCGACCGACGAAGCGATCTCGGGCTCGAGCTCGCCCGGAGCGCCCGGCTCGGGGCCTGGGGCGCCCACGGCGCCGTCACCGACGACCACGATCTTGACGGAGGCCTGGGCTCCGGCCTCGGGGAAGCGTTCGACGATCGTCTGGTACGCCTGCTTGGACTGGGTGTCGTCCGGGAGCGTCTCGATGCCGGCGAGCCCGGTCTTGATGCCTTGGCCGTCGTCCTCGGGATGGCCCTGCAGCCAGTACGGCAACGAGAGCACGACGAGGAGACCCCCCGCGAGGACCAGCCACACCACCGGCCGGCCCATGACCCCGCGCGTGACGCGATCCCAGAAGCCACCGGCACGGCCGTGCTCGATCGAACGATTGCGCCCGAAGATGCGCCCGGCGTTGATCTTGTCACCCAGCATGGCCAGGATGGCCGGCAGCAGCGTCATCGACGCGGCGACCGACACCAGGACGACGATGATGGCGCCGCCGGCCAAGCTGCGGAAGATCGTGGTCGGCACGAGGAGCATGCCGGCGAGCGCGAGCACCACGGTCAGCCCGCTGAAGAAGACGGCGCGGTTCGCCGTGGCGCCCGACATCGCGATCGCGTCGAGTTTCTCGCGTCCCTTCGATCGCTCCTCACGGTATCGGGAGACGATGAACAACGAGTAGTCGATGCCGACCGCGAGGCCCATCATCGAGATCAGGTTCGGCGTGAAGAAGCTGAAGTTCCAGACGGTGCCGAACAGCCCAACGATGCCCAGGGTGACCGCGATCGAGAAGATCCCCATCACGATCGGCGTCACGCCGGCCACGACGGCACCGAACACCACGATCAGCACGATGATGGCCGCGAGCACGCCGATGCCCTCACCGAAGCGCAGATCCTCCTCCGAGATGCGCTTGAAGTCCTCCGAGGAGCTCACCTGTCCGAGTTGGAACGTCTCGATGCCGTCGCCCGAATGGGCTTCGCGGACGGCGTCGATCTCGAGCGCGTGCGCGGAGGCATCGTCGATCTCACCGGCGAGGACCGCCGTGAACAGCACGGCCCCGCCGTCTTCCGACGGGATCGGACCGAGTGCGGCCACGCGTGGGTCTGCGGCTGCCTCGTCGGACATCGGGAACGCCTCGGGCACGGACGACACGACGCCGGGGCCGAGCGCCTGAAGATCGGAGAGCAATCGGTTCACCTCATCGGCGAACGCCGGATCCTCGACGCCTGCCTCGGACTCGGTCGTCACCACGAATGTCTCGGTGACGATGTCCTCTTCGAGCTGTCGTTCTTCGAGGAGTAGCTGGGCGCGCTTGGCCTCGGGGACGTTCGTGAAGTCGAAGTCCGTCGTGAGCGCCGGTCCCAGCAACGTCGCCGCCGCGGCGATGCCGGCCACCAGGACCAGGAACCAGACCGTGACCGTCCTGCCGGGGTGGCGACTGCTCGCCCTCGCAACCGATTCGGGATTGATGCGCATCCCGCGTGTTCCCCCTTCCACCGCCGGCTCCGCCGACGCATCGACATACGGTGTACGCTTACGGTGTACGGAGGGTAGACATACAGCGTAAGCCTGTCAACCCTGATCAGGCGAACGTTCGAGAAACAGGGGCACGATGTCGAAGACCAAGCGCAGGCTGAGCGCCAACGCTCCGCTCAGGGAGCCGCTCACCCGTGACCGCATCGTGGAAGCCGCGCTCCACGTCATGGACCAGGAAGGCCTCGATGCGGTGTCGATGCGGCGAGTCGCTCGCGACGTGGGTGTCGAGGCGATGTCGCTCTACCACCACGTCCGTGACAAGGAAGACCTGCTCGACGGCATCTGCGCGCGAGTCATGTGTGAGTTCCGCTACCCGGACGAGGACCGGCCGTGGATCGAGGTCGCCCGCGACGGGGCTCGTGAGTGGCGCCGGGTGCTGCGAGCACATCCCAACGTGATCGCACTGTGGGCCGAACGACAGCGGCCGATGACCGATCTCGAGTCCCTGATGCCGATGGAGTTCGCACTCCGCGCGATCACCGGCGCGGGCATGGACATCCGCACGGGAGTCCTCGTATTCAACGTGATCGGGGGGTACATCATGGGCGTGGTGATGATGGAGGTCGGGGCGATGTTCTCGGCCGGCACATCCCGCGGTGGGAAGACCCTCGACCTCGGAACCGCACCCGCCGAACGGCCAGGCGAGGCATCCGCGTCTTTCCTGCCTCCCGATCGGCTCCCGTGCATCGTGGCCGCGCTACCGCACCTGGCGGAATGCGATCCGGACGAGCAGTTCGAATTCGGTCTCGACCTGCTGCTGGCCGGCATTCAAGCCAGGGTCGAGGCCCCGGCGAGCCGATCACCGGCTCAGCGCAGACCCAGTTGAGCGCCGACCCGGCCGAACACGTCCAGGGCCGTCAGGAGATCGTCCTCGGTGTGATCGGCCGTCACGATCGTCCGGACCCGTGCCGAGCCCTTCCCCACGGTCGGGAAGACGATCGCCGGGCAGAACACGCCTTCTTCGAACAGCTTCACGGCGAACGTCTGGGTGCGTTCCTCGTCCCCGGTGATCACCGGGGTGATCGGGGTCTCGCTGTCGCCGGTGTCGAAGCCGAGCTCGTGCAACCCGGCCTTGAACATCTCGGTGTTCGACCACAATCGTGAGAGCCGGTCGGGCTCGTCGGCCAGCACGTCGAGCGCGGTGATGCAAGCGGCCACCACCGGCGGTGGCGCGCTCGTCGAGAACAGGTACGGACGCCCTCGATTCTGCAGCCATTCGATGAGGTGGGCGGGCCCGGCGATGAACCCACCGAGCACGCCGATCGCCTTCGAGAGCGTGCCGACCTGGATGTCCACCCGCCCGTGCAGGCCGAAGTGATCGACCGTGCCGGCTCCCCCCGTGCCGAGCACCCCGCTCGCGTGCGCGTCGTCGACCATCATGATCGCGCCGTGTCGCTCGGCGACCTCGACGAGGTCGGGCAGGGGCGCGATATCCCCGTCCATCGAGAACACCCCGTCGGTGATCAGGAGCTGCCGCCGTCCGTCCCGTGCCGTCTCACCGAGCAGCCGGTCGGCGTGGTCGGCATCTCGGTGATCGAAGACCGCGATCTCGGCGCGCGAGAGCCGGGCTCCGTCGATGATCGACGCGTGGTTCAACCGGTCGGAGACGATCACGTCCTCCTTCGTGAGGATCGCCGCCACCGTCCCCGCGTTCGACGTGAACCCCGATTGGAACATCAGCGCAGCATCCGCATGCTTGAACGCGGCGAACCTCGATTCCAGCTCGCGATGCATCGTCATCTGCCCCGCGATCGTGCGAACCGCCCCCGACCCGGCGCCGAACTCCATCGCCGCGCGACAGGCCGCCTCGTTCAGTCGCGGATGGTTCGCGAGTCCCAGGTAGTTGTTCGACGCGAGGTTGATGACATCGCGACCGTCGTAGCGCGCTCTGGCACCCTGCGGTCCCTCAAGGGTGCGGGGATGGAGGAGCAACCCGTCTCGTTCGAGCGTCGCCAGCTCGTCCTTGAGATAGTCGAGCGCGCCGGTCGTCACCTGGTTCCCTCCTCAGCTGCCATCGCGCCCTCGGGCCGGGCGGGAGCTTACTCCCCGCTCGGAACGAGGATCACCTTCCCCGACGTTCCGGACGCGGTCACATCGAACGCCTCGCGCCACCGATCCAGGGGGAACCGGTGCGTGATCACCGGGGTGACGTCGACCCTGCCGGTCGACAACAAGGTGGTGGTCTGCTGCCAGGTGCGGAACATCTCCCGGCCGGTGATGCCCTGCAGCCGTGCCTCCTTGAAGATCACCTGATCGTTCAGATCGAGCGTGACGGACGCGTCGGGCAGCCCGAGCAGCGACATCCGCCCCCCTCGGGCCAGCATGCGGGTGCCCTGGTCGATCGCGCGACCGTTGCCGCTCATCTCCAGCACGACCTCCACGCCGACACCGTTCGTCTGGCGCAGCACCGCCTCGACCGGGTCGACCTCGGTCGGGTCGCACAGCACGTCGGCACCCATCTCGGCGGCCTTCCGACGCCGATACTCGTTCGGCTCGATCGCGATCACCTCGAACGCGCCGAGCGCTCGCACGACGCCGACGGCGAACATGCCGATCGGACCGCAGCCGATCACCGCGACGGAGTTCGTCGCGATGTCCTCCCCGCCCCCGGTTCCGAACGTCGCGTGCACGGCGTTGCCGAACGGTTCCATGATCGACGCGACATCTGGGTCGATCCCCTCGCCGACGACCCACGCGTTCTGGGAGGGAACGACCACGTACTCGGCGAACGCACCCTCGGTGTCGACCCCGAGGATGCGGAGGTTCTCGCAGATGTGGGCGCGCCCCGTCTGGCACGTCGAACAGTGCCCGCAGGCGATGTGGGTCTCCGCGGCGACGAAGACGCCGGGCTGCAGATGATGCACCTCGTCACCGACCGCGTGCACAGTGCCGGCGACCTCGTGTCCGAACGTCATGGGAACGGTGGCGATGCGTCCGTCCGCCCATTCGTTCCATTCGAGCATGTGCAGGTCGGTGCCGCAGATCGACGCGGCGTGCACGCGCACGAGCACCTCGTCGTCGCCGGGCGACGGGATCGGGATCTCGACGAGCTCGGCGCCCGGTCCCCGGCCGGTCTTCCGCAGCGCCCGCATCCGTCCGGTCACGCTCGAAGGGTACCCTGCGCCGGAGCCGTTCCGGCGGTCGGGAGCGTCCACGACGGCCGAACGACGGAACGGGCCGCTCGGCGTCTCGACCCGCCGAGGCTCGAGGCGGGGGCTCGAGGAGCCCTCAGGTGCGCTTGGAGGGCTTCCCGGGACCGAGATCTCGAGGAAGCGGCTCGACCTGGCGTCCGAGTCGTCGCGACGTCTCGTCGGCGGCCGCCTGACGCTCCGCCGCGCGGCGACGCCTCGCCCTCAACCATGCCCCGACCCGCGTCACAGACCAACGCATACGGCTCAGTGTCGCACGTCCGTCCCACCGAGGAGCGCTCTCCGTGTGGCCCTCGCCGCCAAACCGCTTGACCGACAGCGGGGCAAAGCATTCAAGCCGTTCGGCGCTCTCGCCGATGTACACAGGGTCGGACGGGGGTCCGGCGATTCGCACGTGCAGAACGGCAGGCAGCGTGACCATCCACGATCGAGCGAGCCAGACGACCGACGCATCGCCCACCCGAGGGGGGTTCTTCCCCGCGAGGCCCGAGTCCGCGCCCGGTGTCGACGGCGGCGTGTCGGACCTGCATGCGCAACTGCGCGACCTGGAGGTTCGGTACCGCGGCATCATCGACAGCCTGCCTGCCGTGATCTACATCGACGGGGTAGGGGCCGACGACGCCATGATCGACGTCAGCCCCAGCATCGAGTCCTTGCTGGGGGTGTCTCGAGAGGAATGGTTGCGCTGCAAAGATAGCTGGGTTGAGCTGATCCATCCCTCCGACCGCGAGCGCGTGGTGGCGGAAAGCGACCACGCCGCTCGGACCCTCGAGCCGTATCGAGCCCAGTACCGGGCGATCCATCGTGACGGCCGGGTCGTGTGGATCAGCGAGGAGAGCGTGCCCATCCGGGACGAGCACGGTGCTCCGATGTACTGGCTCGGCCTGATGCGCGACGTCACCGACGACGTCTCCACGCGCGGACAGTTGCAGGACGCTCGCACGAAGTACGGCGCGCTCGTCGAACAGATCCCGGCGATCGTCTACGTCGACGTGGCCGACGACCTCATGACCACCACCTACGTGAGTCCGCAGATCGAGACGTTGCTCGGCTTCTCGGCCGAGGAATACGTGGCGGATCCCGACCTGTGGGCACGCATGCTGCACCCGGAGGACCGGGAACGCGCGGTCGAGACCTACCTGCGGGGGCGAGCGCTCGGTGAGCCGTTCGTCTACGAGTACCGATTGGTCGCTCGTGATGGCCGGGTGGTGTGGTTCCGTGACTCCGCCATCGTCCTGCCCGGCGACGACGGGAGGCCGAGCCAGATCCAGGGCGTGATGCTCGACATCACCGAGCGCAAGGCCGCCGAGGAGCACATCGCCTATCTCGCGTACCACGACAAGCTGACCGACATGCCCAACCGGGCGATGTTCGACGAGCTGCTCGGTCTCTCGCTCGCACGCGCTCGCCGCAACGGGCTCGGCGTGGCGGTGATCTCGGTCGACCTCGACGATTTCAAGCTGGTGAACGACTCGCTCGGGCACGAAACGGGCGACGAGCTCATCAAGGTGCTCGCCACACGCATCCGAGAGGCCACGCGGGACACCGATCTGGTTGCCCGGCCGGGAGGCGACGAGTTCCTCGTGCTGCTCGCCGATCTCGACATGACCCCGCCGGTGCCGGGCGGCCAGGACGGCGGTTCGATCGCCGCGGAGGCGGTGTCGGTCCGCATCCAGGAAGCGATGCGGGCTCCGTTCAAGATCGCGGGCACCGAGCTGTACCTCACCGCGAGCCAGGGCATCGGGGTGTTCCCGAACGACGCCCCGGACGCGGTCACGTTGTTGAGGCACGCCGAGACCGCGATGTTCGAATCCAAGAAGCTCGGGCCCGGCAAGATCGTCGTGCACACGAGGGAGTCGGGCGACGGGATGACCAGACTGTCGATGTCGACGCGCCTGCGCAAGGCCGTCGAGCAGAAGCAGTGGATGCTGCACTATCAGCCACTGATCGACCTCGCCTCCGGTCGCATGCTCGGTGTCGAGGCGCTGATCCGCTGGCCGGAGCCGAGCGGGGGCCTCGTGCCACCCGGAGAGTTCATCCCGCTCGCCGAGGAGATGGGCCTGATCGAGGCGATCGGTGATTGGGTGGTCGAGGAGATCTGCCGGCAGGACGCGCAGTGGCGGGCAGAAGGACTCGAGCTGGAACTCGGATTCAACCTGTCACCGCGTCAGCTCTGGCAGCCCGACCTCGTCGAGAAGATGGTCGCGCCCATCGCGATCGCAGGCGTGGACCCCTCGAGGGTGACGGTCGAGATCACCGAATCGACGGCGATGACCGAACCCGACCGCACGATCGAGGTGCTCGCCGAGATCCACGACCGCGGGCTGAAGCTCGCGATCGACGACTTCGGCACGGGCTACTCCTCGCTCGCCCGCTTGAAGCACATGCCGGTGGACATCCTGAAGATCGACGGTTCGTTCATCCGAGAGGTCGACCACGATCGCGACTCGGCCAGCATGGTGTCGGCGATGATCTCGCTCGCCGAGAGCCTCGGCATGACCCCGCTCGCCGAGGGCATCGAGACGGAGGGAGAGTGGCGATTCCTCGTCGACCGAGGGTGCGCGCTCGGTCAAGGCTACTTCTTCTCGCGACCGGTGCCTCCCGGCGACATCCTGGCGATGCACCGTCGGGCCGACCTCGAGGTGCACGAGGGCGGAGGCGGCTCGGCCGCCTAACGCCGGCGCTTCGGCCCCTGCAGGCCGGACCGCCGCCCGCGCGCCCCGCCGCTGAAGACCGTGCGGGGCGGAGCCACCTTCATGCCTTCCTGCTCGAACTCCTCGTGCAGGTCGAGGCGGGCAGCCATGCGGCTCACGTCACCCAGCTGGTCGGGGGTCACCAGCGTGACGCTCGTGCCCCCTTTGCCCGCTCGAGCCGTGCGACCGACCCGGTGGACGAACCCCTTGTCATCTTGCGGCGGGTCGTAGTTGACGACGAGGGTGATGTCGTCGAGGTCGAGGCCTCGGGCGGCCACATCGGTCGCGATCAACACACCGACGTGCTTGTCCTCGAACCGCCGCAGCGCCCGTTCACGGGCCTGCTGGGTCATGTCACCGTGCATCGTGACGGCGGGCACACCCTGGCCCCGCAGCTGCCGCGCGAGCGAGTCGACGGCCCGCTTCGTGTTCACGAACACGAGCGTGAGCCCGTCGGGCTCCTCATCCCGCGCGAGCTCGATCAGCTTCGAGAGCTTCTGGTGGGCCCCCACCGGGACGAAGCGATGGTCGGCTTCCTCGACGGTCTGGCTGTCGGATTCGATCTCGTGACGGACGGGGTTCCGCGTGTACACCTCGGCGATGCGCCCGACCGCTCCGTCGAGCGTGGCGGAGAAGAACATCGTCTGTCGTTCCCTCGGCAGCCGCCGCACGATGCGATCGACCTGCGGCTGGAAGCCCATGTCGAGCATGCGGTCTGCCTCGTCGAGCACGAAGATGCGCACGCCGTCGAGGCGCACCATCTTGCGCTGAGCCAGATCGTCGAGGCGTCCCGGCGTCGCGATCAAGATGTGGACGTCCCCGACCCCCTTGGACTGCTCGCTGACGCGAGTGCCGCCGTAGACCGCCTTCACCTTCAGGTGCTTCGCCCTGGCGATGTCGGCGAAGTCGTCGCGCACCTGCGTTGCGAGCTCGCGGGTGGGCACGAGCACGAGCGCCTCGGGGCGACGCCGAGACTCGGGATCGAGCTGTTCGACGATCGGGATCGCGAACCCGAGCGTCTTGCCCGATCCGGTCTTCGACTTCGCCAAGGTGTCGCGCCCGGCCGTGGCGTCCTCGATGACCATGACCTGGATCGGGAACGGCGCCTCGATGCCACGGGCGGCGAGCGTGTCGACGACGGCGTCGGAGACACCGAGATCGTGGAACGTGGGGGTGGAGCTGCTCATCTGCACCGAAGGGTAACGGTTCCTCCGGAGCTCGAAGGCAGCCTCGTCGTCGTTCCTTCGATGGCGACCGACCACACGCGCTCGGTACGCTTCCCGGCATCCACGAGGTTCCGAATGGTCGACAGGGGGAGACGATGGACGACCGGATCCAGCTCTGGAACGACCTCGCCGCACAGATCGGTGTCGACAGCATCCGTTGCACGACCGAGGCAGGCTCGGGCCATCCGACGTCGTCGCTGTCGTGCGCGCACCTGCTGGCCGTGCTGTACGCGAGCCACCTGCGGTACGACGTCGAGGATCCGAGATCGCCGGCGAACGACCGGTTCGTGATGTCCAAGGGACACGCCGCGCCCGCTCTGTACGCGACCCTGAAGGCGATCGGCGCGATCTCCGACGAGGAGCTGCTCACGCTGCGGCGCTTCGGGTCGCCGATCCAGGGGCATCCCGCGCCGGTGCCCGAGCTCCCCTGGGTCGACGTCGCCACCGGCTCCCTCGGCCAGGGGCTCGCCGTCGGGCTCGGCATGGCGCTCGCGATGCGTCTGGACGGCACCGGCGGCCGGGTGTTCGTGCTCGTGGGCGACTCGGAAGCTTCCGAGGGTTCGGTCTGGGAGGCCATGGAGGCAGCGGCGTTCCACCAGACCGAGGACCTCGTGGCGATCCTCGACATGAACCGACTGGGCCAGCGTGGTCCGACGATGCACGAGTGGAACGGGGACCTGTTCGCTCGACGCGCGCAGTCCTACGGCTGGCGCACGATCGAGATCGACGGGCACGACGTCGCGGCGATCGACTCGGCCTTCATCGATGCGATCGACACCGACGGACCCGCGTTGATCGTGGCGCGCACCGAGAAGGGTCACGGGGTCTCGTTCCTGGCCGACCAAGAGGGCTGGCACGGCAAGGCCTTGTCGCGGGACCAGGCCGCGCAGGCGATCGAGGAGCTCGGCGGTATCCGGTCGTTGACCGTCAGACCACCCTCGCCTCCCGACATCAAGCCCTTGGAGCTTGGTGAGCTGCGCGCAGAACCGGCCCCCGTGTACACCGAGCCGATCCCGACCAGGAAGGCGTTCGGCGAGGCGCTCGCATGGCTCGCGGGACACCGCCCGGACCTGGTGGTGATGGACGGCGAGGTCGGCAACTCCACGCACACCGAGGACTTCCAGGCCGTCGCCCCGGAGCGCTTCATCGAGATGTACATCGCTGAGCAAGCCCTCGTCGGCGCTCAGACGGGACTGCAGGTCCTCGGCAAGACCGCGTTCGCGGCGACCTTCGGGGCGTTCCTCACTCGCGCCTACGACCAGGTGCGCATGGGGGCGATCAGCCGAGCCTCCCTCCGCCTGTGCGGATCGCACGCCGGCGTGTCGATCGGAGAGGACGGCCCCTCCCAGATGGCCGTCGAGGACCTCGCGATGTTCAGGGCACTGCACTCGTCGACCGTGCTCTATCCGGCCGACGGAACCGCGACCGTGAAGCTCGTGGCGTCGATGTGCGATCTCCCCGGCATCTCGTACATGCGAACCACCCGCGAGGCGACACCGGTGATCTACGACGCCGACCAGGAGTTCCCGATCGGAGGGTCCAAGACGTTGCGCAGCTCCGACGACGACGTCGCCACCCTGGTGGGGGCGGGGGTCACGCTGCGCGAGAGCCTCGCGGCGGCCGATGCACTCGCATCGGATGGGATGTCGGTTCGGGTGATCGACGCATACTGCGTGAAGCCGATCGATCGCGACACGCTGCGTCAGGCTCTCGAACAGACCGGACTGGTCGTCGTGGTCGAAGACCACCGCGTCGAGGGGGGGCTGGGCGATGCCGTGCTCGACGCGCTCGCCGAGACGGGAACGCTCACCGGTCGCGTCGTGAAGCTGGGCATCCGAGACATGCCGGGCTCCGGCACCCCTGACGAGCTGCGGACCTGGGCCGGCATCGACGCGGCGTCGATCGCCGATCGCATCCGGCAGGAGCTGCGATAGGAAGTCGTTCCCCGTGCGCGCCGGCTTCGCTGCTCGAGCGCCCGTGCGCTACCGTTTCGCCGGCTGAGCGAGAGGCACTCCCCCGAACGCGTACGCGATGATCTCCTCCGGCGGCACTGGCTTCGAGAAGAGGAACCCCTGTCCGAGCATGCACTCACGCTCGCGAAGGAACCCGAGCTCCTCGACGGTTTCGATGCCTTCCGCGAGCGTGGTCATGCCGAGCCCACGCGCGAGCTCCAGGAAGGCGCCGACGATGCTCGCGGACTGCTCGTCGGCCCCCACCCCGCTCACGAACGACCGGTCGATCTTCAGCACGTCGACCGGCATCTCGCGGAGCCTCGACAACGAGGAATACCCGGTGCCGAAGTCGTCGATCGCGATGCGCAGGCCGCCTCGGTGCAGCTCCCAGAGGATCTCCTGAGCGCGGTCGGGATCCATCATGGCCGAGCTCTCGGTGATCTCGACCAGGACCCGTGCCGGGTCGACACCGCCGTCGACGATCCGGGTCAGGATGCGGGCGGCGAGATCAGGCTGCCAGAACTGGCGGGGCGAGAGGTTGAAGCCGATCTCGAGGTCGATGTCGAGCTCACACCATGCCTGCGCTTGGTACACGAGCTCCCGCACGACCCAGTCACCGATCAGCTCGATCAGCCCCAGTTCCTCCGCGAGCGGGATGAACTCGTTCGGCGGCACCATCGTGCCATCGGGCTCGATCCAGCGGATCAGCGCCTCCACTCCCACCATGCGGCCCGATGCGAGCTCGATCACCGGCTGGTAGTGCAGGGTCCAGCGCTGGCTGTCAACGGCCTTGCGCAACCGGGTGACGAACTGCAGCTTCGCGCTCGAGTCCGACGCGCCTCTCGCCGAGATCGCGAACCCACCCGGCCCGGCCTTCTTGGACTCGTACATCGCCGCTTCCGCATTGCGCTGCAGGTCGTTGGCGTCCTCCGCATCCTGAGGGAACAGGCTGATACCCATGCTCACCGAGACGTAGATCTCCGTGCCGGCGATCGAGATGGGCGCGATCATCGCGTCCCGAACGCGTCGAGCCGTCGTCTCGGCTCGCACGACGGCGGCCTCCATCTCGCCACCCGAATCGCGATCGAGGTCCGCCATCAGCATCAGGAACTGGTCGCCGCCGCGGCGTGCGACCAGGTCGGTCTCGCGTGACGCCTCGCGGAGTCGATCGGCGACCACCTTGAGCACCTCGTCACCGCTCGCGTGACCGAGGGAATCGTTCACGAGCCGGAAGTCGTCGACATCGACCGCGATCACCGCTACGGCTCCGTCGTGCCGGCGAGCGCGCGCGATCGACAGATCGAGCAGCTCATCGAACATCGACCGGCTGGGCAGTCCGGTGAGCTCGTCGTGGTAGGCGAGGAACGCCACGTTCTCCTCACCGCGCTTACGCTCGGAGATATCCATGATCACACCGTGGGAGAACCGAGGAACGCCACGTTCATCCCGCACGATCTTGGCCTCGTCGTGAACCCAGACCACGTGCCCGTCGCGGTGGAACATCCGGTACTCCAAGCTGAACGGCTCCCCGGTCTCGTTGTGCCGTTCGTTCTCGGCCAGAGCCCGCGCTCGGTCGTCGGGGTGCAGCAACGCGGGCCACAGCTCCTCGTCGTCGGTCCACTCCTTCGGGGAGTACCCGAGTAGGGCCTCGATCTGCGGACTGATGAAGATCGTGGACGCGTTGTCGTCGGTAGCATCGATGTAGCTCACCGCCGGTCCGTGCTCGACCATCGACCGGTAGCGATCCTCCTCGAGGCGTTCCTCCCCCTCGATCACCTCTCGGCCGAAGGACACGCCGAGCGCCCCAGCGATCGCTCGCAATGCGTCGACCTCGGACGCGCTCCAGACCCGTTCGTCGTCGCAATCGTCGAAGCCGACGTACCCCCACCACTCGTCGTGCACGAACACCGGCACCGTCAGCGTCGATCGAACACCCTCGCGCTCGAGTACCTCGCGCTCGGCCTCCGGCATCGTTCGAACGGGCTCGGGCAGCTCCTCGCCCCGCCAGTACCGCTCGATACGCCGCGTGAACGTCGGTGTGTAGGGGTGGAGGTGGTTGCCGGGGTCCTCGAAGAGGGGGGCGATGCCCGGGGCGTCCCACTCCGCGAGCAGGTCCATCCACAGTCGGCCCTGTGGGTCTCGGACGTTCTGGAACAAATAGGCTCGGGACACGCCCACGGCGGCACCGAGGTGCGAGAGCACCTCGTGCAGCCGATCTGCGGTGTCGCCGTCCCCCCGACGCAACGTCTCCGCCGCGAAGGCGTCCGCGCCCAGCACGGCCTCACCCCGAGCCATGGGAGCCTCCATCTCCCCTGCTATCGGCGCAGGCCGGGGGCGTCTTGACGCCTGCTACCCTGTGCCGACATGGCTGATTACCGAGAGATCCTGCACGAGCGCTTGTACGTGAAGGTGCCCGGCACCGACAGACTCCGCAAGACCGCCTCGAACCGGCAGAAGCATCTGCTCGCCAACGGCTGGCGCGAGCTCGACCGACAGCAGCGCACCGACCACGTGATGGTCACGTTCGAGCGCACGGGCCACGCGCCCCTGAAGGCGCGCCTGCCGAAGGCAGCGCCCGAGGTCCGTATCGAACGCCGTCCACGCCGCGACGACAACCGGCGTGGCGGCGGCCGGCGCTGACCGACCGCCATCGCCCCGAACCGAATATCCTTCGGTTTCGAGCGTGCTCCACCGGACATCCTTCGGCTATCCTGGATAGCTCTCGATCGAACGTCGGCGTCCCTGCGCCCTAGACGCCCACCGAGCGTACGCAGGAGGTGGCCCCGTGAGCCCCGCAGACAACCCGAGCACCGTCCGCCCCGCCCATCGTGAGGCCATCGCCCATGCCACGGAGCAGCCGTTCCGCTATCCGCTGCAGCGGGAGTACGTCGAGCCCGATTGGACCCGCCTGCCCGGATACCGCGACGTCGCCAAGGAGCAGTGGGAGTCGGCGCAGTGGCAACGTGCCCACTCGGTGAAGAACCTCAAGGAGTTCTCCGAGGCGCTCGGCGGCTTCCTCACCGAGGATCTGCTCGAGGACATCCGGCGCGATCAGGAAGAGCGCGCGACGATGTCGATGCTGATCCCGCCCCAGATGATCAACACGATGGAGGTCGAGGACCTCCGCAACGACCGCGTCCGCCGGTATATGGCGCCGGCGTTCAGCGACCGGGAGACGGAGTGGGCATCGCATCCGATGGCCTCCCGGGACTCGCTGCACGAAGCCGACATGTGGGCCGTCGAGGGACTGACGCACCGCTACCCGACCAAGGTGCTCGCCGAGCTGATCCCGACGTGCCCGCAGTACTGCGGTCACTGCACGCGCATGGATCTGGTCGGCAACGACACGCTCCAGGTGCTCAAGTACAAGTTCGAGGTCAAGCAGAACGAGCGTTGGGACCTGATGCTCGAGTACCTGCGGAAGACCCCGCAGGTGCGCGACGTCGTCGTGAGCGGTGGCGACATGGCCAACGTGCCGATCAAGCGGCTCGAGGGCTTCGTGATGTCGCTGCTCGACATCGAGAACATCCGCGACATCCGCCTCGCGACGAAGGGCCTGATGGGCATCCCCCAGCACTTCCTGCAAGACGACGTGAAGGAGGCGTTCGCGCGCATGGGTGCCCGCGCGAACGAACGCGGTGTCGACATCGCGTTGCACACCCATGTCAACTGCGCCCAGCAGGTGACGCCACTCGTCGGCGACGCGGCTCGGATGGTGCTCGACTCGGGCTTCCGCGACGTGCGCAACCAGGGGGTGCTGCTTCGCGGCGTGAACACCTCACCGGGCGATCTGCTGGAGCTCTGCTTCATGCTCCTCGATCACGCGAAGATCATGCCCTACTACTTCTACATGTGCGACATGATCCCCAACGCCGAGCACTGGCGGACCTCCGTGGCGGAGGCCCAAGACCTGCAATACCAGCTGCTCGGGTACATGCCGGGGTTCGCCACACCGCGGGTGATCTGCGACGTGCCGTTCGTCGGGAAGCGGTGGGTGCACATGCTCGAGACCTACGACCGAGAACGCGGCATCTCGACGTGGACGAAGAACTACCGCACCGGCATCGAGTTCGACGACCCCGAGGCGCTCAGCCGCGAGTACGTGTACTTCGACCCGATCTACACGTTGCCCGAGGCAGGGCAGCAGTGGTGGCGGGAGCAGATCGCGAACGGCCTTCCCGACGCGCGTTGGATCGAGCCTCCGGCACCGGTCGAGCCCTCGGCAGGTGAGCTCGGCACTCCGAGCGCTGGCGAGCCGGCGTCGGTCTGACCGGCGAAGCCGACCTCGACGGTCGCTGCTAGCGTTGCCGACCATGACGCGACTCCTGCACGTCGTCGGTGCGCAGGTCTCGCCGGTCGGCGGGGACCCCGAAGGCACGTTCGAGAAGTTCGTCGATGAGGTGCGCACGATCCGAGGATCGTTCCCGAGGGCGCAGCTCTACCTGTTCCCCGAGCTGTTCCTCGCCGGCGAGATGCCGTTCCGCACGCACGTGCCGATCGCGGAGAACCGTCACCGCGTGCCAGGGCCTCTCACCGAGCGCATCGCCACGGTGGCACGCCGCGTCCGTCGCTGGATCCAGGCAGGATCGATCTACGAGGCTGCCGGAGGTAGGACCTACAACACCGCCCTGCTGTTCGCGCCCGACGGGAGGCTGGCGGTGAGCTACCGCAAGCTCTTCCCGTGGATGCCGTTCGAGAGCACGACCCCCGGATCCGCGCCGGCGCCGGTCGTCGACCTCCCGCGCATCGGCAGAGCCGGCATACTGATCTGCTACGACGGCTGGTTCCCGGAGGTGCCTCGCTCGCTCGCCCTGGGCGGCGCGGAGGTGCTGCTGCACCCGACGCTCACGAGCACGCCCGACCGCGAGGAGGAGCTGGTGCTCGCTCGCGCGAACGCGATCGCGAACCAGTGCTACGTGCTGAACGTGAACGGCGCGCTCGACGTCGGCGGCGGACGATCCATCGGCGTCGACCCCGAGGGCCGCGTGCTGTTCGAGGGGAGCTCGGGCGAGGAGCTCATCAGCGAGGTGCTCGACCTCGACCGCGTGCGCACGGTTCGTGAACGCGGAACCCGCGGCATGAACCGGCTGCTCTGGCAGCTCGGCGAGCACGGCCCGAGGGCCGCCGACCCCGACTACCGCGCGCTGCGTCGTCGAAGGAACACGTAGCCGAGGACCAGGATCGACCCGACCGCCGCCGCGGTCACGACGAGGGACCAGGGCCACCGTGCCGGCGCTGCATCGGTGCGAACCGGGTCGGCGGCGCTGCCGGGTGGAGACACGTCCGCCGCACGCACGAGCGCCTCTCGAGGCCGGCCCTTCCCCAGCAGATCGCACGCGCCCTCGTCTCGGACGACCACGCCCCACCGAAGCTGGTCGAGACCGGGGGAGGTACCGGTCTCGTCCTCGTCGGCGACGACCGTGCGACCGGGCACCTGCAGGACCATCGTGTCGCCCTCGATCGTCGGGGGGAGGAAGCGACTCTGGCCGGCTTCCGGGAGCAAGAGCGTCGTGGTCACCGGCTCGATCACCGCGTCGTAGCGGAGGATGCGGTTGACGTCGCGGTAGAGCCCGGCGTCGACGGCCGGTACCTCGGGATCGAACAGCACGATGTCGACGCGGAAGGGGTGCCCGCGCGCGTCGGGCACGACCAGCGGCTGCGCGAAACGGAGGGTGAACCGGATCGAGGTTCCGAGCTCGACGATCTGTCCCTCGGCGTGCACGAGGTCGGGGACCCGGGACCCACCGAGCGAAGCGGACCCGCCGGGCACGGCCGGGCACGGGACCGTGTCGCCGGCGGGGTCGGCGGCCGCCAGCACCAGTGGCGCCAGCACTACCACGAGGGCCGAGCGGAACGGTCGACGCGCCGCGAGCGACCCGCTTCGGCGAGTCACGAGACCGGGCAGTCGCGCGGCTCGAGGATCAGCGGGTCGAGCCGAGGCTCCCCCGTGAAATCGAACGCGCCCGTGAGGGGATCGGCACGAGCATCACGATCGGTCATCGGCTTCAGCCCGTGCAACTCCTCGATGAACTTCAGGACCGAGGAGAACTCGTACACGTTGTCGTCGACCGCCCCTCCGTCGGGATTGTCACCGCGACGCGTCCAGGGCGAGATGATCAGCGCGGGCGTCCGGGGTCCGAGCCCCATGATGTCGTAGTGGGGCGGGGGGAGGTGGTCGTAGAAGCCGCCGAAGTCGTCCCAGACGATGACCACCGCCGTGTTCGGCCAGGCGGCGCTCCGCTGGATCGCGTTCAGGTACTCCACGGTCCAGTTCTCTCCCTCGCAGACGTTCGTGCCCGAGCCGGGATGCTCATTGGGCTGCCCTTCGGGCGGGATCAGCCACGACACGGCCGGCAGGGAATCCCGCTTGAGATCCTGCAGGATCGTCTCAGGGTCCTGCACCTTGTTCCACATGTCGCCGAATCGCACGTGACGGATCGCCTGGAGCGCGTTCATCCACTTGTCGGGCAAGGCGTAGTACTTCCAACTGACGTTCTGGCGCTCCAATTGATCCTGGATCACCTTGATGTTGATGCAGGTGCGCGTGCTCTCCCAGTACTGGGCGATCTTCAGCAGCTGTCCCGTGGGCGGGCCGCCCTTCGTGATGTTCTCCTCGAGGCGCATGATGCGCTTGACGTCGGCGGCGGTGAGATCCTCGATCGGGAACCGCTGCGTGTACTCCGTCGGATCGTCGCAGTAGTTGCCCTCGGTATTCGTCGTGGACTTGTTGTCCACGATGCCGTAGCTCTGTGCAGCCACCGTGTACAGGTGCTCGGGGAACGTCGGCCCGTACATCGACGTGAAGAAGTGATCGGCGATCACGAACCGGTCGGCGTATGCCCAGTACGCGGGCAAGCTGCCTCGGTCGTACTGGGAGTAGCCGGCGAGATCCTCGCCGAGGGCGATGCAGTTGTAGCCGTTCATCTTGCCGCCGTTGATCGCCAGCAAGCCCGGATAGAACGCATGGCCGAGATCGTGCGGCTGCACGAGGGGCGCGTCCTTGAGCTTGACCTTCCCGGCATCCGCGAACGTCGAGCAGTCCATCGTCTTCCCTGAGGTCGCCCCCTCGACCCCCGGGTACCGCCCGAAGTAGTGATCGAAGCTCCGGTTCTCCTTCACGAGGAAGATCACGTGCTCGATCGGGTTCTCGCCCGGCACGACCACCCCCGCGTCGTCGTCGGCGCCGGCGACGTTGTTCCCTCCTCTGCCTCCGTCGCCGCCGTTGCCGCTCGGGCTCCGACCGCCCGCCTGCCGGGAGCCCTCGTCGCCGCTCGGCCACAGGAACCACACCAGCGCAACGATCAGCACCATGATCAGCGCCGCGAACGTCCGCCGGCGAGCGAGCTGCTGACGCGACGGACGGCGCGGGCCGGCGGGACGGATGAGGGGACCCGACGGCTCCTGCACGATGGGGCAGTCTAGCGTCAGGGCACGGCCGGGACAGGTTCCTGGGCGATCAGGTCGTCGAGCGACGCGGCGAGGGCCCGGCGGACCGCCGCGTAGCGCGGGTCCGATGCCCGGTTGCGCAGCTCCCACGGGTCCGCATGCCCCAGCCTCCCGCCGAGATCGTAGAGCTCGATCGTGCCGTCGGCGTGTTCCAGGTAGCTGAACGCCTCGGTCCGCACGCCCCGCCACGCCGGCACGACATCGTCACCGGCCCACTCGATCAGGACTGCCCTCCTGTCGCCATCGTCCGCAGCCCGATCGTCCAGCACGGGTCTCAGGCTCCGTCCGTTCACGCCGGCCGTGGGGGCGGTGACGTCGACGAGATCCATGATCGTGGGTGCGAGGTCCACGTTCGAGACCGGTGTCGACACGACGCCGGCGTCCACCCACGGCGATCGCACCACCAGGGGAGTTCTGACGCACGCGTCGTACGGGCAACGCTTGCCGACCCAGCGGTGTTCCCCGAAGGAGTATCCGTTGTCGGAGAGGAACACGATGATCGTGCGACCGAGCTCGTTCCTCGCCTCGATCTCGCCGACGAGCGAGCGCAGCGCCCGGTCGACACCGGTGAGCGACTCCAACATGCGGCGTCGATGCTCCTCCAGCTCACTCGCGGCCCCCTCGTCGATCTCGGGCAACGCCCGGATCCAACCGGGCTTGCCCCGCACGTCGTTCATGGCGCGCGGGCCGGGCATGTCGACCACCGCGTCCCCGAGCGTGCCCGCGTCCTGCGGCGCCGGGGTCCAGGGCTCGTGTGGCGCACTCGGGGCGAACACCAGGAACCACGGGCGCTCGGCGGACGCACCGCGCAGGAACGCCGTCGCTTCCGCCGCGAGCATCGACGTCGCGTACGAGCGCTGGGTCGAGCCCGCCGTCATCGGCACCCCCTGATCCACGTACGGGTAGCCGACGTAGGTCGTCGAGACGTCGAGGTTCCGCTTCGCGAGGAAGCGATCCCAGCCCGCCGGCACGTACGGTCCCCGATCCCACGGATACCCGTTCAGGTACTTCCCGATGAACGCGGTCTGGTACCCGGCGTCATCGAGCCACGTCGCCAACGTCGAGGACTCATCGAGGTTCTCCCCGTCGTCGTTGCTTTGGACGCCGGTGAGCCGCGCGTATCGCCCCGTGAGGATCGACGCCCGCGACGGACAGCACAGCGGCACGTTGAGGAAGGCGTTCGTGAATCGCACCCAGTGATCCCCCGGATCGGACACGCGCGCCTCGAGCCACGGCATCGCCGCGGGACCGGCCGTGGTGGGCAGCGACGACCAGGGCTGATCGTCGGTGATCACGAGCAGCACGTTGGCTCGCTGCGGACGCGGCGCCGCCGGCGTGCCGGGGGCGGCCGCGGCGACCCCGCAGACGACCACCGCGAGGACCGTCGCCGTCGCCGCGCGTCGGTGCCGATCGCCGCTGCGCCTGACGACGCTCATCTCAACGGTCCAGCCATCCTCCGTCGCGACCGTGAGCATCGGCGACCACGCCCGCGGCGATCGACAACGCGATCGACTCGGGGTCGCGCCCGCCCAGGTCGAGACCGAGCGGAGATCGCACCCGGCCGATCTCGTCGTCGGTGAAGCCCATCGCTCGCAGTGCCTCCACGTGATGGCCGACGTGCCTCCGACTCCCCATCACCCCGACGAACCGGGCAGAGGAGCGGAGCGCCTCGGCGAGCATGGCGGCGACGTCGGGCGCATCGTGGTCGGTGAAGACCACCGCGTCGCGCTCGCCGAGCGAGCCGGCATCGAGCCTCCGGAGGGTGAAGCCGTCGGCCGGAAGCACGCGCTCGCCCCGAGGCTCCACGAGCGCCACCCGATAGCCGAGACGGACCAGGTGCGATCTGAGGGCACGAGCCACGTCGGTCGCCGACACCACGATCGCGGTCGGCGGCGCCTCGGTCGGTTCGAAGTACACCTCGACCTCGCCGAGGTCGTGCGTGAGGGTCCGCATCTCCGGCGTCCCCGACGCCGCGACGTCGGCGGCCGCGTCGACCGCCGCGGCGTCGAACTCTGCACACCCCAGCGTGCCGTGGACCTCGCCGCCCACCACGATCGACATGGCCGCGCCGACGCGACACGGGGGCGAGCCGTGCACGCGCACGGCCTTGGCTTCCACGGTCGGCGCGATCGGCGATCCCGAGGCGGCCGGACGGTCCGCCGCAGCGGCGTGGTCTCGGTCCAGTCGGCCGTGCCCGGTCGGATGCTCACCCGTGGCTCCGCTCAGGAGTTGCACCGCGTGCGACACCAGGGGCATGATCGCCGACAGTCCCTCCCGTACCCCGGACGGCGACCCCGGGAGATTCACGACGAGGGACGAGCCACTCGTGCCGGCCACGGCTCGCGAGAGCGCGGCCATCGGCGTGTGCGAGAGACCCTCCGAGCGCATCAGCTCCCCGAGGCCGGGAGCCTCGCGTTCGATCACGGCTCGGGTGGCCTCGGGCGTGACGTCTCGAGGTCCGAAGCCCGTGCCTCCGGTCGTGATCACGAGGGCATGGGAGGCCGAGAGCTCCCGGAGGGTTCGCTCGATGTCGGCACGCTCATCGGGTACGACCAGCCTGGTCGTGACCTCGTGCCCGTGCTCGCGCAGGATCGCGGTGGCGAGGTCTCCCGACGTGTCCACCCGGGTGCCATGGAACACGCCGTCGGACACGGTGAGGACGGCGGCACGGGAGGTCGGTTGCATGGGTCCATCCTCGCATGCGCGGCCCGACCGATGCCTGGCACGTTCGGCTCGTCGAGGGGTACGCTGAGCTGACATGCCCGGTCCCCGTTCGAGCTCGGCACCCTCTGCCGGCCCGCTGATCGACACGTTCGGCAGGGTCGGCACCGACCTGCGCATCTCGGTGACCGACCGCTGCAACTTCCGGTGCACGTACTGCATGCCCGCCGAAGGTGTCGCATGGCTGCCCAAGAGCGAGATCCTGACGTTCGAGGAGCTGACCCGGTTGTTGCGGCTGTTCGTCGGGTTGGGCGTGACCTCCATCAAGGTCACCGGCGGGGAGCCGACCGTGCGGGCCGACCTCCCCACGCTGGTGCGCATGTTCCGCGAGGCGGGTCCCGACCTCGACATCTCGCTCACCACGAACGGCGTGCTGCTCGAATCGCTCGCCCAGCCGCTCGCGGAAGCGGGCATCGATCGTGCCACGGTCTCGTGCGACTCTCTCATGCGGCATCGATTCGCGGAGATGACCCGTCGCGACGCCCTCGAAAAGGTGCTGCGGGGCCTGCACGCGGCCGAACAGGCAGGACTGACGCCGATCAAGATCAACTGCGTGGTGATCGGTGGGACGAACGACGACGAGGTCGTCGGATTCGCCCGGTGGGCGCGAGAGACGGGCTACGAGGTGCGGTTCATCGAGTACATGCCGCTCGATGCCCAGCACGGATGGGAACGGCGGAAGGTCGTACCGGCGCGGACCGTGCTCGACCGCATCGGCGAGGTGTTCCCCCTCGTCGCGCGCGGGGGCGAAGCCGAGCCGGCCACGACGTACGTGTTCGCCGACGGTTCACCGGGACGGATCGGCGTGATCCCGAGCGTCACCGAGCCGTTCTGCGACTCGTGCAACCGCATGCGGCTCACCGCCGAGGGGCAGTTCCGGGACTGCCTGTTCGCACTCGAGGAGACCGATCTGCGGGGCCCGATGCGGGCCGGCGCCACCGACGACGATCTCGAGGCGTTGGTGCGCGAGGCGATGTGGCGCAAGTGGGCGGGCCACAAGATCGATCATCCCGACTTCGTGCAGCCAGCCCGCAGCATGTCGATGATCGGCGGCTGACCCCCGGCCCTCTGAGCGTTCGGGCCGGAACGGAGGCCGGACGGCGCCGGCCTCCGTCCCGACGTTGTGACCCCTATGCCGAGGCCGGCTCCACGGCGAAGTGGTCGAGCGCCGCCATGAACCCGAACTCGTCGTAGGAGTAGTTCACGACGTTCGGGCCGACGATGTCCGTCGCGTTCGTGAAGGTGCGCGGCACCCACGGCACGACGTCTTCCATCAACGTGCGGTCGAGCTCGGCCCAGCACTGGGTCCGTTCGTCACCGACCGGGAGCGCGGAGCACTCAGCCAGCTTGTCGTCCACGCTCGGGACCGACGTCACCGAGTATCCCCACTTGTTCATCTCCTGCTCGGTGGCGCCCACCGCCGAGTAGTTGCAGCACCCCGGGTAGAGGGCACCGTAGTCGCTGCCACCGAACAGCGGCGGACCGAACGTGTAGGGGTCAGGGAAGTCCTGCAACCACCCCACCTGCAGACAGATGGGGATCCGGTCGGCCAGGTTGTTGCACTTCGCATACATGGCCGTCGTCGACAGGCCCTTGACGTCGAGCTCGATGCCGATCTCTCTGAGCTGCTGCTGCCAGAGCGCCGCCACCTTGCGGCCGGTGGGGCTGTCCGAGGCATAGATCGCCACGACGCCATCACACTCGGGCGCGTCGCACGTCCCGTCCCCATCACTGTCGTAGACGGACTGAGCCATCTCCGCCTTGGCGGCCTCGATGTCACCACCGTCCTCGGGCGTCGCGTACGGGTCGTATTCGACGAGCAGGTTGTTCAGCAACGCGTCGGGGAAGATGTGCCCCGCGTTCGAGCCGACCAGCGGGCCCCCCGCCAACTGCCGACCACCGGCCTTGTCGTAGGCGAAGTTCACCGCCTTGCGAACCTGCACGTCGTCGAAGGGCGGAACGCCGAGGTTCATCGACGTGTAGTTGGTGGCGGGCTGCTGGTACACGTGCAGTCGGTCCTGGAGATCCGGATCGGTGCTGTATTCCTTCAGCACGTCCGCGGGGGGCAGGTCCATGACGTAGTCGATGTCCCCGGCGTCGAGCTTGTTGTACAGGTCGTCGACCGATCCTCCGATCTC
>DASZOO010000117.1:0-2620 GCA_035550775.1 Actinomycetota bacterium | reverse complement strand
CTGCTCGTCGTGCTCTTCCTGGTGCCGTTCCTCATCATGGTGCAGATGAGCGTGGTGCGGTTCCCGCCCCGCACCGACAGCGGCTACACGCTCGACCACTACGTCGAGGTGCTGACGAACCCGCTGAACCCGCACATCGCGTGGACGACGTTCACGATCGCGACCACGGCGATGATCGCGATGCTCGTCGTCGCCCTGCCCCTCGCGTACTTCATGGTGTTCAAGGCCAGGAAGTGGGAGCTCTTCCTGCTGCTCGCGCTGGTGCTCGCCGACGAGCTCGCGCCGGTCGTCAAGGTGTACGCCTGGCAGGTGATCCTGGGCCGCAACGGCATCCTGAACTGGATGATCCCCGGCCCGCCGGTCGAGTGGCTGCTCTACAGCCAGTTCGCCGTGATCCTGACCCTCGCGACCACCTACATCACGTACACGACGATCCCGATCTACGCGGCGATGAAGGCGATCGAGCCGGCCACGTTCGAGGCCGCGACCGACCTCGGGGCCGGCTGGTGGCAGCAGGCCCGGAAGATCCTGATCCCGCTCGCGGCGCCGGGCATCTTCGTCGCGATGATCCTCGTCTACATCCCGATGCTCACCGACTTCGTGACGTCGGACATCGTCGGGGGAACGGGGTCGTACATGATGGGCCAGCGCGTGCGCGACATCATCCTGGGCGAGGGGAACTGGGGCACGGGCTCGGCGCTGAACTTCCTGCTGCTCGCGATGTCGGTGCTGCTCTCGCTCGGTGCGTACCGGCTCGCCCGACTGAACAGGATCGAGTCATGAGCTTCGCACCGACCGACCGTGCCGGCGAGATCCTCGTCGAGGGAGTGACGAAACGCTTCGACGACGTGACCGCCGTCGACGATGTCACGATCACGATCCCCGGCGGCGAGTTCTTCTCCATGCTCGGCCCCAGCGGGTGCGGCAAGACGACGACGCTGCGCATGATCGCGGGCTTCGAGGCCCCCGACGCCGGTCGCATCCTGCTGCAGGGCGCCGACGTCACGCACGTGCCGCCACCCAAGCGGAACGTGAACATGGTCTTCCAGGCCTACGGGCTCTTCCCGCACATGACGGTGGGCGAGAACGTGGCGTTCGGCCCGAAGATCAAGAAGTGGTCGCGTGAGGAGACCCGTGAGCGCGTCGCCGACGCGATCAAGACGGTGCGGCTCGACGGGTTCGAGGACCGCCGGCCGGGGCAGCTGAGCGGGGGGCAGCAGCAGCGGGTCGCGCTGGCCCGCGCCCTCGTGAACCGTCCAGCCGCCCTGCTGCTCGACGAGCCGCTCGGCGCGCTCGACCTGAAGCTGCGCAAGGAGATGCAGCTCGAGCTGAAAGACCTGCAGCAGCGCACGAGCACGACGTTCGTCTACGTCACCCACGACCAGGAGGAGGCGATGACGATGAGCGATCGCATCGCCGTGATGAACGGCGGCGTGGTCGAGCAGCTCGCGACGCCGAAGGAGCTGTACCAGCGTCCTGCGAGCCCCTTCGTCGCGGGGTTCATCGGCACGTCGAACCTGATCGAGCTGCGCGTCGACCGGCGGGAGGGCGATCTGCTGACGATGGACCTCGGCGAGGGGCAGCGAATCCTCGCGGTCTCGCCCGACGATCGAGCCGCCGACCGAGCCACGATCACCGTGCGACCGGAGTGGATCAAGCTCTCGACCGAGGAGATCGGCGAACGGGCGAGCCGGGTCGGCGGCACCGTGGTCGACGTCGTCTACCTCGGCTCGGTCACCCAGTTGATCGTCCTGTTGCCGACCGGCGAGCGGCTCACGGTGCACCGGCTGAACGACGAGGTCGGCGGCGAGGATCCGAGACCGGGCCAGCAGGTGACGCTGCGATGGGCGGCCGAGCACAGCTACGTCGTGGGCTCCGACGCGGGCGCCGCGGAGATCGCGGGCAACGCCGAGGCCGGCGGACCGGCCGAGACCGCCGGGGTCACGGGTTCCTGAACCGACGAGGCGAGAGAGAGGACGACCATGGCAACGGAGGTCAGCACGCTCACCGCAGAGCAGATCGTCGCCGACTCGAAGCGGTTCACGCTCTACGACTGGCAGGCGCAGTCGAAGGCGTCGCCGCTGGCGATCGAGCGAGCCGAGGGCGTCTACATGTACGGCGTCGACGGCCGGCGCTGGCTCGACTTCAGCTCCCAGCTGATGGGGGTGAACATCGGTCACGGCGACAAGCGGGTGACCGAGGCGATCGCCAGGCAGGCGGAGAAGCTCCCCTACATCTCCCCGTTCCACGCGTTCGAGGGGCGGGCGGTGCTCGGTCGGAAGCTGGCCGAGCTGTGGCCGGGCGACATCGAGAAGTCGTTCTTCACGCTCGGGGGCGCCGAGGCGAACGAGAACGCGGTGAAGATCGCGAAGATGGTCACCGGCCGCCAGAAGGTGCTCGCTCGCTACCGCAGCTACCACGGCTCGACCTACGGCACGATGATGCTCACCGGCGACCCGCGTCGCTGGCCCAACGAGCAGCCGCCGATGCCCGGGGTCGTGCACGTGCTCGACCCCTACCACGGTCCGCAGCGGGAGGTCGACGACGCCGAGACCGCGCTCGCGCTGCTCGAGGAGACGATCGAGCTCGAGGGCCCCGGCACGATCGCCGCGTTCATCCT
>DASZOO010000116.1:0-12829 GCA_035550775.1 Actinomycetota bacterium | reverse complement strand
AGCGCTTCCTGCACCGCATCCTCCGCCGACGCCAGGCTGCCGGAGACGAGCGCGACGGCGCCGACGACCCGTCGGTATCCGTCACGCAGGAACTCCTCGAGATCCGCGTCGCTCAGCACCCTGTGATCGTGATCCTCGATGACAGGACGCGCGAGCACCCCCCGGGGTTGCCTGCGAGCGGTCGGGGCATGGGCGAGACGCTAGAGTCCCGCCATGCCGTCGGTGCGTTGTCCGAGCTGCGACACGGCCCAGCACGTCGATGCCGGATCGGCCGGGTACACGTGCACCTCGTGCGGGAAGACATGGGCGTTCGTCGCCTGCAGGAACTGCGGAGCGCGGTTCCACGCCAGGCCCGAGGCGACCACCTGGAGGTGCCCACGATGCAGTCTGCTGCAGGACGCCTCGGCCGAACCCCCGCCCGCGACACCGGAGCCTGCCCCGCCGACGAGCAAGCCGAAGCCGAAGCCCATCACGATCACCGACGCGGAGCTCGACAAGCCCCGGGAGCCACCCGGTTCGGCGTTCCCGCCCGGGCTCGGCCTCGGCGACGACCAGGAGGGCCCCGAGGACGCGTTCGCGATGCCCGTCCGCGAGTCGGCCGGTCGCCCGCTCTGGATCTGGGCGCTCGTGGCGGTCGTCGCCATCGTCGTCATCGTGCTGCTGTTCAACGCGTTCTTCGGCGGCGACGACAAGCAGGCCCCGGGAGACACCGGGGCCCAGGTGAGCGGCGAGGAAGCGACCGCCGCGATGTGCAGCCACGTACGGCAGATCACGGTGTTCCGGGACGATGCGCTCGGGGCGGCGGCCGAACAGCTGACGGAGGACGCGGCGGCCCTGAAGGAAGCGGGCGAGCGCCGGACCGCCAGGCAGGTGGAGAAGCTCATCGCCTCGATCGACCGGGCACGAGACGCGCTCGCGAACCAACAGCCCACGGCCGGGGTGTTCGCCGACCTGCAGGAGGCGATCGCGACCGTGCCGTGCTCGGGGTGAGGTCGCTCCGCCCTTAGCACTCTGGGCGACAGAGTGCTACGTATGATGGCCACATGGCCGAACGCGAACGTCCCGAGCTCGGACAGCGGAAATCCGCGGTGCTCCGGGCCGTCGTGGAGCAGTACGTGCACACGGGGGAGCCGGTGAGCAGCGAGTCGATCGCCGAGCACGCCGGGCTCGGTGTCTCGAGCGCGACGATCCGCAACGAGATGGCCGCGCTCGAGGAACTCGGCTACCTCACGCACCCGCACACGAGCGCAGGGCGCATCCCGACCGACGTCGGGTACCGGCACTACGTCGACTCCCTGCCGGCGGGCGGCCGACTGCGGGAGGCGCAGCGGCGCTTGATCGCCGGGTACTTCGCGGAGGCGATCGTCGATCTCGAGGAGGTGCTCAAGGGCAGCGTGCAGCTGCTCTCGCGGCTCACCCAGTACGCGGGGCTCGCGGTGCCGCCGAGTGCGGTCGAGGAGCCGATCGTTCGCATCGAGCTGGTCGACATGGGACCCACGCTCATGATCCTGGTGATCGGCCAGCACGGCCGAGTCGACAAGCAGGTGATCGACAAGCCGGACCGGGTCGACGCCGCGATGCTGCGCGACACCGACCGTCGATTGCAGCGGCTGCACGGGACCACCTACCTCGACGCGCAGGCTTCCCTGCTGCGGCTCGCGGCCGAGGGCGGCAAGGCGGAGCGCGAGCTGTTGCTGCACGTCGCCGAGACGCTGAGGATCGCGACGCAGGGCGAACGCTCGGCCCACATGATGGTCGGCGGCGTGTCGAACCTCGCCGGCGAAGCGCAACAGATGCGTCGGGAGACCCTCCGTCGCCTCTTCGAGACGCTCGAGCGCGAGCAGGAGATGCTCGGCGTGCTCACCGACATCGGATCCTCACGCGCCGATCTGAACGTGACGATCGGGGCCGAGCATCCGTCGACCGGCCAGTGGGAGGCTTCCATCATCACAGCCCCGTTCAAGACCGGTGAGACCGCCCTCGGCACGATCGGGGTGGTCGGTCCCACTCGCATGGACTACCTCACGGCGATGGCGTCCGTTCGGGCGGTGGCGAAGCGATTGTCGGAGCTGGCGACGGAGCTCGATCAGTAGATGGCCACCGTTCGCGACCTGTACGAGGTGCTCGGCATCACCCGCGACGCCTCCGACGACGACATCAAGAAGGCGTACCGTCGGCTCGCCCGGGAGCTGCACCCCGATGTCAACGCGGATGCCGCCGCCGAGGAACGGTTCAAGGAGGTGGCGGGGGCCTACGAGATCCTCTCCGACCCCGACAAGCGGCGACAGTACGACGCCTTCGGCAGCACGGGCGGCGCGAGCGGCGGGTTCACCGACATCCAGGACATCTTCGACATGTTCTTCGGCCAGGGCGGCGGTTTCGGCGTCGGAACGAGCCGGCGCCGGGGACCGAGATCGCGAGCCCAGCACGGCGAGGATCTCGGTGTCCGCATCGTGCTCGGGTTCCGCGACGCGGTCTTCGGCGCCCGCCGTGACCTCGAGATCGAGCGTCTGGTGGTCTGTGAGCGATGTCAGGGCAACGGTGCGGAACCGGGCACCGCGCCCGTGGCCTGTCGCACCTGCGGCGGAGCGGGACAAGTCCAGGCCGTGCGCCGCAGCGTCTTCGGCACCGTGATGACCGCTTCACCGTGTACCGCGTGCCGAGGTACCGGCCAGGAGGTGCTGGATCCCTGCGAGGCGTGCTTCGGCGAGGGACGGCGGCGGAAGCAGGCGACGGTGACGATCGACATCCCGGCCGGGGTGTCCGACGGCATGGAGCTGCGAGTGGCCGGCAACGGGCACGCCGGCATCGCCGGTGGGCCGGCCGGCGACCTCTACGTCGGCATCTCGGTTGAGCCCGCGGAGGAATTCGACCGCCGCGGGCAGGACCTGTTCACCGTGCTCGACATCTCGATGACCCAGGGCACCCTGGGGGCCGAGCTCGAGATCGAGGGCCTCGACGGTCCGGAACGCATCTCGGTCGAGCCGGGGACGGCTTCGGGCACGGTCGTTCGCATCAAGGGAGGCGGCGTGCCCAACGTGAACCGCCGCGGACGTGGCGACCTCTACGTCACGCTGCACGTGGTCACCCCCGAGCACCTCTCCCGCGAGGAACGGAAGCTATGGGAGCGCCTCGCGGAGCTGCGCGGCGAGACGTCGTCGAAGCGAGAGCCCGCGCCCGGGCGACTCCGCCGGCCGGAGTTCTGACCGTCACCCCCGGGTAGGCTGAGGGTCCGATGGATACCTCTTGCCTGTTCTGCCGCATCGCGGCGCGCGAGATCCCGGCCGACATCGTCAGGGAATCCGACCGAGTGGTGGCCTTCCGTGACGTCGATCCGCAGGCGCCGACGCACATCCTGCTGATCCCGAAGGAGCACGTCACCTCCGTCGCCGAGCTGGGCGAACACCACGGCGACGTGTTGATCGACATCGTGCAGGCGGCCAGCCAGCTCGCGCGCGCCGAGGGCATCGACGAGAGCGGATGGCGCCTCGTCACCAACGTGGGTCCCGGCGCGGGGCAATCGGTGTTCCACCTGCACTTCCACCTGCTCGGCGGGCGAGAGATGGGCTGGCCTCCGGGCTAGCTTCGGCTACAGTGTCGTATGTGGCCGCCTCGAAGGCGGCCACTCTCGACAGAGCCGCCGAACCAGGAGGGAACGGGGCCACCGCCCCGAGAGACGAGACACGTGGCGAGCGCCACCACCCAAGTCAAGATCCTCGTGCCGGGCAACCAATCGATGGTCGCCCTCCTCGGCCAGCGCGATGTCTTCCTGAAGTTGATCGAGTCGGCCTTCGAGTGCCGCATCCTCGTCCGCGGGAACGAGATCACCGTGACGGGTCGCGAGCAGGAGGCCGAGCGTGTCGCCCGCATCTTCGAGGAGCTGCTGGTGCTGCTCGAGCAGGGCCACGAGCTCACCGACTCTTCGGTCGGGCAGACGATCGCGCTCGTGAAGGGCGACGGCGCCCAGTCGGGAGACGACGAGCTGCGGCCGTCCGAGGTGCTGGGGGACCGGCTGCTCACCGCCCGGGGCAAGGGCATCACGCCGAAGACGATCGGGCAGAAGCGCTTCGTCGACGCCATGCGAGCGAACACGGTGACGTTCGCGATCGGCCCGGCGGGCACGGGCAAGACCTACCTCGCCGTGGCGACCGCGGTCCGGGCGTTGCAGGATCGGCAGGTCTCGCGGTTGATCCTCACCCGCCCCGCCGTCGAGGCGGGGGAACGGCTCGGCTACCTGCCGGGCACCCTCTACGAGAAGATCGATCCGTACATGCGGCCGCTCTACGACGCGCTGTTCGAGATGACCGGCGCCGAGACCCTGCCGCGGTTGATGGAGCGGGGTACCGTCGAGGTCGCCCCGCTGGCGTACATGCGCGGGCGAACCCTCAACGACGCGTTCGTGATCCTCGACGAGGCGCAGAACACCACACCTGAGCAGATGAAGATGTTCCTCACGCGCATCGGGTTCGGATCGAAGGCCGTGATCAACGGCGACGCCACGCAGGTCGACCTCGAGCAGGGACAGAGGAGCGGCCTGGCCGTGATCCAGGAGATCCTCGAGGACGTCGACGACATCGCCTTCTGTCATCTCGGGGGACGTGACGTGGTGCGGCACAAGATCGTCCAGGACATCGTGGAGGCCTACGACCGGTTCGGCCAGCAGCGCCTGCAGGTGGAGCCGTGACTTCGAGCGCGATGAACGACGACGATGACGGCCCCGGCTATCCGAGGGTGCTGGTCTCCAACCGCGCGACCGAGGCGCCGGAGCTCGACGAGTCGGCCCTCGCCGAGCTGGCCAGGACCACGCTCCTCGCCGAGGGCCGCGACCGGGTCGAGCTGTCGCTGTCGTTCGTGGACGACGCGGAGATCGCCGAGCTCCACGAGCGATACATGCAGGAACACGGACCGACCGACGTGTTGACGTTCCCGCTCGACGACGCCGACGAGCGCGGGGTCGAACTGCTGGGCGACGTGGTGATCGCGCCGGGGGTGGCGGCGCGCAACAACCCCGCCGATCCCGACTCGGAGCTGCGACTGCTCGTGGTGCACGGGGTGCTGCATGCCCTGGGCTACGATCACGAGTCAGACGATGAGCGTGCTGAGATGTGGGCGCGGCAGGAGCGCTACAGCGGGGTGACGGTGCCGTGACCTGGATGTGGGTGCTCGTCGTGTCCCTCGTGCTGCTCGGCTCGCTGCTCGCGCTCGCGGAGTCCTCGCTGACGAGGATGACCCGGGTGAAGGCGCTCGCGCTCGACGAGGAGGGGCACCGCAACGCTCCGCTGCTCGTGAGGCTCGAGACGGACCCTCCTCGGTACCTGAACTCGGTCTACCTCGCCGTGATGATCGTGCAGAACGGCTCGGCGATCCTGGTCGCGATCCTCGCGCAACGGCAGTTCGGGAACCTCGGCGTCACGATCGCATCGCTCGTGTTCACCTTGCTGTACTTCGTGTTCGTCGAGGCGATGTCGAAGACGTTCGGGGTGCTGCATTCCGATCGAACCGCGCTCGCCCTCGCGCCGCTCGTGTGGTTCCTGGGCCGTCTGCTCGCCTGGCCAACCCGCGGCCTGATCGGGCTCGCGAACGTGCTCCTGCCCGGTCGAGGCATCAAGGCCGGTCCGTTCGTGAGCGAGGAGGAGATCCGGTCCATGGTGCAGGTCGGCACCGAGGAAGGATCGATCGACGAGGGCGAGCGGGCGCTGATCCACTCGATCTTCGAGTTCGGCGACACGATCGTGCGTGAGGTGATGGTGCCGCGGCCCGACATCATCGCGATCGAAGACGACAAGGCCCTGCGGGACGTGCAGGCGCTGGTGCTGACGCACGGCACGTCGCGCATCCCCGTCTACGACGCCGACGAGGATCTCGACTCGGTGATCGGCATCGTCTTCGCCAAGGACGTCTTGAAGGCGCTGCACCAGGGCAAGCACGACATGCCGTTGACCGACATCGTGCGCGAGGCGCGTTGGGTTCCCGAGTCGAAGAAGGTGGCCGACCTCCTGCGGGAGATGCAGCGGGAGAAGTTCCACATGGCGCTCGTGACCGACGAGTACGGCTCGGTCACCGGCCTCGTTTCGCTGGAGGACCTGCTCGAGGAGCTCGTCGGCGAGATCACCGACGAGTACGACCGTGAGGAGGCGGAGTTCGAACAGGTCGGTGACCGGGTGTATCGCATGAGCGGCAAGACCTCGATCGACGACCTGAACGAGCTCCTCGAGGTGGATCTGCCCGACGAGGAATGGGACACGGTGGCCGGGCTGGTGCTCGACATCCTCGGGCACATCCCAGAGGAAGGGGAAGAGTGCCGCATCGACGGGCTCACGTTCATGGCCGAGGAGGTCAAGGGACGGCGCATCGAGAAGGTGCTGATCACCCGTGATCCCGGCGTCGAGCCGGCCCTCGTCGAGGAGACCAGCCCTTGACGTCGATCGAACCCGAGGTCCTCGACGGGATGGTCTCGGCCGCGCGTGAGATCCGCGCCCGGGCGTACGCGCCGTACAGCGGGTTCCACGTGGGCGCGGCGCTGCTCGCGGGCGACGATGTCTTCGCCGCCGTCAACGTCGAGAACGCGAGCTATCCGGTGTCCGTCTGCGCCGAGCGCAACGCCGTGGCCATGGCCGTGGCCGCGGGGGCCGCGTCGGGCGTTCGCGCCGTCGCCGTGGTGACCGACGCCTCGGATCCCACGCCGCCGTGCGGAGGATGCCGCCAGGTGCTGTTCGAGTTCGGCGGCCCGGGGCTCGCCGTGATCGCCGAGTCGGCCGACGGCATGGTCCGCAAGACCTGGTCGCTGGACCAGCTGCTCCCCGACGCCTTCGGCCCCGGCCACCTCGACCGGTGACCGACGGATTCCGGTCCGGCGTCGTCGCGGTCGTCGGTCGTCCCAACGTCGGCAAGTCGACCCTGGTCAACGCTCTGGTCGGAACGAAGGTCGCGATCGTCTCGGACAAGCCGCAGACGACCAGGCGCGACATCCGGGCGATCCGGACCACCGACGACGTGCAGATCGTCTTCACCGACACCCCCGGGTTCCACAAGCCTCGCACGGCGCTCGGTGTGCGGCTGAACGACCTGGTGAGCGACGCCGTCGCCGGCGTCGACGTGGTGGTGCAGGTGGTGGACGCGGCGGCGGGGGTCGGGCGCGGCGACGCGTACGTCTACGAGCGGCAGGTCGCGTCGGCCGGCACGGCGGGGCGCGTCTGCGCGGTCAACAAGATCGACCGCGTCCGGCATCACGGACTGGTGCCGCAGCTCGCGGCCGCAGGGGCGCTCGGCGACTGGGACGAGGTCGTGCCGGTCTCGGCGGCGGACGGGATCGGCGTCGACACGCTCCTGACGCTGCTCGAGGCCCGAATGCCGAGGGGCCCGGCGCTGTTCCCCGGGGGCGAGGTCACCGATCAGCCGATCGAGGTTCGCATCGCCGAGCTGGTGCGTGAGCAGGCGCTGGCGGTGACCCGCGAGGAGGTGCCGCATTCGGTCGCGGTGGTGGTCGACGAGATCGAGCGCGAAGACGGGCTCGTCCGCATCTACGCCTCGGTCGTCGTCGAGCGCGAATCGCAGAAGGGCATCCTGATCGGCAAGGGTGGGCAGACCCTCAAGTCGATCGGTTCCGAAGCTCGGGGGCAGATCGAACACCTCGTGGGGGAGCGCGTCTTCCTCGACCTTCGGGTCAAGGTGATGAAGGAATGGCAGCGCGACCCGAAGTCGCTCGACCGGCTCGGCCTGTAGGCCGTCGAACGCCATCGAGCCGGGACCCTCGGTGGGTCCCGGCTCGTGAGGCGTCGGTCCGTCAGGCCGTTCGATCGCGCCGTCCGGGTGCACCGGTCGCCAGCCTGGCGAGCGCGAGCGCTGCCAAGGCGAGTCCGAAGTCGCGAAGCGCGACGTCGTAGAAGCGCGGAGGATCGGCGGTCAGCAGGTTGACGACGATGCCTCCCAGCCACGCCGCCACGAGGTAGCCGCCGACCATCGGTCTGACGGCCACGACGATGCCGGCGGCGATCTCGATCGCGCCGACGACGTACATGAACTCCTGCGCGGTGCCCGGGACGATGCGGTCGAGCCACGGCGCGAGATAGACCGGCCAATCGACCATCAGGTTGAAGAACTTGTCCAAGCCGAACAGGATCGGCGCCACCGTGAACCCGGTCCGCAGGATCCAGAACGCCTGGGTCACGGGGTCGGCCGCCAGCACGGAGCTTCCCGTCCTGGAGCGCCCCACCGTGTCGATCGTTGCCATGGGCTCCTCATTCCTTCCCTTGGATGTCGTGCACGGCGAACCGCGTCAGTCGAACTGGTCGGGGAACTGCGCGATGATGCCGCGGCTCAACATGTCGGCCATGTGCAGGATGGCCACGTGCACGGCCTCGTAGTCGGCGATGTCCTTCTCGTACTCGCCCGCGAGCCGGTGGGCCGCCTCGGCGAGCGTGAGGTCGAGATGCTCACGCATCATGCGTCGCATCGCTCGGAGCGGCCAGTGATCGGGGTTCGCCTCGTGCAGGAACCGCGCGATCTGCCGGGCGTTGCGATACCAGGCGGCCGACGCGTCGTCGAAGGCGTCGTCGTCGCCCGACTTCGCCGCCACGAGCACGTCCGCGGCCGTGGTGATGTGCTCGGTGAGCAGGACCGTGAGGCGATGCGCGGCCGCCTTGCCGTAGAACGGCTCGATCGCATCGCCGATGTCCACCTGGTTCTGCAGGAGCCGCTCGGTCGTGGGGCCGAGGTCGGGCAGGTCGGCCGCGAAGCTCACGATGAACAGGCGCGTCCACGTGATGTGGTCCTCCCAGAGCTTGCGCATGTCGTCGTGGAACGCACGCCGCGACGTCACGGCCCGATGGTGGTCGTGGACCGTGGCGGCGGCGGCGCCGCCCCCCTGTGCCGCTCGGTCCCGACCGCTCGCGAACGTCGCGACGCCCGAGATCGCAAGCGTCGCGACCAGCACGAACGCGACAACCGCGATGGCCGGCGCTCTGCCGTTCCTTCCCTGGATCATGGGTGGCCTCCTTCCTCTCGTAACACCCATACATGTTGGTCTTAGAACCTACTCCTACACCCCCTTCTGGCGATGCGTCAAGGACATTTCCGCCTGCTCAGATGGGAGATAGGTCAGGAAATGCCTGCGAACCAGGGATTCCTCCAACGAATCTTGGTGTAAGATGGCCTCGTGTTGAACCGACTCACTCGGGACATCGAGCCCGTCGCGGCCCTCGACGACGACCTCAGGCGATCGATGTACCTGTTCATCCGGGAGCACGGACGACCCGCATCACGCGAGGAGGTCGCCTCCGCGGTCGGCGTCTCTCGCAAGCTCGCCGCCTTCCACCTCGACAAGCTCGTCGAGCGAGGGCTCCTGGTCGCGACCTACGCGCGCCCTCCCGGCCGATCGGGTCGCGGCGCGGGGCGCAGCGCCAAGTACTACGGGGTGTCCGAGCGGGAGCTCGACATCTCGATCCCCGAGCGCAACTACGACGTGATCGGATCGATCCTGCTGGGAGCGATCGCTCGCCAGGCACCGGGCGAACCCGCCGCCGTGACGGCCCGCCGGGTGGCGCACGACACGGGGGAGGAGATCGGCCGGCACGAGCGCGAACGGCTGCGGCTGCCCCCGCCAGGGCCGGAGCGGACGATGAGGGTCGCCGCCGACGTGCTCGCCGGGTGCGGCTACGAGCCGTACGTCGAGAGCGACGGAGCGATGCGGATGCGGAGCTGTCCGTTCCACGCCCTGGCCGAGCAGGATCGCGAGATCGTGTGCGGCCTGAACCGGGAGCTGATCCACGGCGTGGTCTCGGGCCTGGGCAACGACACGGTCGACGTGGCCCTCGCCCCGGCGCCCGGCCGCTGCTGCGTGGAGCTCCGCCCGCCGTGGTCCTCGCCCCCCGACGCTCCGGCCGAGGACCGACCGGCCACCTAGCCGCCGACCCGGTCGAGACCCGGGATCAGCCGGCGCGCGTTGCGTGAGTAGATCGCGCCGAGGACCTCCTCGGGCAGATCGAGGCAGGAGATCGCCCAGCGGCCCTGCGGCGGCACGGCATCGGGGGAGTAGGGGACGTGCTCGTCCGCCGTCTCGAGGAACCGGAACGCGGAGGCGTAGTCCTCGGCCAGCGGCGGCGTCCCGTCGCTCCCGAACAGGAAGCGATCGGGGAACCGGGCGATCAACGCGGCCGCCGCCCTCGGAACCCGGCCGAGCTCCGCGATGCGGGCGGCGATGTCGACGTGCAGGTTCGGGCAGGTGTCGAGCATGCCGCCGAGCCGACCGAGGTCTTCGGCGAGGCCGCCGGCGTGCGCGCCGATGAACGTGACGTTCGCGCGACGCGTGACGAGCGCCTCGAACGAGTCGGCGAGCTCCTCGAACGACGGGAACCGCGATCGGTCGCCGAACCACCAGTCGGGATGGTCGAGCAGCTCCTCGAGGCGCTCGTTCGTCTCGTCGAGCGGCTCGAAGAACGCGGCCGGATCGCCCGTATGGATCAGCACGGGCATCGCGCGAGCCGCGCACGCGTCCCAGACCGGCTCCAGCCGTTCGTCGTGGGGCATGACCAGCCCGCCTCCTGGATCGCGCAGATGGAGGCCGAGGTCCTTCCAGACCTTGAGGCCGCGCGCGCCGCCGCTCGCCGCCGCGTGGACCTGGGCCGCGAGCCGTTCCCCGAAGTCCTCTTCGGCGAACAGCCGCCGGTCCCACTGAGCGAACGTCACGAAGCGCCCGGGGTGAGCCCGGTCGTAGCGCCGCAGGTTGGCCCTCAGCTCCTCCCCCCATGCGCCGTCGAGGTTCACGATCGTCGCCACGTTCGCCGCGTCCATCGTGGCGACGAGCTCGGAGACATCGGGTGCGGCCCACGAACCGGTCAGCCACCGGCCCAGATGGGCGTGAACGTCGACCACCGGGAAGCGAGCGCGCGGCACGTCGTGGACGGTTCGGCGCAACGCGGGCCGTGGCACGTACGAGCGCAGCGGCAGGTCCCCGAGCCGTCCCTCGTCGTCCGTCATCACACCGCGGTGACCACGACCCCGGCCTCCCGCAGGCGGGCCACGGCACCGTCGTCGGCAGCGACGTCGGTGATGAGCTCGTCGATCGCATCGATCGCGCAGATGCGCGCGAACGCGACGCGGCCGAGCTTCGAGCTGTCGGCGACCACGACCGCCCGCCGCGCGCGCTCCAGCAGCGTGGCGTTCGTGCGCGCCTCCACCTCGTGGTGAGTGGTGAGGCCCTCGCGCACGGTGATCCCGTCCACACCGACGACCGCCACGTCGAGGTTCATCCCCTCGAGGGCACGCTCGGCGATCGGGCCCACGAGCTCGTAGGACTCGGGCCTCGCCGTTCCCCCGGTGACGACGAGCTTGAGGTCCGAGCGGATCGCCAGCTCGCCCGCGATGTTCATCGCGTTCGTCACCACGGTGAGGCCCGAACGCCCGAGCACCGCCCGTGCCACCTCGGTCGTCGTGGTGCCCCCGGTGAGCCCCACGATGGCCTCGTCGGCGATGCGGGTCGCGGCCTCGCGTGCGATGCGGAGCTTCTCGTCGTGGAAGCGCGCCGTCCGGTAGCGCAGCGGGAGCTCGTAGGTGACGTCCCCGGCGACCGCGCCTCCGTGGGTTCGCGCGAGCATGTGCTGCTCCTCCAGGATCCGGAGGTCGCGCCTGACCGTCGCCTCCGACACCCCGAGCGCGATCGCGAGGGCGCCGACGTCGACCGCCCCGTCGTCGGCGAGGGCACGCATGATCTCGGACAGCCGCTGGGTGCGCCGCACGAGGCGGACGATACCCTCCAGCGCTGCTGCACGCCAGGTGCGCGACGAGATTGACCTGCTGTCTGAAGATGCACTAATGTCCCATCGATGAGCGAAACCGCGCAGGAGGTTGCCTCGCAGCCCGGATGCTGGCGACGCGCCGCGGGGGAAGCGCCGCGCGTTGCCGACGTGCTGCCGGAGCGGGGGGAGCGGGTCGCCGTCACCGGGTGCGGAACGTCGCTGTTCATGGCTCGCGCGTTCGCGGGCCTGCGGGAAGCCGGCGGCCACGGCGAGACCGATGCGTTCCCCGCCTCGGAGTTGCCGGTCGCCCGCAGCTACGACCGCATCGTCGCGATCAGTCGGAGCGGCACGACGAGCGAGGTGGTGCGGCTGCTCGAACGACTCCGGGGCCGGCGGACGACCGCGATCACCGCGGTGGAGGGCTCGCCGGTGACGACGCTCGCCGATGCGACGGTCGCGCTCGGATTCGCCGACGAGCGCTCGGTCGTCCAGACGCGGTTCGCCACGTCGACCCTCGCGCTGCTTCGGGCTCACCTCGGCCAGGAGATCGCTCCGGTGATCGACGAGGCGGAGGCCGTGCTCGCCGAGCCCGTCGACGCCGATGCGCTCGCTGCGGAGCACTTCGTCTTCCTCGGTCACGGTTGGAGCGTGGGCATCGCCGAGGAGGCAGCCCTCAAGCTCCGCGAGGGCGCGCGGTCGTACACCGAGGCATATCCCGCCATGGAATACCGACACGGCCCCATCAGCCTCGCCGACGCCCGCACGTTCGTATGGGTGCTCGGCTCTCCCGACGCGTCGGTCGCCGACGACGTCCGGGCCGCCGGTGCGGCGGTGCGCATCGCGACCCTCGATCCGATGGCGGAGCTCGTCCGCGTGCATCGTCTGACCCTGGCCCTGGCCGAGCGCCGAGGGCTCGACCCCGATCGTCCGCGGCACTTGACCCGTTCCGTGGTGCTGTCTTGAGAGGAGCGAACAGATCATGAAGCGTCGCGTCATGCGGTGGCTGGCGATCGGGCTCACGATCGTCCTGGTCGGGTCCGCCTGCACGTTCGGCTCCCAGGACTCGGGCGGCGGCGGCACCGCCGCGCCCGACGAGC
>DASZOO010000115.1:0-52801 GCA_035550775.1 Actinomycetota bacterium | reverse complement strand
CCGGCCGGGGATCGTGATCGGCTCCAGGTGCGGCGCGTTCTGGAACGTCTTCTCGTTCAACATCTGGCGTGACACGCGGTCTCCTGTCCGGCTGCAACGCGAGCGACATCGTATGCCCCGCCCGGGGAGGATGGTGGAGACGACCGGGATCGAACCGGCGACCTCCGGCTTGCAAAGCCGGCGCTCTACCAACTGAGCTACGTCCCCGACTGCAGCATCCGTCGGACATCGAGTCTACCGACCACGCTGATCGGGTTGCCGGACGTGCCTCGGGTCGAACCGAGGTCACGGATCCCACGAGAAGCCCGGAGGGACCGGGCGGCACATCGAGCGCGTCCGCCGCCGCAGATCCCGGAGCTGTTCCCGTGATCCGGGCTCCTCCACCAGGTTGCGGAGTTGGAACGGGTCGCTCGCAAGGTCGTAGAGCTCCTCCTCCCCCGTCTGGTACCGGACGAAGAGGGCACGTTCGGTGCGCAGGCCGCAGTAGGTGGGCGGATCGGGACGACGCCCGTCGCGCTGGTCGCGCAGATGCTCGATCAGGAAGGAGTTCCGCACACCGCGTCGGGTCCCGTCGATGACCGGGAGCAGCGATTCGCCATCGGCCGCGGGGATCGTGACGCGAGCCAGATCTCCGATCGTGGGCGCCAGGTCGATGTTCAGCGCGATCGCTCCGCTGTGGGTGCCCGACGTCGCCGGGTCGTAGCGCATGACCATCGGAACACGGATCGACTCCTCGTACGGGGTGAGCTTGTAGGTCCAGCGATGCTCGCCGAACGCGAGGCCGTTGTCCGAGGTGAGCACGATGAGCGTGTTCTGCAGCCGGCCCGTGTCACGGAGCGCGAGCACGACGCGACGCACCAGATCGTCGACCGCCCGGAGGGTCGCGACCTGGCGATCCCGCCACTCCCGCATCGCCCTCTCGAGCTCAGGCCCGTCGAGCGGGAGCGAGCGGATGTAGCGTGGCTTGTCCGACACGTCGGACTCGGCGACGTTGGGGCCGGGCCTGATGCCGCTGCGATCGACCAGTCCTTCGTGACGTGGAGCCGGAAGCCGCGGTCCGTGCGGAGCGGTGGGAGTGACCAGCATGAACAGCGGCGTGTCTTCCTCGGTCGAGCGAACGAAGCGCTCGGCGAAGCCGGCGAGCACGTCGGTCGAGTAGTCGCTCGGTTTCGACCCGAAGGACCGACCGTCGCCGTCGACGCTGAGCGCGTAGTCGTAATAGACGGCGTGGCTCGATCGCATCCCCACCCAACGGTCCCACCCCGGAGGCACGTACGAGAGGTCGCGGTACGTGTTCATCCATTTGCCGACCAGTCCGGTCCGGTAGCCGGCCGCATCGAGCCACGTGCCGAGCGTCGACGTGTCGTCGAACGCCCGCGGTCCGTATTCCCCTCCGTTCCTGTACACCCCGGTCGTATGCGAGTAGCCCCCCGTGAGGATCGAGGCCCGCGACGGGCAACAGAGCGGGTTCACGACGAAGGCGTTGCGGAACGTCACGCCCGGTCCCATCAGCAGCCGCTGCGTGGCAGGCATGGACCCGAGCGTGTCCCATCGCTGGTCGTCGGTGACGATCAGCACGATGTTCGGTCGGTCGACCGCCGTTCCCGACGGTTCGGCCCGCGCGTCCGGTGGCGTGTCGTTCGTGGGCGTGCAGGACGGCAGCAGCAGCCCGACGATCGCCACCACGAGGGCCCACCGCCCCCGAACGGAGCCCCCACCGTCGGTACGCTCTCCGCGCGCGGTCATGCTCGTGACCCCGCCTGTTGCCGACGGTCACCCATCGCGCGGGCCACGGCGGGCGCCCATCCGCTGACCGCGGTCCCCACCAGCATCCACACCGCTGCGGGCCCATCGAAGCCGACGCCCGCGCGGTCGGCGATCGTGCCCACGAGCACGGCGACCGCCGCCCCCATCGCGGGAGCGAGGCCGAGGCGGGCGAGCCAGTCCGCCGGGACCAGTGACCACGACCATCCCGCGCCGAGGAGGATCAGGAGCAGCAACCCCGCTGCCGTCATCGCGATCAAGGAACCCCAACCGACGCGCGGCACCGACGCCTCGACGACCAGCGGCGGACCGCCGACCACGGACACGCCCGGCGAGACGGACCGGGCCGCTCTGGGAGGCGGAAGGACCGGGTTCACCTCGCCGACGTGCACGATCAACGGATCCTGGTCCGCGATCTCGAGGGCACCGGGGAGCGAGAGGCTCGACGCCTCCGCCAATGCGGCCGGTCGGGTCGTCGCCTGCCCCGCGACGAGGTCCTCGAGGGCGCCTACGAACACTCGGGTGCGGGTGATGAGGCGAGGAGGCACACCCGCATAGACCTGCCGCAGGACCGGCACGAGCCGCCGCTCCGATGCCAGGAAGACCACGGGCCGCTCGATGTCGGCCCGATCGAGATAGGCGGAGACCGCCGAGAAGGCAGCGACGCTCTCCTCGGTCATCAGCGGGCGCTCATCGTTCCAAACCGCTCGGCCGGCGAGGACCACCCCGGAGACGAGCAGCGCGACGACGACGCCTCCGGCCACGGTGCCCGCCAACCCGAACCGGCGCGAGCCCCACATCGCGAGGCCGACCCCCCCGGCGGCCACGAGGATCGGGATGCCGAGGGCGAACGCCGCGATGCGGTACACGGGCACCTCCAGGTCCAACCACGCGTAGGCCACGAAGCCGGGAACGATCGAGAGCGCCCACACCGTCGCCGTGAGGATGCCCCACCGTCGCAGGGGGGATCGAGACGTCCATCCCGCGATCACGCCCACGACCGCGGCCGGCAGGAACCATGCGAGTCGGAGCTCCCGGCCTCTTCGCGCGGACTTGGTCTCGAGCCTGCCTTCCCGCATGCTCGGATCGAGGTAGGCCTCGACCGACGGCGCCTGCGGCATGAGGGCCAGGGCGGCCGCCCCGGCGAGCGTGCTCGCACCCAGCACCGTCGCGAGCCGTCCGCTCGGCGTTGCCGTCACGGGCGCACCCGCCCGCCACTGGCGCCACGAACCCGGCAGCAACGAGATGAGGACCACGGCGAACAGGGCGACGAACAGGGCGGCGAACACCCAGTGAGACATCGCCGCTCCGACGAGGAGCACGACCGAGGCGACGCGGGCGGGCCGGGACGCGGTCGAGAGCAGCGCCGTGACGGCGAAGGCCGTGAGCATGCCCATCGAGAAGGAGTTGTCGTGGCTCCCCACGGCGATCCGCACCATGTTCGTCGAGAGGCCCACCACGATCCCGTACACGGCGAATGCCCACCATCGCTCCTCCAGCACGCTCACCGCCAACGCCCCGGCGGCCAGCGCGGTCACGACGGCCGCGATCGCCGGGAACACGAACATCAGCCGGTAGGCGCCGATGCCGGTCGATCCGCGAACGAGGGCGGAGAACACGAGGAATCCGGTGCGATCGCCATGCACCTTGAGCCCTTCGGGCGCCCAGCCGACGAGCGCGCTCAGACCGCCGAGGTGCACGAGGTTGGCTCGCCAGATGTATTGGGGCGTGTCGTAGCCGATCGGCGTGAGGTCGCGATGCGTGCCGTACCGCCAGAGGTAGAAAGCCCCGATCACGACGATCATGCCCACCACCGCGAGCGTGCCCGCGATCCGCGGGACGCGGTTCGCCGTGGGCGGCGTCACCATCGGTATCCGGGCGGCGGCGGGTCGCAGAGCTCGCGAGCGAGCGCTCGGAGCTTCTGGGTCCGTCGTTCCGAGCCCGGCGCACCGGCGATGTTGTGCAGTTGCCATCGGTCGTTCTGGTGGTCGTAGAGCTCCTCGAACCCGTCCTCGTACCGCGCGAACATGAACCGTTTCGTTCGCACGCCGCAGTACGAGGGCACCGCATGGCGCCCACCGTGGTCCAGGTGCTCGAGGAGCACCTCCGAGCGCCGGCTGAACGAGCCGTTCAGCAGGCTGCGCTGCGCCATCCCCTCCGTCCGGAAACGCAGGCCGGCGTACCGAGCCAGCGTCGGGGCCCAGTCGACGATCGACACCATCCCCGACGTCACCCGCCCACGAGGGATCCTCGGGTCGTACCGGACGATCGTCGGGATCCTGATCGATTCCTCGTAGGGAACCAGCTTGTATCCCCACCGATGATGCCCGTTCGACTGTCCGTGATCGCTCATGTACACGATCACCGTGCGATGCAGGCGACCGATGTCGTCGAGCGTCCGCACCGTCCGAGCGACGAGGTCGTCGACCGCGAGCAGCGACCTCCGCATCCGTCGCTCCTTCCGCTGCATCCGCTCGACGGGGATCGGTTCTCTCGCCTGGATGTAGAGAGGTTTGTCCGAGACATCCCCTTCGAGCTGCGAGGGGCGCGGTTCGTTGAGAGGCCCCACGTGGGCGTCCTCGTGCCGGATCGCCGCGGTCGACGGCCCATGGGGCGAATACGGCGTGAGCAGCAGGAAGAACGGCTGCCGGCGCGGCACGGACCTGAGGAACTCCTCCCCCTCACGGGCGAACACGTCGGTCGAGTACTCGTGCGGGGACGATCCGAACGACAGGACCTCGGCATCCTGCCCGGCGACGCGGCTCACGACGTCGTAGTCGTAGTAGCCGCCGTTGGGCCCACCGAACGCGAACCACCGGTCCCACCCGGGCGGCACGTGGAGCGCCGACGCCCCGCCGTATCCGTTCAGGTACTTGCCGATCAACGCGGTCCGGTAGCCGGCGGCATCGAGCGCCACCGCGATGGTCTCGTCCTCGTGGGGTTCGAACGCCCGCCAGCCTCCGTGGAACTGGACGTTCGTCCATACCCCGGTCGAATGCGAGTGCTGGCCGGTGAGGAACGATGCCCTCGCGGGGCAGCACAGCGGGTTCTCGGAGAACGATCGGGTGAGGGTCGTGCCGCGCTCGGCGAGCAGCCGGTCCACCGCGGGCATCGCGGAGATCACGTCGTACGGCTGGTCGTCGGCCATGATCACGACGATGCCCGGGGGGCGTCGGGAACCCGCCGTGCTCGATCGCGCCCCCGCGCCGACGATCAGGGCCGTGAGCAGCACGATCGTCGCGGCGCCTCGCAGGCGACGCAGGCCGGGGTTCGTGCCGCCGTTCACGCGGCGGACCATACGCGCGGTCGCTCGGAACAGCAACCACAGCGACGGTCGGCCCCTCGAGCCCTCGCCGCGTTCCATCGCCGGGCAATGCCTGGAGGCTCACTCGTTCGCACGGTGGCCTCATCGCCCTCCGGCCAGCGGGAACGTCCCCGATCGCCGCTCCGGGCCGCCGTCGTAGGCGACCAGCTCGGCGCGCACGGCGACGCACTCGCACGATCCGACGTCGACGCCACGCACCCACGCCCTGAGCTCCTCCCAGCGAGCCGGGTCGACGTCACGTGCGTACGCGAGGGAGAGGTGCGGGATCCACTCGTCGATGTCGAACCGGTCGCTCTCGCCGGCCGGGACACCCGCGTCGGCGGCCGCGGCCCTGAGGGCGACCATCGCCGAGCGGAACGAATCCGTCATCTCGAGTCTGACCACGGGCACATGGATGTCGTCGAACAGGCCGAGACCTCGGGCGCGGAGCTCGATCGGAGCGTGCGTGGCGGCCCAGGCCGCGACGACCTCGGCCAGCCGCTCCTCGTCGTCGCCGGCGAGTGGGCTCGCCGGGGAGCCGAACTCCTTCACCGTCGCATGCGCGCCGGGAACCACGGCCGGCGCTCCCCCGAGCCGGTCGAGCACCTCGCCCTGCCAGTCGTTGAATCGCTCGGCGAGATCGGCGACCGGCCGCACGACGACGTAAGCGCAACCGGCTGCGTCGCCCAATCCGGCGTCGTCGACGATCATCGGATCGTCGCTCGGCTCGAGTCGACCATGGACGTCGAGCCATTGCACTCGATCCTCGTGGCCGAGACCGACCTCGACCCGCACGAGTCCCCCCGCCGAGGTGAACGAGCCGCGACGAGGTGTCTCGGCATCGATCGATCCGACCTCGAGCGGACCCAGGCTGCCGACCAGCCCTGCGGCCTGCGCCGATCTCCGCTCGTACGGCTCGTCGAGGCCGACGCAGTCGGCGAACAGCCCATCGGCCTCGACGTCGCTCCAAGCCCCCATCAGCGAGACGACCCGCCGACTCGCGGCGGTGAGCGCCGCCGAGGGCACGATCGGGTGGGCAGGCCCGAGTTCGTGGAGATCGGCGAGCGTTTCGAGCGCCTCGATACAGGCCGCGTGCATGTTCCCGTACGTGACGTTCGCGAGTCCGATCACGCCGACGCCGTGTTCCGGCAGCCACCGCATGTGCGAGCCGTAGCCGGGAAGACCACCGCTGTGTCCGACCGAGCTACCGAGCCGCTCGTCGATGCGAACGCCGAGTCCGATGCCGTATCCGGTCGCCGCCACCCGCGAAGGGCCGCTCGGCGACGGTCGGAACCGACGCACCCCGTCGATCCGGCGCAGCTGTTGCATCTCGCGTCTGGCCCACCGGGGCAACGGTCCGTCGTCGTGATCGTCACGTGGAGGGAACGCATCGGTGAACCAGCCCACCCACCTCGTCAGGTCTCGCACCGTTGACCAGAGGCCACCCATCGGCGCGATCGCTCCGTCACCGAGCGGCTCGGCCTCCCGCACCACCCGCCCGTCCTGCACCCGATGGGGCTCGGCCACGGAGGCCGCGGACGGTCGCGTCCACGTCGTGGCACGCATCCCGAGCGGTTCGAGCAGTGAGGCGGTGACCCGTTCCTGGACCGATGCTCCGGTGACGCGCCTGATCACCAGGCCGAGGAGACCCCACCCGAGGTTCGAGTACTCGAAACGCGTGCCCGGGGCCCACGCGAACTCGACCCCAGCCGCGACGAGCTCGTCCATCTGCTCGTCGGTGAGGTCCATGTGGCGATCCGCCCAGGCGTCATCGGTGGGCAGCCCGCTTTCCATCGACACGAGGTGCCGCAGGGTGAGCGGCGGTCCGTCGCTCGTCGGACCCGACCAGGACGCCAACTCGGGCACGTGCGTCGAGACCCGGTCGTCGAGACGCAGACGACCCTCGACGACCAGCCCCATCAGGGCGGCGCCGGTAAAGCTCTTGGTCATCGAGGCGATACGGAAGACGCTGTCGGCGTCGGGCTGCACGTCGTCGCCGAGCCGCAGCGTGCCGATGCCTCCGGACGCCTCGAGCTCACCTCGGCGGACGATGCCCCAGGCCACACCGGGTGCCCGGCAACGACGAGCCCAGCGGCTGAACACCGATCCGACCGCGTCGTCGGTAGCCGGCATGTGACCCTCCAGCCTGCGGGCCGGCCCCCGCTCCTACGGGCCGGCGGTCCTCGTGCCGGTGGACGTCGACGTGGTCGTGGTCGGCGTCGGCGAGTGGCCCGGCCGCCACTGTTCGACCGTCCCGCTGTTGGGGGCCCGGTCGAGGCACGTTCGCCGGCAGATGCTGCCCGTGAAGCTGGTCACCACCCACCAGTAGTAGACGTCTCGCTGGCGCCCGAACTCCAGTGACTTCACCGGCACCCTGACGGTCAGGCTGTTCAACGTCTTCCGGCGCACCTTGACGTTTCGCAGGAACGCGTCACGCTTCGCCCGCCGATCTCGCCACAAGGAAGCCTGCAACGTCGTGCCCGTGCTGCGCACGACGATGAAATAGTCGGCGGGCTCGCGCCCGACGGTGTCGAGCAGCACGTAGGCGTTCCCACGGTCCCACATCGACTTCGCCGTCCAGTCCGAGAAGGTGATCGCGGTGATCTCGGTGCGGCCCTCGTGGTCGAGGCGGATCCGGCGGACGTCGAGGGGACCCTTCGCATCGTCGGGATCGTTCATGTCCGTATGGAACCTCGGCGACGCGATCGCGACCAGGGCCACGAGGACGGCCAGCCCGGCAGCGAGGAAGGGTGTCACGGGCCGCATCGCCCATACGGCGCGTCGGATCCACGGCATCATCACGGGCGCGCCCCGCCGCCGAGCCACTTCGTCGCCGTCCACGCGGTGAAGCCTGCCACGCCCACTCCCACGATCGCCAACACCATCGGCAAGACCTCCCCCGGGGCGGGCCACCCGGGCCAGGAGAACGCCGGCGGGGGTGCCGGCCGCAGGGCTACGGTGGCGGCGAGGCCGGCGAGCGCGGCGTTGCGGAGCAGCAGGGCCGCCGGCGAGACGGCCTCGCGGCCGCCGAAGCAGCCGCACGGCACGTGGGGTCCGAACCGTCGCCAGGCCCGCAGGGCCTCGACCGTGAAGACGAGCAGGAGCACGAGCGCCCAGATCGCGGCCGCTCGAGGCCACCCCGACACCGCGAGCACCGGCACCAACGCCTCGGCGGTGGGCACGCCGAACACGGCCGCCGCCCCGACGCCTCGGGGCAGCCCGTGCGCGGCGAGGGTGCGGCGCCATCCACGCACGTCAGCCACCTTCGACGCGGCCGCCCAGGCGAACGCCAGCGCGAGCGCTGCCGTCGCGAACGCGCCCCAACCATCCGCCGCTCCGGCCGCCGTCACGAGCGAGAGGCCGCCCACCACGACCAGCGCCGAGCCGTTGGCGATCGACCGGCCTCGCTCCGGCGTCTCTGCGAGGTGATCGACCAACCGCTGTGATGCCTCCTGCGTTCGAACCCCGGAGGCCCGAGCGGCCGAGAGCCCTCGAGCCAGCCCGAAGGGCGCGACGACGATCGCGCCGACGAGAGGGTCTCCCGACGCGAGCGCAGCGAGCGCCACGACGACCAGCGTTCCGTGCGAGAGATAGGTGAAGAAGCCGATGCCGAGCCCGGCGCCGTAGAGCGTAGCGGCGACCGGCCACGAGAAGAACTCCCGCCACCAGTCGGGCACCTGGCGACGGAGTTGCGGGACCGTGGCCGTGATCCGGGGGAGCTCCCCGAGGGCATAGACCGCCGCGGCGGCGGCGAGGGCGATCGCTCCCGCGCGCCCCCACGGAGCGCCGAGCAACGACCCGACGCCGCCCAGGATCAACCCGAACATGGCAGCGCTCGCTGTGGCGCCGGCGACGTGCAGCGCGAACGCCGCGGTCCATCGGGCTCGGCCCCCGTACACGACGGGAGTGATGGTCTCCACCATCGACAGCCCTCAGGGCCCGTAGAGGGCTGACCACCCCGCGACGGCCGACGCGGCCACGAGGGCCAGCACCAGCGCTCCCGCGACCGCGTCGCCGCCCAGCGCGTCGGTCAGCACCGCCGGTTGAGCTCCCGGTAGGTGATGCAGAACACCTTGAGCCCGCGCGGACAGTAGCCACGAACGGCGTAGTCCCCGTTGATACGGATGTCGGAGGTGGAGCAGCAATCCTGGATGTGCCGCAGCCTTCCGTAGCAGCAGCGGGTCCATCCACCGCCGTAACGCGGTCTCCCCGTGAACGGATACTCCCCGGGCACCATCTGCTCACAGGTCTTCCGCCGCTTCTGAGACTTGGGATCCACGTACTTCTTCCCCGCGTCGTCGACGGGGTGCCCGTACTGAGGGTGCATCGGATAGCCGTAGCGATCGGTCCGAGACAACGGGGAGTAAGGATGCGGGCATGAGCCGGTCGTATACGTGTGGCCGCAGATGTGATACGCCTGCGCGCGGTCGGGAGCGATCGCGGTGGCGACGAGTCCTCCGCCTGCGAGCGCGACGACGCCCTTGCCGACCCGCCCCAGGAAGCTCCGGCGACTGGTGCGAGAGGCGAGAGAGCGTTCCGCTCGCTCGATCGGGGTCAGCTTGCCCACTGTCGATGTTCCTCCGTGATCCGGCGGTTCGCGGTGTCCACCAATCCCTCGACCTGTTCCAGGTTGTTCACGGTGCCTTTGGCGCGCACGATACCGTGCTCGTCCAACACGACCACGAACGGCGTACCCGGCACGTCGAGCCGGCGCTCGGCCGCCGAGTCGTGCACCACGATCGGGTCGAGCCGGCCGGCGGCCGCCGCTGCGGGGATGCCGGGGGACACCTCGCGGCAGATCGCACAGGTCTCCGAGGCGAACAGCACCAGGCGCGGCCGGCCCGCTCCCCCGATCGTGATCGGATGTCCGCCGGGCGTGGCCGCGGTGACGGTCGGCAGCGGTTCGCCGATCGCCGGGCCCTCGTCGTCGATCTCGAGCGCGCCGCGGGGGCCGAGACGCAGATGCAGGGTGCCCACCTGCCGGGCGAGCGCGATCACGACGATGCAGAGCACGACCACGAGCAGCCAGAGCACGACGAAGGCCAGGGCCCACCACCCGGTCATCGCATGGTCCAGGTCGGTTGCTTGGCCTCGTCGAGGAATCGGACGAACGGCGAGCCGTCATCCGCGAGCCCCACGATCGCTCGGAGCTCCCCGTCGCGGTCGAGCAGGCGGAGCACCGGGGAGCCTTCGGCCGCGAGGCCGAGCCGAACCCGGACCTTGCCCGCGTGATCGTAGAGACCCAATGTCGGTGAACCCTGTTCGGCGAGCGAGTAGACCTGCGACAGCTCGTCGTCACTCACGTGCATGCCCATCGTCGGGGACGCCTCGGGGGCCAGGCCGAACTTCGCGCGGATCCGCCCGTTCTTGTCGCCGAACGCAAGGCTCGCGCTGCCGTCGCTGGACAGTCCCACCGTGGCACGCACCTTGCCGTTGGCGTCGCCGACGGCAAGCCCTGCGGCCCCGTCGCCCGACAGGCCGAATCGCATGCGGACCTGGCCATCGGGGGCGAGCAGCGAGAGGAAGGGATCTTCGTCGTTGGACAGCCCGATGCGCACACGCACGCGGCCGTCGGCGTCGACGACCTCGAACTCCCCCGCTTGGACGACTCGCTTCTTCATGTCGGTCCGGCCCGCTCGAGATCGAGAGCCGGCGATCTCCGGGCGGTCCTCGGAGGTCGCGGCCGCGGCGGGCGCGTGTGCGTATGGTCGCCCCTGGAGGCCTCCGGCTCAAGCACGCGTGAGGTCAACGAGCCCCGAACGTGAGAAACCGCCGGAACCCGGGGGCCCCAGCGGTTTCTCATGACGAACCATACGGCGTTCGCCTGCCTGCCGTCAAATCGGAGCCGGGGTTCTTGTCACTCTTTCCGGACCGAACGCGGACCGGGAGGCGGGATCCGCTCATCGTGAGATCGTCTCGGTTCTCAGCGTCGTCTCCACCAGGCGATCGGGACGAGGTGAGATGCCGATCCCGGCACCCGCGGGCACCGACATCGTGCCGTCCGACGCCATCACGAACGGCTCGGTGATGTCGTCGGGGAAATAGCGTGCGCTCGCGCTCGTGTCGCCGGGAAGGGTGAACCCCGGCATGGCCGCCAACGCCAGGTTCTGGGCGCGGCCGATACCCGTCTCCAACATGCCGCCGCACCAGACGGGCACGCCGGCCGCGCGACACACGTCGTGCACTCGCCGAGCCTCGAGGATGCCGCCGACGCGGCCCTGCTTGATGTTCACGATGCGGCAGCTGCCGAGTTCCAACGCGGCTGCGGCATCGGCCGCCGAGCGGATCGACTCGTCGAGGCAGACGTCGCTTCGGATCGCCCGCTGCAGCTCGGCGTGCCGGACCAGGTCCGAATGGTGGAGCGGTTGTTCGATCATCAACAGGTCGTATCCGTCGAGCGCTCGGAACACGTCGAGGTCGTCGATCGTGTACGCCGCGTTGGCGTCGACGCTGAGCGCGATGCTCGGATGCGCGGATCGGACCGCCGCCACCCGCTCGACGTCGAGACCCGGCTCGATCTTGAGCTTGATCCGCCGGTACCCCTCCTCCAGGTACCCCTCGACCTGTCCGAGCAGGGCCTCCGTCGTGTCGGTGATGCCGATCGACACCCCGCACGGGACCCGATCGCGGTCCGCGCCGAGCCAGTCCGCGAGCGGCTCACCTCGACCCCTGAGCTCGGCGTCGACGAAGGCGTCGACGATCGCCGCCTTCGCCATGGGATTGCCGCGCACGTGTGTGAAGACCCCTTCGAGGTCATCGATGTCCAGGTCGCCGGCGCGTAGCAACGCCGGGCCGAGGTGATCGCGCAGCACCAGCCACGCACCGTCGTTGAACTCCTCGCTGAAGCTGGGTTCGACCTCCGTCACGCACTCGGCCCATCCCTCGCCCGCATCGGACACGAGCCGCACGAGCACGCACGTCTTCTCCGTCGAGGTGCCGAAGCTCGTGCGGAACGGCCGCACGAGGGGCAAGCCGATCAGGCGGAGCTCGAGCGTTCGAACGACGCTCATGGCCGCGGCCCGAGGTAGTAGGTCGGGCGGCCCGCTGCTCGATCGGGATCGAATGCCACGACGCCGAGCCCCGCGGCAACCTGAGCCTCGAGCACCGAGCCGACGGCTTCCCGCCAGGCGGCCGCGAGCCCCGGATCGGCCGTCCGCACGGCGGCATGGTCTCGGGGCACCTGCACCGCAACGACCTCAGTCCCGTTCGACTCGTCGATCACCTCCGGCTCGGGCGCATCGACGGGGCCGGCGCTGCGGACTACGATCCGGGCGCCGAAGGGGATCGTCGGAGCCGTCGGCGCCGGGTCGAGCAGCCACCGCACGACGAGGCGGTCGCTGCGATCCCCGGCATTGATCGCATCGGGCATCTCGCCGTAGTAGTCGCGGTGGAACCTGTCGCAGGTCGCGCCGAGCTTGTTGATGTTGAGGTGGGCGTTGCGAGCGACGAGCGGATCGAAGGTCCATCGAACCAGGTGGATGTCCCGGTCGAGACAGGACGCCCGTTGTGCCAGCTTGAGGGCGTAGCCCACACCCGCGTGCCGGCGCCCGGGAAGGACGGCCAGCATGTGCGAATGCTCGTGCAGCCCGTCGTCGTCGGAGATGGCGGCCCAGCCGAGCACGTAGCCGATCAGCTCGTCACCGTCGAAGGCGCCCCAGGGGACGTTCCCCGACCCGGACAACGCACGGAGCGTCTCCCGTGGGATCTCCTCGTTCCACGTCGCCACCATCACCCGCAGGATCGCGTCGGCATCCTCGAGCGACGTCAGCGAGCGGAGCTCCACGCCGGCTGCGGTCGCCGCCTCGTGTGCCATCGTCCACGCGGGTCCGCTCATGCGGCGGAGTGTACCGACGGCCCAAGGCACTCCCGACCGCGCGACGCGGGCTGCCCCAAGCGACGGGAAGACCCGCCTGACGACGGGCCTTCCGGGGATCGACGTCGGGCTTCGCCCGACGTGTTGCGGTATCGATCAGCCGCCTGCGGGGGGCGGCAACTCCTGCCATTCGACGTCGTCGAGGTCATCGCCCCGGCGGCGCTTCACGAACGCCACGATCGCGGCGACGATGGCGCCGATCACGGCGATCTTCATCAGCTTCTTCAAGAATCCGCCCTTCTTCTTCTCCTCGACGGCCTCGACCGTCACGGTGGCCTCGTCTGCCATGGGAAGCCCTCCTTCCGGGAGTGGGCCTGGATGGACTTGAACCATCGACCTCTTCCTTATCAGGGAAGCGCTCTAACCGGGCTGAGCTACAGGCCCCTCTTCCTTGGGACCTACCGCTCCGCTGCGTGAGGCCCCTCTTCGGGGCCGGACAGCCCGTACGGCAGCGTAGCCAGGGCCCGAAACGCGTGTCAAACGTGGGAGTCAACCCTGAGGACGCTCGGCGAGCGTGACCTCGACCCCCCCGATGATGTCGCTGATCAGGTTGTACAGCATCGCCACGAACACGTTGATCACCGACCAGACGACCACGAGCACCAGCCCGCCGAAGAAGCTCCACACGAACACGGCGCCACCGTCGATCTCGATCGGCTCGGCGCCACCGGTCGAGGTCGTACCTGTGCCGAACACGTATCCGAGCACCGTCTCGAGCGACTCGATCGCTCCGGCCGCCGACAGGACGCCGTACACGATCACCATCGCGAAGAGCACGATCAGCATCAGGCACAGATAGAACAGGAGCGAGAACTTCAGCACCGACAGGGGCCCGAGCTTGCGGACGATGACACGCGTGCGGCGCGGGCCCGAGCGGATGCGCGGTGGGCGAACCGTCCGCGGCGCGCGGGCGGCGCCGGTGGGGCGCTCGGGCGTGGCCACGTTCGAGATCTGTCCCGGGGCGGGCGCGGGTGCAGTAGGCGCCGGGGCGGGTGTCGGTGCAGATGGCGCCGGAGACGGAGCCGGCGTCGGTGACGAGGCAGGCGCCGGATCACCGACGGCTGTCACCACGTGCGGCTGACGTGCACGGCTCGCCTCGTCGCCGTCGCGCGGCGAGAGCGGCTCACTGGCATCGGGTTGTTCGACCGTCTGTACCAACTCCTCGATCGGGGTCATAAGGGTACGCCCTCGCCGAGGCAAGTACCCGCACCGTCATGTCCGGAACGGTCCCCCCGCGGAGAACAAGGCCCTGCCGTGAGCCACCGAGAGCGCCGCGCCCACCGGCAGGGCGATGAACCACGAGGCAGCTCCAGGATCGTCCTGGACCAGGAGCGCGCCGGCCGCCAGCCCGGCGCCCGCCAGTGCGAGCACGGCGGACCAGGGCGTGGGCGATCGACCCGTCCGCAAGCCGACCAGGCCGGCGACGAATGCGCCGCCGGCCACGACGATCGTGATCGCTCCCCACGCCACCGGAGAGATCATCCCGTACGTAGCCCCTGGCGACACCGGCCAGGGATGACTACGTAGTACCCACCCCTTCTACTCAAGCGCCGCCCCCCTTCCTGCCGATACCGCTGCAGGGCATCTGTCGGACAACGAGCGAAGTAGGGAGACGGGACGATGCGGAGTCGAACGACGCGACGAGTGCTGGCGATCGTGGTGGTGGGGAGCCTGTTGTTGGCGGGCTTGATGGCGGCCGCCAACGCGGAATCGTCCGTCAAAGCCGCGCTGCACCAGAAGCGCGACATCCAGGGCCGCATCCAGGAGCTGCAGGAGACCCGTCGCGTCCGCCGGATCCAGCTGCATCAGCGCATCCGCTACACGAAGGCCCGGCTCAAGAAGTCGACCGGCTCCGCGAGAGCGAACAGCCGTGAGCGGGCACAGGAGTACCGCCAGCACCAACTCGAGCGCTTGGCCGACCTGCGCGCCGAGGAGCGTGCCCTGATCAAGACGATCCGCAAGCGAGTCCACGAGCTCCGCGCCAAGCGCGCCGACGTGACGGAATGGATCAACTCGCTCCCGTTGCAGCGGTGCCCGGTAGACGGCTCGGTGACCGTGAACGACAACTTCGGCATCTGGCACGACCACGGCAAGGACGGCAGTCACGTGCACCAGGGGGTGGACATGGGCGCCGCGACCGGCGTGCCGATCGTGGCGACGTTCGACGGCGACGCCGTGGCGAACCCGAGCGACGAAGGCGGCATGGCCGTCGAGCTCTACGGCGCGGGCGGGCACACGTACAACGCGCACCTGTCCGCCTACGGCAAGCTCGGCGCCGTGAACGTCGGCGACGTGATCGGATACGTCGGGAGCACCGGGAACGCCACGGGTCCGCACCTCCACTTCGAGTGGCACCCCGGCGACGGCGAGGCGGTCGATCCGTTCCTGTACCTCGCCGCCGTCTGCTGAGCGAGGCACCTCGAGGACGGGCGGGAGGTTGCGGCCCCGCCCTATCCCTCGTCCATCTGGGTGATCACGGGAGCGAGCGCCACAACCGTCGCGTCGTCTTCCACGCGCATCGTGCGCACCCCTTGGCTCGAACGGCCGACCCGGCGGATGTCGCCCGCACTCACGCGCACGACCTGGCCGCTCGAGGAGATCACGAACATATCGATGTCCTTCGAGCCGATGTACGCGCCGGCGAGCAGGCCCGTCTTGCCGGTGAGCTGGTGCCCGATCACCCCCTTGCCGCCACGGCCCTTGCGCGGGTAGTCGGCGAGCTTCGACCGCTTGCCGTACCCCTGTTCGGTCACGCTGATCATCTCCTCACCGTCGGAGGTGAGCCCGACGGTGAGGACGCGGTCGTCGTCGGCCAGACGCATGCCGATCACGCCGCCGGCGTCACGACCCATCGGCCGGACCAACGACTCCTGGAACCTGATCGCTTGACCGTGCCTCGACACGAGGAAGACCTCGTCGTCACCGTCGGTGAGCCGCACGTCGATCAGCTCATCGTCACCACGTAGCTTCACCGCGATCAACCCGGTTCGCGCCGAGTCGTACTCGGGGAGCTTCGTCTTCTTCACGATGCCCTTGCGCGTCGCGAACAGCAGGTAGCGGCCTTCGGCGTATTCCTTGAGATCGATCACGGCGCTGACCTTCTCGTCGCCGTCGAGCGTGACACCGGGGAGGTTCGCCGCGTACATGCCGCGAGCGGTGCGCCCCGACTCGGGGATCTCGTGCGCCTTCACCCGGTAGACGCGGCCCTTGGTGGTGAAGAAGAGCATCCAGTGGTGCGTGGTCGTCGTGAACACGTGCTTCACGACGTCTTCCTCTTTGAGGTTCTGACCCCGGACCCCTTTGCCCCCGCGGCCTTGCTTCTTGAACGCGTCGACCGGCAGCCGCTTCACGTAGCCGGCGCGGCTGACCGTGATGATCACGTCTTCCTCGGCGATCAGGTCCTCGACGTCGAGGTCGCCCTCATCGGCCTTGATCTTCGTGCGCCGGCCGTCGGCGTGCTTCTTGCGGATCTCGGCGAGCTCGTCCTTGATCACGCCTCGCATCTTCTTGGGGTCCTTGAGCAACGCATTGAAGTACGTGATCCGTTCGAGCAGCGTGGCGTGCTCCTCGTCGAGCTCGGTTCGCGCAAGCTTCGTGAGTCGGCGCAGCGGCATGTCGAGGATGTGGTTGGCTTGGATCTCGCTGAGCTTGAACGTGCTCATGAGCTTCTTGCGCGCCGCGTCGGCATCGGCGGCCGCTCGGATGATCTTGATGACCTCGTCGAGGTGGTCGAGGGCGATCAGCAGGCCTTGCACGATGTGATCGCGTTCCTCGGCCTTGCGCAGGTCGTAGCGTGTACGGCGCGTAACGACGTCGACCTGGTGGTCGACGTAGTAGCCGATCATCTCTGCGAGGGTCAGCGTGCGCGGCACGCCGTCGACGAGCGAGAGCATGATCGCGCCGAAGTTCTCCTGCAGCTGGGTGTGCTTGTAGAGCTGGTTCAGCACGACGTTGGCGTTGGCGCCGCGCTTCGTCACGATGACCAGCCGCATGCCCTGTCGGCTCGACTCGTCTCGGATGTCGACGATGTCCTTGACCTTGCCGGCCCGGTGCAGGTCGGCGATCTTCTCCGCCAGTCGGGCTTTGTTGACCTGGTACGGCAACTCGGTGACGACGATGTTCGTGCGCCCTTGCGAGCCTTCCTCGATGGTGGTCACGGCACGGACCTTCATCGAACCGCGACCGGTCTCGTACGCGTCCTTGATGCCCTGGCGGCCCATGATCACGGCACCGGTCGGGAAGTCGGGACCCTTCACGAACTTCATCAGGTCGGCGGAGGTGGACTCGGGCTCGTCGAGGTAGTGCACGACCGCGTCGATCGTCTCGCCCAGGTTGTGGGGCGGGATGTTCGTCGCCATGCCCACCGCGATGCCGGCGGCGCCGTTGACGAGCAGGTTGGGGAACCGTGCCGGTAGCACGACCGGTTCCTGCTCGTAGCCGTCGTAGTTCGGCCGGAACTCGACCGTCTCGGACTCGATGTCGCGCAGCAGCTCCATCGCGACGGGCGCCAGGCGAGCCTCGGTGTAGCGCTGGGCCGCGGCGGGGTCACCGTCGATCGAGCCGAAGTTGCCGTGCGGATCGATCAGGGGAACACGCAGCGACCACTCCTGGGCCATGCGGACGAGCGCGTCGTAGATGCTCTGATCACCGTGCGGGTGGTACTTCTTCAACACCTCGCCGACCGCCGCCGCGGACTTGCGATGCGGTCGGTCGGGGCGGAGCCCGGACTCCAGCATCGACCAGAGGATGCGCCGATGCACCGGCTTCAGCCCGTCGCGCACGTCGGGAAGCGCCCGCGCGACGATGACCGACATCGCGTAGTCGAGGTAGGAGCGCTGGAGCTCATCCTCGAGCGCCACGGGTTCGACGTTGCCGGCGAACAGGCCTTCTTGGCTCACGGGGTGTCAGCTCCTTGCGAGATCACTAAACGTCGAGGTTCTGGACGTACTTCGCGTTGCGCTCGATGAAGTCCTTGCGGCTCGGAACGTCCTCACCCATGAGCACCGAGAACAGCCGGTCGGCCGTCGCGGCGTCCTCGAGCGTGACCTGCAACAGCGTGCGCTGCTCGGGATCCATGGTCGTGTCCCAGAGCTGCTCGGCATCCATCTCTCCGAGGCCCTTGAATCGCTGCGGGTCGCCGATCTTGGAGCCGTTGGCGTTCTTGCGGAACTCGTCCCACTGATGCTCGGTGTAGAAGTACAGCTCCTCCTTGCCTTGCTTCAGCAGGTACAGCGGCGGCTGGGCCAGGTAGACGTACCCCGCCTCGATGAGCTCGCGCATGTATCGGAAGAAGTAGGTGAGCAGCAAGGTGCGGATGTGCGCCCCGTCGACGTCGGCGTCGGCCATGAGCACGATGCGATGGTAACGAGCCTTCTCGAGATCGAACTCCTCGTCGATGCCGGTGCCGATCGCGGTGATGAGCGCTTGGATCTCGTTGTTCTCGAGGATCTTGTGCAGCCGGGCCTTCTCGACGTTCAGGATCTTCCCTCGGATCGGCAGGATCGCTTGCGTCGCCCGGTCACGCGCGCTCTTGGCCGACCCGCCCGCCGAGTCGCCCTCGACGATGTAGAGCTCGCAGGCCGAGGGGTCGCTGAGCTGGCAGTCGGCCAGCTTGCCCGGCAGTGATCCGCTCTCGAGGAAGGACTTCCGCCGGGTGAGATCGCGGGCCTGACGAGCGGCGAGGCGAGCCTTCGCGGCGCTCGAGGCCTTCGTGAAGATGCGCTTGGCGTCGCCGGGATGTTCCTCGAGCCACGTCGCGAGCTCGGCGTTGACGGTGGTCTCGACCAACGAGCGCATCGACGCGTTGCCGAGCTTGGTCTTCGTCTGGCCCTCGAACTGCGGATCACGCAGCTTCACCGAGATGATCGCGACGAGCCCTTCTCGCACGTCCTCCCCGATCAGGTTGTCGTCCTTCTCCTTCAACAGCCCCTTGGTGCGCGCGTACCGGTTCAGCACGTTGGTGAGAGCCTTCTTGAGACCCTCCTCGTGCATGCCGCCCTCGTGGGTGTTGATCGTGTTCGCGAACGAGTAGAGGGACTCGGTGTACCCGGTGTTCCATTGCATCGCGATCTCGACCTCGCCGTCGTCGGTGGAGCCGGTGTCGATCGCGATGATGCGATTGACGGCGTCCTTGCCCTGACCGAGGTACTTCACGAAATCGACGAGACCGCCGTTGGCGCGGAAGGTCTCCTCGACCGTCGGCGCCTCACGCTCGTCGACGAGCTTGATCTCGACGCCCTTGTTCAGGAACGCCAGCTCGTGGAGGCGCTCCCCCAGCGTCTCGCGCTTGAACTCCAGGGTCTCGGTGAAGACCTCGGGGTCGGGCCAGAACCGCACCCGGGTGCCGGTCCTCTTGGCCGCCTTGCCCTTCTTGAGGGCCCCCAGACGCTTGCCTCGTTCATAGGACTGGGTCCACAGGAACCCGTCGCGAGCGACCTCGACCTCGAGCTTCTCGCTCAGCGCGTTCACGACCGAGACGCCCACGCCGTGCAGCCCGCCCGAGATCGCGTAGCCGCCGCCGCCGAACTTCCCGCCTGCGTGCAGGACGGTGAGCACGACCTCGACCGCCGGCCGGCGGTCCTTGGCTCCGGGGATCGGCTTCACCGGGATGCCGCGACCGTTGTCGAGGCAGCTCACCGACCCGTCGTCGTGGATCGTGACGACGATCTTGTCGGCGAAGCCGGCCATCGCCTCGTCGATCGCGTTGTCGACGACCTCGTAGACCAGGTGGTGGAGACCGCGCGCGCTCGTGGTGCCGATGTACATGCCGGGACGCTTGCGGACCGGCTCGAGCCCTTCGAGCACCTGGATGTTGCTGGAGTCGTACGCGCCCGTGCTCTTCTTCTTCCTGCCGGTGGATCTGGTCGCCAACTGGCCTCCGATCGATGCCTCGCAACCCCCCGAACGAGCCCACGACGAACCCCGCGCGGAGCGGCGGGGAGCGTGCGCGGGGAGGTCGCACGAACCCACACATCTTACCGCAGCGGACCGACCCGCGACCGCGTTTCCGGACGTGAAAACCGCGATCTACCTGGGATTTCTCACGGTGAACCGGACCCGGCGGACCTGCTCGCCCCCCAGCGACTCGTCGGCCTTCCTGCGGATCTCCTCGTGCAGGAACCGGGCCTGCGCACCCCACGCGCCGGTGGACACCTCCACGGTCAGGACGCCCTCGTCCAGGGACACCGGTGCGGTCTCGGCGGCCAAGCGCTGTCCGACGATCTCGGGCCACCGCGAGGCGAGCGTCGCGATCGGCATCCCCCTGCTGAACACCTCCTCACGCAGCAACCCCTCGACGATCGTGCCCAGCGCGACCGCATCGTCGGACCGAGGCCGGCGGCGCCCCTGGAAACCCTTCGCGTCGGGCATCACCACGCCCCCACGGCCGACCTGGTCACGCCGCGCTCCGAGGGACGACGGCGCCTGCCCGCACGTCCCAGACGGCCGCGGGATGCGTCGGCACGTCTGCCTCGTCGGCCACCGTGACGATCACCTGGCCTTCCCGCTCCGCGAGCCGCCCTAGGAACCGATCGCGACGGGCCGGGTCGAGCGCGCTGAACGGGTCGTCGACGAGCAGGACCGGCGGCTCACCGAGCTCGTCGGCCACAGCCGAGGCGAGACCGGTACGCAGGCAGAGCGCCGTGGCCCACGTCTCCCCATGCGACCCGGCGGAGCGAGCTCCGAGGTCTCGCACGTCCAACGTGAGATCGTCGCGGTGCGGCCCGACGAGCGAGCTCCGGCGCGCCAGCTCGTCCGCACGACGTTCGGCCAGCCGAGCGGCGAACGCTCCCTCGAGGTCGTCAGCATCCCAGACGTTGGGCCGATATCGGACGAGCAGCTCGTAGTCCGCGAGGCCGGCGAACTCCCGGGCCGCGTGCGGCGCGAGCCGTTCGACGGCGTCATGGCGTGCCCGCACCACCGCAGCGCCCGCTTCGATGAGCTCCTCGTCCCAGGCCTCGATGCCCGTGGGCGGGCCTGGACGGTCCCATTCCTTCAGCAGCCGGTTCCGCTGGCGCAGCGCTCGATCGTAGGCGGACATCAGCGCTTCCTTCAGCGGCCACAACGCCGTCACGGCCTCGTCCAGGAAGGTCCGGCGTTTGGACGGATCGCCGATCACGACCGGCAGGTCGAACGGACCGAACAACACCGCGCGCACCTGCCGGCGCAGGTCACGCTTGCGCCGGATCGGCGAGCGGTTCACCTTCACGCGGCTCGCCCCTTTCGCGGGGATCTCGACCTCGACCAGCACCTTCCCGCCCGTGGACTCGAACTCCCCCCGAGCGTAGGCCGCTTCCTGACCCTCCTGCACCAGCGCCGGGTTCGCCGAGACCCTGGGCGAGCCGAGCGCGTAGAGCACGTACATGCCCTCGAGCAGGTTCGTCTTGCCCTCGCCGTTGGGACCCACGACGACCGTGAGCCCGTCGGGGATCGCGTCGATGCGTGTATGGCGATGGTTGCGGAACGACCGCAGCTCGACCCAGCCGAGACGCATCGCAGGAGTGGGGAGCCCGCGATCGTCGGGTCAGGAGACCGCGGCCGGGAGTCGCACGGGCATCACGAGGTAGGTGAACTCGTCGTTCTCGCCCCGCACCACACCGGGTTTCAATCCGTCGCGGACGTCGAGCCTCACGCTCTCACCCGTGGCGGCCCGCAGACCGTCGGCGAGGTACTGGGGGTTGAACGCCACCGTGAGGTCGTCGCCCTCGTACCGTGCTTCGACCGTCTCGATCGCCTGCCCCAGGTCGGGGCTCGACGACGACAGCTTGACGCCCAGCGCGTTGAACTCCAGCCGTACCGGCGTCGTGTCGCGCGCCATCAGCCCGACCCGGCTGACCGCGTCGAGCAGCTGCTGGCGGCTGATCGTGAGCCGGCTCTCGTGCTGGTCGGGCAGGAGCTGGCGGTAGTTCGGGAACTCTCCCTCGATCAACCGCGAGGTGAGCGTGAGCTCGCCGATGCGGAACGCCACCTGCGACTCGTCGACGAGGACCTCGATCGTGGCCTTCTCGTCGGCGGCTGCGCTGCGCCCTGCCTCGCTGAGCGCACGCTCCGGCACGATGGCCTTGCCCTCGCCGTCGGCCGAGGCAACGAGCTCCCGCACCGCGAGGCGGTAGGAGTCGGTCGCGACCATCACGACGCCTTCCCTGCTCACCTCGATCAGCACGCCGGTGAGAACGGGGCGCGCCTCGTCGCGCGACGCGCCTCGTGCGACCTGGTGCACCGCCTCGGCGAACGCGCCCGCCTCGGCCGTGATCCTCGTGCCGCTCGGTTCCTGGAGACCGGGGAAGTCCTCGGCGGGCAGCAGCCGCAGCGTGCCCTCGTACGCCGCGCATCTGATGTGAGCCTGCGACTGATCGGCATCGACGTCGACCGGAGCATCGGACAGCGACTTCACCGTGTCGCCGAGCAGCCGGGCGGGCACGAGGGCGACGCCGGCCTCGCTGACGTGGGCTTCGGTGGCCAGGCGTGCCGAGACCTCGAGGTCGGTCGTGGTGAACGTGAGTCGCCCGTCGTCGGTCGCCTCGATCAGCACGCCCGTGAGCGCAGGGATGCCGGGTCTCGAGGAGACGCCGCGCTGGACGGTCTGCAGCGCCTCAGACAGCGCGTCGCGGTCACACCGGAACTTCACTCGGTCCACCCCCTGCTTCCGTTGTTAGAGAGAAAGAAGGACTACTGCAGTAGTAGGTGCTGTGGAAACGTGGAAAGACCCTCTGTCGCCCCAGCGTAATCAGGCTGTCCGACATGTGGGAAACGAGTGGGGAAAACGTGCCGGCGGCTGCCGGCGTCCCGAACGAAGTCCGGGTTCCCACCGAAGGCACGACGTAGTCCACACCATCGTGCACCGCGGGAGACCGCCGAGCGATCCTCACGCGGCCCGCACCCGCCCACGGATGATCCGTGTGAGGTCTTGCACCTGGCGGAACGTCGCGTCGCGAGCCCGCATCTCGTCCTCGACCTTGCGGATGCCGTGCAGCACCGTCGTGTGGTCGCGGCCGCCGAAGATCTCGCCGATCTTCAGCAGGGACAGCCCCGTGCATTCACGCGTGAGGTACATCGCGATGTGGCGGGCCTGCGTCAGCGGGCGCGACCGGGACTTCGACATGAGGTCGGCCGACGACAGCGAGAAGTACTTCGCGGTCTCGTCGAGGATCAGCGGAGGCGGGATCTCGTTCTGGGTCTGGGGGATCAGGTCCTCGAGGGCGCGCTCGGCGAGCGAGACCTCGATCGGCTGACCGGTGAGCTCGCTCCACGCGGCCACGCGCACGAGCGCGCCCTCGAGCTCGCGGACAGACTGGTCGAACTTCGACGCCACGAACTCGATGACCTCCGGGGGCACCGTGATCCGCTCCCGTTCCGCCTTCAGCTGCAGGATGGCGATCCGTGTTTCCAGGTCGGGCGGCTGCACGTCGACGCAGAGCCCCCACCGGAAGCGATTCACGAGCCGTTCCTCGAGGCCGGAGAGCTCATGCGGCGGGCGATCCGAGGCGATCACGATCTGTTTGCCGGCCCCGTGGAGGTGGTTGAACGTGTGGAAGAACTCCGTCTGCGTCTCCTCGCGCTTGGCGAGGAACTGGATATCGTCGACGAGCAGCACGTCGACCTCGCGATACCGCTGCCGGAAGCTGTCTCCGCCCTGCCGTTCACGCACCGCCTTGATGAACTCGGTCACGAACTGCTCGGAGGTGACGTACTTCACGCGCAGAGCGGGTGCGAGGCGGTACATGTGGTGGCCGACCGCGATCAGCAGGTGGGTCTTGCCGAGCCCCACCCCGCCGTAGATGAACAACGGGTTGTACGCGGTCGAGGGCGGCGCCTCGGCGACCGCCATCGCGGCCGCGTGCGCGAACCGGTTGCTCGGGCCCGGCACGAAGGCATCGAAGGTGTAGTTGGGGAACGGCAACATGGGGGCTCCCGAGGCGGGACCGCTCGCCGCCGAATGCGGAGCTGCGGCCGGAGTGCCCGCGGGCGTGACCCCGGACCCCGGATCGATGTCTCGCCGCAGCGCGTCGGGAGCGGACGGTTGATGCTCCCGCAACGCCTCGTCGACCGAGAGCTCGACCTTCAAGGGGCGACCGACCGCTTCCTCGGCCGCCCGCTCGATGAGTGCAAGATGATTGTGCTGCAGCCGTTCCCGGACGAGCAAGCTCGGAACCGCCAGGGAGATCGAGTTCCGGGCCAAGCCGACCGGACGCACGTCGGCGAACCACATGACCACGGTGGTCTCGGGGAGTTCTTCGCGCGCCTGATCGAGCACGTGAGCCCACGCGTCCCGGGCCGCGTGTTCAGGGGACGCTACCGCCATGTCGGATTCCACAGCACCTTTCCACATGGGTGGAAAACAACGGGAAGGTGGTCGTGGCGCCGCACCGTGTGACGGCCCGGATCGCCGGGGGGAAGGCGGGCCGCACGTTAGCACACGGTTCTCGACGGCTACCCGTCGCCGTGGGGGTCTTGACACTCTTTCTCGTGTCAAGGCCTTTGTCCTGCGACGATGCGGCCTCGTATACTCGGTCGCGGCCGGCGATCCGCCCGCCTTTCCCACGGGGCGCGCACGCGATCCCCTCACGAAGGACCACATCTGAGCATGGCCAAGGGCAAGCGAACCTATCAGCCGAACAACCGCCGACGCGCGCGCCGTCACGGCTTCCGCCTGCGCATGCGCACCCGAGCCGGCCGCGCGATCATCTCGTCGCGACGCCGCAAGGGCCGCGCCCGCCTCTCCGCCTGATCGGGAGCGCCGAGTGCGCTCCCCCGAGGTGCGCCGGGTGCTCGATCAGGGCCACTCGCGTCACGGAAGGCGGGTGGTACTGTTCCTCGCGCCGGGCTCCGGTCAGTGGGCGGTCATGGCCACACGCCGTGTGGGCGGCGCCGTCGACCGGAACCGGGCGAGACGGATCCTGCGGGAGGCCTGGAGACAGGTGTCGCCGCAGGTCACAGGGGATTTCGACGCCGTGCTCGTGGCCCGTGAGGCGATCCGGGGGGCCAAGACACAGGATCTGGTGAACGAGATGATCGACCTGCTCCCGCGGGGATGCCGAACACGATGACTGTCCGCGAGATCGGTTGGATCGCCGGCACGCCTGCTCGTGCAGCGTTGCTCGGCGCGATCCGTGTCTACCAGGCCCTCCTGTCCGGATGGCTCGGAGGGCAGTGCCGGTTCTCCCCCACGTGCTCGGCGTACGCGGCCACCGCGATCCGTGAGCACGGGGCGATCAAGGGCTCGGGCCTCGCCCTATGGAGGGTCGCGCGGTGCAACCCCTACGGACGCGGCGGCATCGACCCGGTGCCCGTGCCTCGGAACCCTCGGACGTATGATGTTGTCGTACAAGAACCGCAGAAGGCGCGGGTGTAGATGCTGGCGGAGATCCCGATCATCTCGCCGGTCTTCCAGGCCTTGCTCGATGCCATCGGCTGGGTGCTGGCCTGGCTGTACGACATCATCCCCAACTACGGGGTAGCGATCATCATCCTCACGCTGGTGCTGCGGTTCCTGCTGTTCCCGCTCGGCATGAAGCAGATCAAGTCGATGCAGGCGATGCAGGCGCTTCAGCCGAAGATCAAGGAGATCCAGAAGAAGTACCGGGGGAACAAGCAGAAGGCCCAGGAGGAGACGATGCGCCTCTACAAGGAGGCCGGCGTCAATCCGCTTGGCGGGTGTCTCCCGGTGCTCGCCCAGTTCCCCCTCCTGATCGCGATGTACGCCGTGATCAGGCCACCGACCTACGAGCCGATCGATGCCCAGGGGGCGGTCGCGACCGCCGAAACACCCGTCGTGGCCTACCACATCAAGGACAACCACCTCCCGGTCGAGAGCGACTTGTTCGCCAGCGTCGTGACGCACGAGGGCACCGGATTCGTCGGGCTCAACCTGCAGTGCTCGGCAGACCAGGCCGGCAACGTCGACAAGAGCACGATCCGGGACACCAACAAGGAGGTCGTCGAACCCGGGGTGGAGTTGGTCGGCGACGACGGAGAGCCTCTCGACTCGTTCACCTCGAAACCGGTGCTCCCCTGCGGCACCGACGGCATCACGTCGAAGATCGGCTACGTGCTGCTCCTCGGGGCGATGATCGCCACGTCCTTCTATCAGACGCTGCAGACGCAACGGGCGAGTCCCCAGGGGGCCGCGTCCGGGCAGCAGCAGATGATCCTGCGGATCATGCCCCTGTTCTTCGGATTCATCGGCTACAGCTTCCCGTCCGGCCTGGTGTTGTACTGGACGGTCTCCAACCTCTTCATGATCGGGCAGCAGACGCTGCTGCTCCGTGCCGGCCACATCGGGCCCGATGCCCTCGAGAAGCGCATGGCGGAACAGAAGGCGAAGATGGCGGCCCAGGCCGACAAGCCCCAGAAAAAGGGCATCATGGCCTCGATGATGGAACGAGCCGAGGTCGAGCGGCAGCGCCGGGAGGCCGGGACGAAAGGCTCTACCTCGAAGGGCTCTCTGCCCAAGAAGGGCACGACGCCGAAGAAGGGGAGCTCCTCGCAGCGGAAACCGAAGAAGCCGGGATCCGGAGGCAAGAACGGTGTCTGATCGCGACCACGGTCCCACGATGGACGACCTGGAGGAACAGGCGGACGCGACCGCGGACTTCCTGGAAGAGCTGCTCGCTCGCATGGACATCGACGCCATCGCCGAGCCCAACCCGCACGAAGACCACATGTACGTCGATATCGTGGATGGGGCAGACGAGGACATGTCGCTCCTGATCGGACGGCACGGACAGACGCTCGATGCGATCCAGGAGCTCTCACGCATGGTCGTCGGGCGCCGACTGGATCGGCGGATCCGGGTGATCGTCGACGTCGAGGACTATCGGAAGCGCCGTGAGGAACGACTCGAGGAGCACGCCCGGGAGCTAGCCCAGCGGGTGCGTGACGAGGGTCGTGAGGAAGAGCTCGAGCCGATGAACTCCTATGAGCGCAAGCTCGTTCACGATGCCGTCGCCGACGTCGAGGGCGTCGAGACGGAGTCTCGCGGGATGGATCCAGAGCGGTACGTGGTCATCCGTCCTGTCTGACGTCGTCCTAGCCCTCCTGCGCGGAGGCGATGTTTCACGTGAAACATGAGGGTTGGGAATGGGTCGCGGCCCTGGGAGTCCGGCTCGACGAGGATGCCCTGGAGCGGCTGGAACGCTTCGAGCACCTCCTCTCGGAATGGGCGATCCCGATGGGGATGATCGCTCCATTGGATGCGTCACGACTCAGGCATCGCCATATCGCGGACTCCCTCCGAGCGGCGCCGCTCCTGCCTGGGTTCGGCACCGTGTGCGACCTGGGCTCGGGAGCCGGCTTGCCCGGCCTCGTCCTGGCCATCGTGAGGCCCGACCTGCGGTGGGTGTTGATCGAGGTGCGCCGGAATCGGGCCACGTTCCTGCAGGAAGCCGCGTCCGACATGGACAACGTGACGGTCTACCCGCGACGGGTCGAAACGTTCCGACAGCGCGTGGACACGTGCACCGCGCGAGCGTTCGGCTCTGCAGCGACGTCGTGGGCTGCCGCTGAACGCCTGCTGGTTCCAGCCGGATCCCTCATCTACTGGGCCGGCTCCAGCTTCGATCCCTCGTCGGATCTGCCCAAAGGTGTCTCCGCACGGTTTTCGAGGACGTCCGCTCTTGCACGGTCGGGACCGCTCGTTATCATGACTCGGCAGTGACCAAGGCCTCCGCCGGCGTCGGCGCCGCCCCAAGCACGTCCACCCGCTCGAGTTCCAAGGGCGGTTCGACAACCGCATCCAAGGGGAAGCGATCCAAGCGCGAGAAGAAGAAGCCGGTCCCGGTCGTCCCCGACACCCCCGGGATCGCTCGGGTCATCGCGATCGCGAATCAGAAAGGTGGCGTCGGCAAGAGCACGACAGCCGTGAGCCTCGGCGCAGCCCTGGCGGACCTCGGCTTCCGCGTGCTCGTGGTCGACCTGGATCCACAGGGGAACGCTTCGACGGGGCTGGGCATCCGCCACGAGGCTCGTGAGATCAGCGTTTACGACGTGATCGTCTCGGAAGCCGATGTCGATGACGCGATCGTGCCGACGCCCGTGAAGCATCTCGCGGCGATCCCTTCGACGATCGATCTCGCCGGGGCCGAGATCGAGCTCGTGAGTCAGTTCTCTCGCGAGACGCGGCTGAAGAAGGCTCTGGGGTCGGTGCGTGAGGGGAAGTACGACTTCATCCTGCTGGACTGCCCCCCTTCGCTCGGCCTCCTCACGATCAACGCGTTGACCGCCGCGGAAGAACTGATCGTCCCGATCCAATGTGAGTACTACGCCCTCGAGGGTCTCGGGCAGCTCTTGCGGAACGTGTCGCTGGTCCAGCAGAACATCAATCCGGGCCTGCGGCTCTCAGGCATCGTGATGACGATGTTCGACCCCAGGACGAAGCTGTCGGAGCAGGTCGTCGACGAGGTGAGACGCTACTTCGGCGATCTCGTGTACGACGTCATCATCCCGAGGACCGTACGTCTGTCAGAGGCTCCAGGGTTTGGCCAGCCGATCACGGTGTACGACCCCAAGTCCAAGGGCGCCGCCAGCTATCGAGAGCTCGGCCGGGAGGTCGCGATCCGCCCGCCGCCCGCGGAGCCGATGCCGGCGTTCGACGACCTCCCGACGGTCGTCGTCCCGCCGTTGGACGGGACCATGGCGCCTGCCGAGCCGCTCACCGACGACGAGCTCGGTGACGTGCCCATGGTGCACGATCTCGCGCCCGAGCCCGAGCCGGTCCCCGCGCCCGAGCCCGAGCCGGTCCCCGCGCCCGAGCCCGAGCCGGTCCCCGCGCCCGAGCCCGATCTCACGGAGCGTGCAGGAGCGGAGGCAGTCGCTCCGTCCCCACCGCCGATCCCCGAGTCATTCGAGGAGGACGACGTCTGGGAAGAGGCCGGCACGCCGCGTCCCCCCCTGCGGCGTTCGCCTGGTGAGCCGGAGCGCCGAGCGGCGCCCGCCCCGGGGCGGCGGGTCGTGGTGATCGACGAGGACGCCGAACCGCCGATCCCGCAGCCGGGGCGAACGGACGAACCAGCAGGGGAGCAGCCCGCCGGCCGTGCCGTGGCGGACATCGGTGCGACGCTCCACGACGAGGAAGCTGCGCCCAAGCGCCGGTGGCGACTGTTCCGCAAGGGAGGGGAATGATGGCGAAACGTGGTGGTCTGGGACGCGGGCTCTCGGCGCTGATCCCCGGCGCGCCGGAAGCCGGGGAGGGCGTCTCCGGACTGCTCGAGGTCCCCGTCAACGCCGTGACCCCGAATCCGAAGCAGCCTCGGACGCACTGGGACGAGGAGGAGATCCAGGCCCTCGCGGCGTCGATCACCGAGGTCGGCATCCTGCAGCCCATCGTCGTCAGACGCTCGGGAGACGACGGCTACGAGCTGGTGGCGGGAGAACGGCGGCTGCGGGCCGCCAAGGTCGCGGGTCTGGCAACCGTACCCGTGGTGCTGCGTGACACCGACGACTCCGACCTCCTGCGAGAGGCCCTGATCGAGAACATCCATCGGCAGGACCTCGGCCCGATCGAACTCGCAGAGGCGTTCCGTCAACTCCTCGAGGATCTCGGGCTGAAGCAGGAGGAGCTCGCGGAACGAGTCGGTGTGTCGCGGTCACACATCGCCAACACGATCAGGCTGCTGCAACTCCCGTTGGAGACCCAGCAGTTGCTGTCCGACGCGAAGATCCAAGCCGGCCACGCTCGCGCGCTGCTGACGCTCGGCGACGCCGATGCGGTCAACACCCTCGCGATGCGCGTGGCCGCCGAGGATCTCTCGGTCCGCGAAACCGAAGAGCTCGTCCGGCGCTACCTCGAGCCCCCGGCGGAGCGAGAAGCCACCTCCGACGTCGCCACGGTCCCGGCCGTGGACTCCGGCATGGCCGAGGTCGAAGAGATCCTCTCGGAGCAACTCGCCACGCGTGTGCAGATCCAGCACGGGAAGAAGCGAGGCCGGGTGATCATCGAATTCGGTTCCGTCGACGACCTGGAGCGCATCGTGTCCGAGATCGTGGGATCCGGCCCCGGGCTCTCCCCCGACTGAACCCCGGGCGGGCCCTCAACTCGACTTGCGGGCCAGCGCCGACTGAATGATGGCATCACACAATTCAGCAAGAGCCATGCCGGCAGCCCCTGCGCCCATCGGCAGCAAGCTGGTCTCGGTCATGCCGGGGGAGACGTTCACCTCGAGGACCCAGGGGCGGCCGTCGTCGTCGACGATCATGTCGACCCGGGTGACGTCACGCAGGTGCAGGGCCGACCACGCGGCCATCGCCGCGTCGTGGCACGCCATCGTGGCGTCGTCGCTCAGCCTCGCGGGAGCGAAGTACTCGGTGGCGCCGGCCGTGTACCGGGCGGCGTAGTCGTACGTGCCACCCTTCGGCACGATCTCCACCGCAGGGAGGGTGTCCGCGGGCGTGCCCACGACACCGAGGGCCACCTCCGTGCCGGCCACGGCGCGCTCGATCACGACTCCGCCGCTGAACGACAACGCCGCCATGACGGCGGCCGGCAGATCCGATTCCCGTGCAACCGTCGTGACGCCGAGCGCTGAACCGCTCCTCGAGGGTTTGACGACGCACGGCAGCCCGACGCGATCGATCGCGCGACCGAGCACCGCACCGGCACCCAGGTCGCGCAGAGCCGCGCCCTCGATCGGCGCCCATGCCGGCGTGGGCACGCCCGCCCGGGCAAGCACGTCCTTGGCCAAGAGTTTGTCGAACGCCACCTCGCAGTCGAAGGCCGAGGTGCCGGTGTAGGCGACGCCGATGAGGTCGAGCAGGCGTTGAACGGTGCCGTCCTCACCTTCCTTGCCGTGCAAGGCGAGGTAGCAGAGATCGGGCGCCCGTTCCTGCAGCGCCTCGGCCAGCGACAGCTCCCCGGGATCGATCATCTCCGCCGTGTGTCCCAGGTCTCGCATGGCGCCCACGACACGGTGCCCGCTGCGCAGCGAGACATCGTGCTCCGGTGTGCGCCCACCCGCGAGCACCGCGACGTTCACGGATGCAGGCTCCGGTACAGGGCCTGCTCGTCCTCGAGGAGATCGCCCAGACGCGAGATGCCTTCTCGGATCCGGTCTTCGGGCGGGTAGCAGAAGGCCAGCCGCATCTGATTGCCGCCCCGGCCGTCGGGATAGAAGGCGGTCCCCGGCACGTAGGCCACGCGACGTTCCACGGCGGCCGCGAGCATGGCCCGGGTATCGAACCAATCGGGGAGCGTCACCCACACGTAGAACCCACCTGCAGGCGAGGTCCACATCGCCCCGTCGGGGAACCGTTCGTCGATCGCCTCGAGCATCGCGTCGCGACGTGAACGATAGGTTTCGGCGAGCGTGGACAGGTTCGATCGCCACCGGGTCTCGTCGGCGAAGTATCGCTCGGTGAGGAGCATGGTGAACGAGGAACCGCAGAGGTCCGCCGCTTCCTTCGCGAGCACGAGGCGCTGCACGACGGACTGCTCCGCCATCGCCCATCCGACGCGGACACCGGGGGAGAAGACCTTGGAGACCGTGCCCAGGTAGATCACGTTGCCCGGGTCGAGGGTCCGCAGCGCGGGGATCGCGTCCCCTTCGAACCGAAGCATGCCGTACGGGTTGTCCTCGACGATCGGGATACCCGCCTCACGGCAGAGAGCGACGAGGTGTTGACGGCGTCGGTATGACAGTGTCACACCACTGGGGTTCCCGAAGTTCGGGCACGTGTACACGAACTTGGGGCGCTCGCCGCGGATCATCGCCTCCTCCAGCTGATCGACGATCATGCCGTCGTCGTCGATGTCGAGCTGGAGGTATCGGGGCTCGTAGGCCCCGAACGCGGTGAGGGCTCCCACGTAAGCGGGTGCCTCGACCGCGATGAGGTCACCCGGGTCGATGAAGATCTTGCCGACGAGGTCGAGCGCCTGCTGGGCGCCGGTCGTGATCACCATGTCCTCGGGGTCGCCCTCGACGCCCTCGGCGCCCATCAACGCGGCCATGCGCGCACGCAGACCGGCGTGACCTTGACCGCCGCCGTACTGCAACGACATCGATCCGTGCTCGTCGAGCACGCTCCGAACGGCCTCGAGCACGTCGTCGGTTGGCAGCGCGTCCACGAACGGCATGCCGCCGGCCAGCGAGACGACCTCGGGACGCGAGGCGACCGCGAAGAGCGCGCGCACCTCCGAAGCGGACATGCCCGACGTCCGGTGCGCGTACAGGTCGACGAAGCGATCGATGGAGAATTCGGCCATGGGAAGGCCCTCAGGCTAGCTCATGCATGCGTCACCTGAGGGAACACGCGCTCGGCGAGCACGTCGAGCATCTCGAGGTCGTCGAAGACCTCGTGGTTGAGCATGATCCGTTGCACCCCGGCGGCCACGTATTCGTTCAGCCGCTCGACCGCCTGGTCGACCGATCCGACGACGCAGTGCGCGCGGAGCTCGTCGAGCTCGTCCTCGAACCTCGCCACGCGCATCGCGCGGGTGCGAGCCTGCTCGATCACCCGCATCGCATCGCGCTCGGTCTCACCGACGTAGCACCATGTCATCACCGATGTCGTGAGCGTCTCCTGCCCGCGACCGTCGGCGTCGAGCCGGTCGCGCACCCGGCCGATCCGTTCGCGCGCCTGCTCGGGTGAGGGCCCGACGGTGTTGAACTCGTCCGCCCAGCGCGAGACCAGCTCGGCGACCCGGGGCCCTCCGTTGCCGCCAACGATGATCGGGGGATGCGGCTCCTGGGTGCCCTTGGGAGCGAACGGAACGGCGTCGAGTTGGTAGTGCTGGCCCCGGAACGAGAACCGCTCCTCGGTCAGGAGCCCGTGCACGATCTCGAGCTGCTCGGCCAGCATGTCGAACCGCGTCGACGGATCGGGGAACGGGAAGCCGTGCGTCCGGTGCTCTTCCTCCCACCATCCCGCGCCCATCCCGATCTCGACGCGCCCGCCGCTGACCCTGTCGACCGTCACCGCCGTCTTCGCGAGGTGGGCCGGCAGCCGGAACGTGACGGGTGAGACTAGGGTTCCGAGGCGGATCGACGTGGTCGAGGCTGCCAGCGCGGACAGCATCGTCCACGCGTCGGAGGAACCGCGATCGTGGTCGCGATGGCGGATCACGCTCAGGTAGTGGTCGGAGCTGAAGATGCCGTCGAAGCCCAGTCGCTCGGCGGCCTTCCCGGCCGCGAGCCAGTCGGGCCAGGTGACGCCTTCCTGTCCTTCCAGCATCAGGCAGAAGCGCATCGGCGCGTAGCATAGCCCGCGATGTCGCACGCCCCCGAAGGGACTCGGCCGGACCCGAGGCCGGCCGCGCGCCACCTCACGGAAGGCGAACGCGCCGTTCGCGCCGCCGTGCTCGGCGTTGCGCTGGGCGTGTTCCTGCGGTTGGTCAGTCGGCGTAGAAGCGCTTGATCCCCGACGCCACCGCGCGTCCGACGAGCTCTGCGAAGGCCGGATCGGCGATCGACGCCGCCTCGCGCGTGTTCGTGATGAACGCCGGTTCGACCTGCACGGCGGGCATGCGGGTCTCGCGCAGCATCGAGATGGCCAGCCGCTGCAACCGACCTCGAACCCCCAGCGCCGCCTCGAGCTCCTCGAGGATCAGCTCCCCCGCCAGCATGCCGGCGGGGGAGTGCGTGCTCTCGTTGCCGAAGTAGGAGACGGTGGGCCCCGACGCTTCCGGCGGTCCGGTCGCCAACTCGATCGACACGCACATCACGGCCCCCATCTCGTTGGCGACCCGTGCTCGGTCGGTCGGCCCGAGCGGCTCGTCCCTCGCGCGCAGCAGGCACGGCTTCGCGCCCATCGACGTGAGCTCGTCGCGGAGCACGGCGGCCACCGAGTGAGTGCAGGCGCTGCCAGGCTCCGCCGGATCACCGGGATCGATCGCGAGGACCTGCCCCTCGATCGAGGTCCGCAGGTGCCGCAGCTCCTCCTCCTCGCGAACGAGCGCGCGGCTGGGACCGTGCTCGGACGGACGCATGCGCCGGAGCATCTCGATCGCGTGCAACCCGACGATGCCGTCGATCTCCTCACCGACGTTGCGCTGGAACTCCCGCATCGCCCGATCGGTGTCGACACCGAACATGCCGTCCTCTCGGCCCGCGTCGAAGCCCAAGGCGTTGAGCTTTCGCTGCAGGCCCCGGACGTCGTCGCCACGGAAGTGAGGGGAATGCAGATACAGGGTCCGGTCGCCCAGCCGGTAGCCGGCTTCCACGAGCTGGCCCCAGGTGTCGGGCCCGACCAGCCCGTCGATGCGCAGGTTGCGCCGTTGCTGGAACTCGCGGACGGCGGCGTCGGTCGACGGTCCGAACCGCCCGCCCCGCTCCTGCTCCTCGATCGAGAGTCCGAGCCCGGTCAGCCGTTCTTGGATGTCGCCGACCTCGGGGCCTTCGTCGCCGAGGCGGTAGATGTGCACACGACGAGTCTGCGCCGCGTGCACGCGCAGCGGCAACCGACCGGCCCCGTGGTCGAGCGGATGGGTTGGCGGTCTCGGCGGTCAGGCCAGGTGCGGTTCGATGTCCCGGAGGATCGCGTCCTTCGGCTTCGCGCCGATCACGCGGGCGACCTCTTGCCCGCCCTTGAACAGGATCAGGCTCGGGATGCTCATCACCCCGTAGGTGCGCGTGGCCTGGGGGTTCTCGTCGATGTTCAGCTTCACGACCTTCAGGGCCTCGCCCTTGTCCTGGCCGATCTCCTCGACCACCGGGGAGACCATGTGGCACGGCACGCACCATTCGGCCCAGAAGTCCACGAGGACCGGGGTCTGCGAGTCCAGGACGGAGCTCTGGAACTCCTGATCGGTCACGGTGTTCACGTTCGCCATCGTCGTCGTACTCCTCGTCGGGTTGCCGGCCGGCGCCCCCGGCCGTCTGTTCCACAACGCTGGGGCGGGTGCCGGGATTCCCGGGGTCATGCCCCGGCGTGCGCCTGGTCCTCCAAGAAGCGCTCCGCGTCGATGGCTGCCTTGCATCCCTGCCCGGCGGCGGTGACCGCCTGCTTGTAGATTGTGTCGGTCACGTCGCCGGCCGCGTAGACGCCGGGAACGCTCGTGTACGTGCGGGGTTCCTGCACGAGCACGTACCCGTTGTCGTCGAGCTCGAGCTGCCCTCGGAACAGCGACGTGTTCGGGTCGTGCCCGATCGCCATGAAGACCCCGTCGGTGGCCATCTCGTGTTCCTCGCCGGTCACGGAGTCCGCCAGCCGAACGCCGGTGACGGCATCCTTACCCAGGATCTCGGTCACCGTCGTGTTCCAGGCGACCTCGATCTTCGGGTTGGCGAGGGCCCGATCCTGCATGATCTTCGACGCTCGGAACTCGTCGCGCCGGTGCACGATCGTGACCTTCGACGCGAACTTCGTGAGGAACGTGGCCTCTTCCATCGCCGAGTCGCCGCCGCCCACGACCACGAGCTCGCGATCGCGGAAGAAGAAGCCGTCGCAGGTGGCGCAGGCGCTCACGCCGCGGCCTCGGAGCTTCTCCTCCCCGGGAACGCCCAGCCAGCGGGCGCTCGCTCCCGTCGCGACGATCACGGTCAGCGCTTGCCACTCCTGATCCCCGGCCTTCACCAGGAACGGCCTGCTCGAGAGGTCGACCTCGGTGACGTGCACGGGCAGGATCTCCGCGCCGAAGTGTGCGGCCTGCTTCTCGAAGCGGTCCATCAGCTCGGGCCCCAGCAGGCCGTCGGGGAACCCCGGGTAATTCTCCACGTCGGTCGTGAGCATCAGCTGGCCACCGGCATCGAGCCCCTTGAGCACGAGCGGCTCGAGGTTGGCGCGGGCCGCGTACAGGGCGGCCGTGTAGCCGGCCGGCCCCGATCCGATCACGATCACGCTGCGTTCGTCGGTCATGGTGCGAGCATCCTCCCACAGCCGAGAACGCTCCAGCAGCTGTGTTCATGCCCGCCCTGGCGGGGTCAGGGACGCGCCGACGCGATCGTCAGGATCGAGCAGTCGTCGATGGCGGCGACCCAGATCGACAGGGCTTCAGGGGGCCTGCCGGCACCCGGGCCCTCGAGCACGTACCCGAGGTAGGCGGGCTCTCCCTCGAACGAAGCTCGCTTCACCTGCACGATCTCGCCAGGGAAGCCGGGGAAGGCCCGCCGGAGACACGCGACGGCTCGGGCCGTCCGGCCGGGTCCGGCGAACCGCGCCTCGTCGGACGCATCGGGCGCGGCGCCTTCGGTTCCGCCACCCGCCTGATCGGCCTCGGGCGGTTGCCCGCCGCCTCCCGATCCGAGGAAGGACGCCGCCGACGCTTCGAGCGAATCCACGTCGTAGTCGGTGGTGACGATCTCCAGGCGGAGGTCGGCCGACGGGGCGTCGCCGGCCCCCGCTTCCGTGAGCCCGTCCGCAGCCGTCTCGGCGCCACCCCCGCCGACGTCGCCGACACGGGGGATCACGATCGCGATGAGGGCGACGGCCGCCGCAGCCGCGAGGATGGGTGCGAGCCTCGACCAGGGTGCTCGCGACGCTGAACGGGAAGCGGCGAGCTCGGCGAGGCGATCGGGCGCGAAGCGAGACTCGAGGTCGGGCCCATCGAGCACCGGCATCGCCCGCACCGCGGCACGAGCGGCCGCGGCCGCATCCACCTCGCGGCGGCAGCGCGCACACGCACGAAGGTGGTCCTCGACCACGGCACGCTCCGAAGGTCCGAGCACGCCGTCCACGAACGGGGCGAGCTGATCGAGGGGATGGCTCACGATTCCTGCTCCGACGTTCGCGCGCGGGTCGGGGGTTCCCCGGTCGACGCTTCGAGGCCCATGGCGGCGGCGAGGGCGAGCCGGCCCCGGTGCACCCGGGACTTCACGGTGCCGACGGGCACATCCAGCACCTCGGCGATCTGCTCGTAGGGCAGGTCCTGCACGTCGGCGAGCACCACGGCGACACGGAACTCCTCGGAGATCGAGGCGAGGGCGGACGCCGCGTCGCGGGTGCCGGCCACCTCGTCGGCGTGGTCGGCGATCGCGGGCCCCGGTTCGCGTTCGGGGCCGTCGTCGGCGACGACGTGGAGCATCGGCCGACGGCGCTTCCTGCGGAGCTCGTCGTAGCAGGCGTTCACGGCGACCCGGTGCAACCAGGTCGTGAACGCCGCGTCGCCCCGGAACCCGTCGAGCTTGCGCAGCACGGTGAGGAACGTGTCCTGAGCGACGTCGGCCGCCGAATCGGCGTCGCCGAGCATCCGCAGACACAGGGAGTAGACCCGTTGCTGGTGACGTCGCACCAGCTCCGTGAACGCAGCGGGCTCGCCGTCTCGGAAGCGACGGACGAGCGCCTCGTCCCGCTCGGCGTCGGTCACGGCCGAACGCTACACCTTCGACTGACCGTTGGCCTCGGTGACGACGACCTGCGTGTACTTCACGGTCGGATCGAAGCGTCCGGCGATGACCGTGGTGGCGACCGTCCGGAGCGTGACGGTGACGCGGCCGGTGGAGGCGTCGACGACGCACCCCTTGCGTCCCAGCTCCAGCGACTGCGCCGGATCCTGCTCCGCGATGCTCGTCGCCACGGCCTCGCACGCCGCGAGCGAGCTGCGCCCCTCGACGCGGAACGCAGAGGCTCCCTCGATCGCTGCCTCGGTGGCGACCTCGGACGCGTGCAACGTGGTTCGCGCGATCGAGACGGCATCGGCCACGCCGATGCCGAGCACCGCGAGGATCAGCAGCCAGAGCACCGCTGCCTTCCCGACCATGCCAGATTGATCGGCCAGACCGGCGCCGATCGGGTTGCCAGTGCGATTCATCCGCGGAACCTCCTGCGTACCGCGCCCACCACCTCATCGACCTCTTCCATGCCCAACATGAGCGACGCGATGAAGTAGACGCCGACCCCCGTCACGACCGCGACCGCCATCTGCACGACGCGCCAGACGACCAGATCGGTGTCGGCGACCGCCGCGATGCCGGCGGCGATCAGCCAGGCAGCCAGCGCGGTCACGATCGCGGCGGGCACGGCACGGAGCGCCGTGCCCGCGACGCGTCGGGCGTCGAGGGAGCCGAGCCGCCGACGAGCGAGCCAGAGTCCCGCGCCGGCGGCGAACACGTAGGAAGCCGCGTGCCCCAGCGCCAGCCCCGGCACGTCGAGTCCGATCGCGCGAACGAGCAGCACGTCGACCGTGATCGTCACCACGGCAGCGGCCACGTTCACGAGCGCCGGCGTGCGGCTGTCCTGCGTCGCGTAGAAGGTGCGGGTGATCAGCTGGAACGCGGAGAAGAACGGCAGCCCGAGGGCGAACCCCTGCAGCGTGCGGGCGAGGAGGGGCACGTCTTCCTCGATCACCCACCCGTATTCGAGCAGCAGCGAGACGATCGGTTCGGCGAGCGCGAGGAACGCCAACGCGGCCGGCACGATGACGACGATCGTGTCGCGCAGGCCGAGCGAGAAGCGGTCGCGGACCCCGTCGAGGTCGTCCGCCGTCCACCGGTCGGCCATGCCGGGGAGCAGGGCCGTGAAGATCGAGACGGCGAAGATCGAGTGCGGGAGCAGGAAGATGATGAAGGCGGTCGCGTAGATCTGGTAACAGGCGGCGCAGACCCCGCCGGCGAGGATGATGATGCCGACGTAGGCGAGCTGGTTGGCGGCCACGTACACGAGCACCCAGCCGGACAGCCTCACGATGCGACGGATGCCGGGATGGGTCCAACCGCCCGTGAGGTGCCAGCGGAACCCCGTCGCGCGCAGCGAGGGCCACAACGCCACGGTCATGGCTACGACGCCGAACGTGGTGCCGGCCCCCAACACGGTCTTCTCGAGCCACGTGACGTCGCTCACCGACGGCGGGGCGCCGGCCCGCAGCATCACGTACGCGGCGAACGCGGCGATCACCGCGAGGTTGTTCAGGATCGGCGCGAACATCGGCGCCGCGAATCGGCGCTCGGCGTTCAGCAGACCGCCGGCGATCGCGCCGATGCCGTAGAACACGATCTGGGGCATGAACCAGCGCAGCAGGAACACGCCCAGTTCGATCTGCGCCTGGACGTCGGTGGCATCGGATTCGACCAGGTACAGGCCCATGATCTGCGGCGCGAAGACGATGCCCGCGATCGCCATGGCGCTCAGCAGCACGAGGGCGAGCGTCAACACGCGCCGGCCCAGGTCGAACGCGGCCTCGCGTCCGTGTCGGCGCTGGTGATCGACGAACACGGGCACGAAGACCGACGTGAGGATGCCGCCGAGGATCAGCTCGTACACGATGTTGGGTGTCGTGTTCGCCTGCGTGTAGACGTTGCCTAGCGGTGCGACCGTGACCCCCAGCGCCGCGGTCTGGGCTGCGATGCGCACGTACCCGGTCAGACGGGACAGCGTCGTGCCGACGGTCATGAGCGCCGTGTTGCGCACGTAGGCGCCCGTGGTGTCGGCGGGAAGCGCCTCGGCCGGCTCCTCGCCGGGGGTCACGGCGTCGGGGGTCACGGCGTCGGTCGTCGGATCAACCTCCTCGACCACAGCAACAACAGCAGCACGCCGGCGCCCACGGTGATCCACAGGGCGACGCTGTTCACGGCGGTCGTTCGCACGACGAGGTTCTGATCCTCCCCGAGGTCACGGCCCGACGGTGCCCTGGTCTTGACGCGGATCGTCTGCGGTCCGCTCGCCTTGGCGACGACATCGACCGGCACCACCTCGTCGGGCCCTTCGAGCGTGATCGTTCGCTCGGCGCCCGACGGGAATTCGAAGGATGCCGATCGCAGCACGACCTGAACCGTGAGCGGCGTGGGTCCCGGGTCACCCATCCGCAGGGGGATGGTCCCCGTTCCCGACGTGAGGAGGAACTCCTGTGCGACGTCGGGCAGCACGCCGCTGAAGACCGACCCGGTCACCGCGTTCACCTGGTCGTACCACTGACGGCCCACGTCGGGTTCGGCGACGTACTGGCCGGCCTCGGCGTAGAGCAGGTTGCGATCGAGGCGCGCCGGCTGGGGGCTCGGCGCGGTCAGCATGGACCGGTAGGCGGTCACGTTCCTGCGTTGGTCGCGGATCGCATCGACGTAGTCGCGCGGGAAGCGGGCGGTGGACGGCGTGAACGCGGCGCTTCCCTGACCGGGGTTCACCCGCTCGGCGAACGTGTTCGCCTCGGTCGGAACCAGGAAGGGGGCCTGCGAGAGGCGACGGACGAGGGGTGCCCACGCTTCCGGAGGCAATGCCGTCGGCAGCGCGACGGCGACCCCACGAACGGTCTCGGTGCCGTCGGCTTGGAGCCCCGGCACCGGCTGCTCGCGCCAGATCGTGGCGAGCTCTCCCAAGACGGCCTGAGCGGTGCGGACCGGGTCGGCGAGCAAGGTCGGATCCGTCAACAACCCCTGGATGCCGGGATCGGGCAGGATCACGTCGAGGCTGTTGCCGTCCGACGTGCTCACCGTCGCGACGGGGAGTGGGGCGAAGTCGTTTGGCTGCGCCGGGCGGTCGACCGAGTCCGCCTGCAACAGCAGCGTCGTCGTGCCCCGGTCGGCGAGCCACTGCAGGCTCGGCTCGTCGAGCGCTCCCTGAGGAGGGCGGGCGGTCACGGGGGACGGCCTGACGCCGAGCTGCTCCGCGACCGTCGCGTCGCCGAGCGCCTGCTGGCGCGCGAGATCGCGGGCCAGGCCCCCGGAGGCCAGCGACGGCAGCAGGGGTCCGGAGAACGGGGCGGCGACCAGGTGCACGTCGGGGTCGGCGACGAGCTCCCGCAGGTCGGTGAGGAGCGCGGCCGCGTGGGTGGCGGGCGCCTCGTCCTCGGCTACGGCCTCGCCCGAGGACCGTTCGTAGCCGTCGGCCATGCGCGCGATCTGGTCGACCACCGCGGGAGTGACCACGAGGTCGACCTCGGTGACGCCGTCGTCGGACGCGACGGCCGTCCGCAGCGTCGCGACCTGTTGCGCAAGGCTGCCGCCGTCCGCGATCGCGGTTTCGAACGACGGGTCGGCGAGCCGACCCTGCGGGTCCAGGGCGATCGGGGCGTCGAACTCCGTCCACCACGCCAGTCGGATCGGCACCTCCGGGTCTCGGACGAGGTGCACGAGAGGCGTGTCGAGGGTCGCGATCTGCACCCCGGCGCTCCGCAGGTCGACACGAGCCGGGTACACGAGCGAATCGACGTCGCTCACAAGGTCGATCTCGCTGAGGTCGACGGTGACGGAGAACTCCCGGGCGGCGCCGGGTTCCAGGGTTCCGGTTTGCGTGAACGCATCGACGTAGATCAACGTCCCGGCCGGCCCGTCGACGAGCGAGGACTCGTACTGGACCCGAGACGTGATCTGCGGGCCGACGATGAACCCGGTGGAGAGATCCTCCAGTGGTTCCTCGCCGAGGTTCTCCGCCTCGAACGTGATCGTCACGTCAGGTTCGTCGAGCGTGGTGAAGGGTGTCTGCGCTCGCAACGTCAGGGCGACGGCCGGTTCCTGGGCGTCGGACGGAGCAGCCGCGACGAGAACGGTCGTGGCGGCGAGCGCGAGCGTCAGCAGCGCGCCGAGCGCGCGGGAGATCGTCATGAGCGGTCCTCATCGTAGACCGCGCACCCGGGCTCCCCGAGGACCGAGGCCCCGCCCGGTCAGCGGATGAGCGCGACGCCCTCGGCGATGCCGTACGCGGCCGCCACGACGAGCAGGAACGTCCCGACCAGCGTTCGGAGGGTGCGCTCGTGAGCCGCGATCGCTATCGCCGCGCCGATCCGTGCCCCCGGCACGGCACCGAGCGTGACGACGACGAACAGCGCCCAGTCGACGTGCCCGAGCGCCGCGTGGGCGACCGTGCCCGGGATCACGAGAGCCACGATGGCCAGCAGGGACGTGCCGAGCGCGCGCTTGAGCGGCATGCCGAGCCACCCCGCGAGCATGGGCACGATCACGATGCCGCCACCGATGCCCAACAGGCCGCTCACGAACCCGGCGACCAGCCCGATACCGACGTAGATCGATGGGGTGGCCTCGATCGACCGCCCTGGCCGCCGCCTCGATCCGCGGAGGAGGCCGACCGCCTGATAGGCGAGCAAGGCGGCGGTGATCACGAGCAGCAGATGCGTCTCGACGAACGCCGTGAGCACGGCGCCGGCGATCGAGGCGATCACGCCGGGGCCGATCATCCACGTCGCCGCCCGGCGGTCGAGCTCGCCGGCCTTCGCGTACGTGAGGGCACCGGTGAGGGCGGTGGGCAGGATGACCGGCAGCGGCGTCGCGAGCGCCACGATCGGACGGGCGCCGAGCACGACCTGGAGCCCAGGGGTCATCACGATGCCGCCACCGACGCCGAACAGGCCCGAGAGGACGCCCGACGCCAGTCCGATCGTGATCCCGAGGAGGACGTCGGTCGCGCTCATCGAACCGTCAGGAGAGGTGCTCGGCCGCCCGCCCGAGCACTTCGCGCTCCCCCCGGTAGGCGGCACGCTTGAGCGCGCGTTCGAGGGGGAACCAGCGGATCTCCTCCATCTCGTCGTCTCGGTCGGCCGGGTCTCCGCCGGTGCACCGCATCAGGAAGAAGTGCACGGTCTTGCGGATGCGGGTGTCCTCCCACACGTAGAAGTAGCGGGTCTCGCCCAAAGAGGTCTCGATCTCCGCCCGGTACCCGGTCTCTTCGAGGACCTCTCGGACCGCCGCTTCCTCGAACGACTCCCCGCGTTCCACGCCTCCTTTCGCGAGGCCCCAGGCCAGATCGCCCCGGCGGGTGCGTCGGGAGGCGAGCACGACCTCGATGCCGTCGCCCGAGCGCCGGTACACGACGCCGCCGGCCGAGACCTCGCGTTGGACCCGGCCCCCCGACCGGCTCGCGGTGGACCTCCGCCTGCGTTTCGAGGTGGTGCTCCCGGACGCCTGCCCCTCGGTGGCGGGCTGGGACCTCTTCGCGCCGCCCTTCCTGCGCCGCCGGCGTCGTCGCTTCCTCGGGGGCTGTCGCCCGTCGGAGGTGGGCTCGTCGGTCACGCGAGAATCCTAGTCCCCACCCTCAGGTGCGCCCGGGTGAGGGCCGATGGAACCACGTGGCCTGCGACCGTCGTGGGCCGAACGGGAGGCTCTCACCGGCGATGGATGTGAACGCGCTGCTCAGGTACACGGTCGAGCGGGGCGCGAGCGACCTGCATCTGAAGGTCGGCAACGTGCCGTTCGTGCGGGTCGACGGTCAATTGATACCCGGCGAGTTCGATGTGCTCAGCGCGGCCGACACCGAGGAAGCCGCCGAGTCGCTGATGTCGGATCACAAGAAGCGGGAATTCGCCGAGACGAGCGAGGCGGACCTCGGCTACACGCTCCCCGGGGTCGGGCGGTTCCGGGTGAACGTGTTCCGCCAGCGAGGCGTCGTGGGCCTCGCGATCAGGCGCGTGCGCAGCGAGGTGCCGACGTTCGAGGAACTACGCCTGCCGAAGGTGATGAACGCGCTCGCCGATTCACCGCGCGGGCTCGTGTTGGTCACCGGACCGACGGGCACGGGGAAGACGACGACGATCGCGTCGATGATCGGGCACATCAACCGCCACCGGCGCGCGCACATCGTGACGATCGAGGACCCGATCGAGGTGATGCACGACGACCTGCTCTCGATCGTGCAGCAGCGGGAGATCGGCATCGACACCGACTCGTACGCGAACGCTCTGCGGCACGTGATCCGCCAGGACCCGGACGTGATCTTCGTCGGGGAGATCCGCGACCCCGACTCCGCGATGTCGGCGATCCAGGCTGCCGAGACCGGCCACCTCGTGATCTCCACGCTGCACACGATCGACTGCATGGAGACGATCAACAGGATCCTCGACCTGTTCCCGCCGCATCAGCAGAAGGAGGTGCGGACCTCGTTCGCCGGATCGCTTCGCGGCATCGTGTCACAGCGGCTCGTGGCGAAGGCCGACGGGAAGGGTCGCGTACCCGCCGTGGAGGTGCTGATCAACACCGGCCGCGTGTTCGACCGCATCGTGGACCCCGCGACGACCGATCAGATCGTCGACGTGATCGCCGAAGGCGACTTCTACGGCATGCAGACGTTCGACCAGTCGCTGGTGCAGCTCACGAAGGAGGGGCTGGTGGCCGAGGAAGAGGCCCGCCGCGCAGCCACGAACCCCCACGACTTCGACCTGCAGATGGGCGGCGTGCTGGACCGGCTTCCCGTGGGAGAGAGCGAGGGTCTACCCTTCTAGCCGCCGCGGCCGCAGGGTCCGGCCTCGGGGAAGGGGGGACTCTGGGTCAGCAGGCTCCAGCGCTCGCTCGCGGGGAACGCACTGGAACGGGGGCGATCCCCGGGCTCGCCGCCCTGCGTGGATACCGGCGGGAGTGGCTCCCGAAGGACGTCGTCGCCGGGCTGGTGCTCACCGCGCTCCTCGTGCCGCAGGGCATGGCGTATGCAGAGCTCGCCGGCCTCCCGGCGATCACCGGCCTGTACACGTCGATCCTGTGCCTGCTCGGCTACGCCGTGTTCGGCCCGTCTCGCATCCTGGTGCTCGGCCCCGACTCTTCGCTCGGGCCCATGATCGCGGCCACGATCGCACCGTTGATGGTTGCCGGCGGCGATCCCGTCCGAGCGATCGCGCTCTCGTCGATGCTCGCGCTCTTGGCAGGGGCGGTCATGATCCTCGCCGGTGTCGCCAAGCTAGGTTTCGTCGCGGACCTGCTCTCCAAGCCCACGCAGATCGGATACATGAACGGACTCGCCCTGACGATCCTGGTCGGTCAGCTCCCGAAGCTGTTCGGGTACTCCGTCGACGCGGACGGACTGGTGGACGAGGCGGTCGCATTCGTCGACGGACTGGTCGACGGTGAGACCGTGGTCGCAGCCCTCTCGATCGGCGTCGCGAGCCTGCTGATCATCCTCGGCCTGCAGCGACGGCTGCCGAAGGTGCCGGCCGTGCTGGTCTCGGTGGTGCTCGCGATCGCCGCCGTCGAGCTGTTCGATCTGGTCGATCGTGGCGTGTCGGTGGTGGGCCCGCTGCCGGGTGGATTCCCTCCGCTCACGATGCCGGACGTCTCGTGGTCGGATCTCCCGCTCCTGCTCGGCGGCGCGCTCGGCATCGTCCTCGTCGCGTTGGCCGACACGATCTCGACCGCCTCGGCGTTCGCCGCTCGCCAGGGCCAGCACGTGCACGGCAACCAGGAGATGATCGGCATCGGCGTCTCCAACGTCGCCGCCGGGTTCTTCCAGGGTTTCCCGGTGAGCACGAGCGGTTCGCGCACCGCCGTGGCCGAGCAGGCCGGGGCGAAGAGCCAGGTGACGGGCCTCGTCGGCGCGCTCGCGATCCTGCTGCTGCTGCTCGTCGCCCCGGACCTGCTGAGGAACCTGCCCCAGCCGACGCTGGCCGCCGTGGTGATCGCCGCGTCTATCTCGCTCGCCGACATCCCGGCGACGATCAGGTTGTGGAAGCAACGCCGAACCGAGTTCCTGCTCACGATCGCCGCCTTCCTGGGCGTCGCGCTGCTGGGCGTGCTGCCGGGCATCCTCGTCGCCGTCGCCCTGTCGATCCTCAACGTGTTCCGGCGGGCATGGTGGCCGTACCAGACCCGTCTGGGCCGGGTCGAGGGCCTGCCGGGGTTCCACGACGTGCGGCAGTATCCGAACGGGGAGCAGCTGCCCGGTCTCGTGATGTACCGGTTCGACGCGCCGCTGATCTTCGCGAACTGCCGCACGTTCCGTGAAGAGACCACCGAGCTCGTGAACGCGACCCCGGGGCTGCGATGGATCGTGGTGGCGGCCGAACCGATCACCGATGTCGACACGACGGCCGCCGACATGCTGGAGGAGCTGGACGTCTGGTTGAACGCTCGTGACGTGTCGCTCGTGTTCGCGGAGATCAAGGACGGGGTGCGCGCGAAGATCGAGCGCTACGAGCTCACGCGAACGATCGACCCCGGGCACTTCTTCCCGACGATCGAGGCGGCGATCGAGGCGTATCGGGCGGAGTTCGGCGAGGAGTGGGGCGTGACGGAGGGAGGGACCCGACCATGACGACCGATCGGCCGGCGTTGATCCGACGGCTGGCGGCGCTGCTCGCGATCGTGACCCTGGTGGCCGCGGTCGTCGTCGTGGCCACGCTCGCGCTCACGAACATCGTGAACATCGTGATCGCGAGCGTCGGCGTCTCGATCGCGATCGGCGGCGCCTGGTACTCGCTGTCGCACCGGGGCTCGGTGCGCCTGATCGCCCTCGCGACGGTCCTCGCCGGCCTCGCGATCGTGCTCGCCGTGCTCGTCGTGGGCGACGCCCGCCTGTGGCCGTGGGTGGCGGTGGGGGCCGTCGCGGCGGTCTCGGTCGGGGCAGCAGGCCTCGCGCTCCGCGAGCCGCACGACGCGACCCCGTTCGCCGACGAGCCCCCCGCCCCCCGCCCACGGCACCCGGTGCTGCTGATGAACCCGAAGTCCGGCGGCGGCAAGGCGGTGAAGTCCGACCTCGAGCGCGAATGCCGGGACCGGGGCATCGAGCCGATCGTGCTCACGCCGGGTGACGACCTCCTGCAGCTCGCGGAGGACGCGGTGGAGCGCGGCGCCGACGTGATCGGCATGGCCGGCGGCGATGGTTCCCAGGCGCTCGTCGGCACCGTGGCGAGCGCGCACGGCATCCCGCACGTCGTGGTCCCGGCCGGCACGCGGAACCACTTCGCGCTCGACCTCGGGCTCGACCGCGACGACGTCGTCGGTGCCCTCGACGCCTACAGCGACGGCGTCGACCGCACGATCGACCTCGCGGAGGTGAACGGCCGCGTCTTCGTGAACAACGCCACGCTCGGGCTGTACGCGCGGATCGTGCAGTCGCCCGAGTACCGGGACGCGAAGGTGCAGACGTCGCTCGAGATGCTGCCGGAGCTGATCGGCCCCGACGCCCGGCCGCTCGACCTCCGCTTCACCGGCCCCGACGGCGAGGAGGTGCCGACCGCGGCGGTGATCCTCGTCTCGAACGGGCCGTACGAGCTGCAGCGGGCGAAGGGTCGCGGGACCCGAGAGCGCCTGGACGACGGCGTGCTCGGCGTCGCGACCGTCACGGTCTCGAGCGCCTCGGACATGCAGAAGCTCGTCTCGCTGCAGGCAGCCGGTCGCCTCGACCGATTCGAGGGCTGGCGCGAGTGGACGTCGGAGCGGTTCGAGGTGCGGTCCGACGGTCCGGTCGATGTCGGGGTCGACGGCGAGGCGCTCACGCTGGAACCGCCGATCGTCTTCGCGACCCGTCCCGGTGCGCTCACGGTCCGCATGCCTCGCCATGCGCCCGGACGGTCGCCGGCCGCGGCCGCGGTGCGGGTGACGGAGGCCTCGACGATCCGTGCACTGCTCCGGGTCGCGGCCGGGAAGCCGGTCGCGGCATGAGCGGGTCCGGCGAGTCGTCTGCCGGCGAGCGCATCGACGACGACGTCGTGCCGGCGCAGCCGCCGTCCGAACGGCTCGCGGAGCGGCTGGAGGCCCGTCCGTCGGCGCCCGATCCGACCGTGGTCCGGGCGCTGCGCGAGCTGGCCGCGGTCGACAAGGCCGTGTACCGGGCGGTCGCGGCCACGCCGACGCCCTCACTCGACGGCCCCCTCCGCACGTTCACGGGTGCGGCCGACCATTCGAAGCTGTGGATCGGTGCGGCGACCGTGCTCTTCGTCGTCGGGGGGCGCAGGGGGCGGCGTGCGGCCCTCACCGGCGTGGCCGCGATCGCCTGCACGTCGGCGATCGTGAACTTGCCGATGAAGCTCGCCGGACATCGCCGCCGCCCCGACGCCGACGCGGCGGGCGTGCCGTCGGCGCGGCGCGTCGAGATGCCGACCTCGGCGTCGTTCCCGTCGGGTCACTCGGCGTCGGCAGCGGCCTTCGCCTCCTCGGTCTCCCAGGTGGTGCCCGCCCTCGGCCTGCCCCTCGGCCTGGCGGCCGCGGCCGTCGGGTACTCCCGCGTGCACTCGGGGGTGCACTACCCGGGTGACGTGGTCGCGGGGGTGGTGGTCGGGTCGTCGGTGGGCAGTCTCGTCGCCTGGGTGGGTCGCAGGCTCGCGGCCCGTCGACGATCCTGAGCCGTGGGGTGCCGCCCAGCTAGTCCGAGACGGACTAGTGCGTGAGGTCCGGCCGAGTGGGGGAGCGCTCCCCGGCGGCGATCTGGGCCTTGATCTCCAGGGGGTGCCGCCGGTAGCCGTAGGGGATCGCGAGCACCAGGTACACCGGGATGAAGAACGGCCCCCACGCGCTGAACTGCCGGATGTGCCATCGCTCGTGCGCCAGGAGCCGCCCGGTGACCGGCTCGGCCGACACGATCACGAATCCCACCGTCATCGCGGTGCGATGGAACTTCCGCAACACCCACGTCAGGCCGCGCGGCGCCTTGTCGAAGATCAGCGCGCCGTCACGCAGGGTCGGCTTCTGGAACGTGAGCAGTCCGAGCACGAGGCCGAGCAGGGTGTTCGGTGAGGTCCAGATGAATCCGAGCCAGGTGGGCACGGGGTCCACGGTAAGCTCAGGCCGCCATGGCCGACCAGACACCTTCCAGCGCCGTGCTCGAGGTGCCCCCGATCGCCAAGGACCTCGGTGCGCGGTTCGCCGACGGTGGTCACGAGCTCTACCTGGTGGGGGGGAGCGTGCGAGACATGGTGCTCGGCAGGGTCGGCGGCGACCTCGACTTCACGACGAGCGCGCATCCCCACGAGACCACGCGGCTCCTGCACGGATGGGCGGATCGACGCTACCTGGTCGGCGTGAAGTTCGGCACCGTTGGAGCGCTGAAGGACGGCCATCGACTCGAGATCACGACGTTCCGCCAGGAGGTCTACGTCCAGGAGCACCGCAAGCCGACCGTGACGTTCGGCGACGACGTCGGGACCGACCTGTCGCGCCGCGACTTCACGATCAACGCGATGGCGGTGCGGCTCCCCGAGGGGTCGTTCGTCGATCCGTACGGGGGCGTGCGGCACCTCGCTGCCCACGTGCTCGACACGCCCCTCGAGCCCGAGGTCTCGTTCGGCGACGACCCCCTCCGCATGCTGCGCGCGGCCCGGTTCGTCTCGCAGCTCGACGTCACCGCGGCCCCCCGGGTCGTCGGGGCGATCGAGGCGATGCGCGAGCGCATGGAGATCGTCTCGGCCGAGCGAATCGGGGAGGAGCTGTCGAGGCTGCTCCTCGGAGAGCATCCGGGCAAGGGGCTCGAGCTGCTCGTGTCGACGGGGCTGGCCGATACGTTCCTGCCCGAGCTCGCGGCGCTCGAGCTGGAACAGGACCCGGTGCATCAGCACAAGGACGTGCTGCGGCACACCTACGCCGTCGTCGAGAACACCGAGCCCGATGAGGTGCTGCGCCTCGCGGCGCTCCTGCACGACATCGGGAAGCCTGCGACCCGACAGATCACGTCTGAGGGCGTCCAGTTCCACCACCACGAGGTCGTCGGTGCACGGATGGCCGAGAAGCGGCTTCGCGAGCTGCGCTACCCCAACTCGGTCGTGGACGATGTGAGGAAGCTCGTCGAGATGCACCTGCGCTTCCACGGATACGGCGAGGGTTGGAGCGATGCGGCGGTGCGCCGGTACGTGCGCGACGCCGGTTCGTTGCTCGACAAGCTGAACCAGCTCTCCCGTGCCGACGTGACCACGCGGAACGAACGGCGAGCCGCGAAGTTCCAGTCCCTGCAGGACGACCTGGAGGAGCGCATCGCGAGCCTGGCCGAGCAGGAGAACCTCGACGCGCTCCGCCCGCCCCTCGACGGGAAGCAGGTGATGGACCGCCTCGGCCTCGAGCCCGGCCCGGCCGTCGGCGAGGCGCTCGAGTTCCTGATGGAGCTCCGCATGGAGCGCGGTCCCGTGCCCGAGGACGAGGCGTACGGCCTGCTCGACGAGTGGTGGAAGGAGCGCGGCGGCGCCTGAGGGCCGTCGGCCGGCGTCAGGGGCAGCGGTCCAGATGCTGGAACCGGCGGCTGCTCCTCGTCAACCGGTGAGCGGTCGCGCCTCCGGAAGGCGGAGTCCTGCCAGGCGCAACACCGTCCGCAACACCCGTGGATCACCACGCCAGTGTTCCTGCACCACCTCGGCGCCGCTCCGCTTGACCAGGTGACGGAGCACGAGCCCGACCACGATCAGGTCGTCGAGGGGGCCGAGTGCCGGGATGAACTCGGGCACCAGGTCGATCGGTGAGATGAGCCACAGGAGGGCGCCTCCCACGAGGAGCTTCGAGCCGAACGGGATCCGGGGATCGCTCATCAGCCCCCTGGCGAGCGCGACGAGGTCGGGGATCGCGCGCGCCAACCGCTTCGCGGCGATCTTCCGTCCGAAGAGCCAGAGTCCGGCGATCGCCAGGGCCCAGACGGCGGCGACCACGCCGACGACGATGAGGAAGGTCCGCACGAGTCCAGCGTACCCCGCTACGCTCGGCGGACATGGCCGCGACCACGACCGCCGAGGCGCCGCACGTCGACCCGGAGCGCGGGCTCACCGCCGCCGAGGTGGCCGAGCGTGTCGCGAAGGGACAGGTCAACGATGTTCCCGCCGCCCCGACCCGCACGGTCGCCCAGATCGTGCGCGCCAACGTGTTCACCCGCTTCAACGCGATCCTGGGCGCGATGCTCGCGATCATCCTCGTCGTTGGCCCGCTGCAGGACGCGCTGTTCGGCATCGTGCTGATCGCGAACGCCGGCATCGGCATCGTGCAGGAGCTTCGCGCCAAGCGGACGCTCGACCGCCTCACCGTGCTCACCGCGCCGAGGGCTCGTGTGGTTCGAGAGGGCGCGATCCGCGAGGTGGCGGTCGGCGAGGTCGTGCTCGACGACGTGCTCGACGCGCCCGCCGGGTCGGAGATCGTCGTCGACGGGGAGGTGCTCACGAGCCGCGGGCTCGAGGTCGACGAGTCCCTGCTCACCGGTGAGGCCGACGCGGTCGACAAGTCCACCGGCGACGAGGTGCTGAGCGGTTCCTTCGTGGCGGCCGGCGCCGGGCGGTACCGGGCCACGAAGGTCGGCGCCGAGGCCTACGCGGTGCAGCTGGCCGAGGACGCCCGCCGCTTCACCCTCACGAAGTCCGAGCTGCGCTCGGGCATCGACACGATCTTGACGTATGTGACGTTCGCGATCGTGCCGACCGCTGCTCTGCTGTTCCTCAGCCAGATCCGGGCGGTGCCGGGCGACTGGCGGGAAGCGGTGTCGGGCGCGGTGGCCGGCACCGTCGCCATGGTGCCCGAGGGGCTCGTGCTGCTCACCTCGCTCGCCTTCGCCGTCGCCGTGGTGCGCCTGGCACGGCGCAAGGTGCTCGTGCAGGAACTCCCGGCCGTGGAAGGTCTCGCCCGCGTCGACGTGCTGTGCATCGACAAGACCGGCACGCTCACCGAGGGCAAGCTCGCGGTGGAAGACGTCGAGGCGCTCGACGGTGACGGCGAGCGCCTGGGAACGGTGCTCGGCGCGCTCGCCGCGGCGGATCCGTCGCCGAACGCCACCACGAGGGCGATCGCGGAACGGTTCGGCGACGCCGGTGGCTGGCACGCCGTCGACACCGTGCCCTTCTCGTCGGCGAGGAAATGGAGCGGGACCGCCTTCGACGGGCAAGGGGCCTGGTTCCTCGGAGCGCCCGACGTGTTGCTCTCCTCGATCGAGGACGACGGGTCGGTCGGCGCGCGCGTGCACGAGCTGGCCGACCAGGGCCACCGGGTGCTGCTCGTGGCGCGCGCTCACGCACTCAGCGACGAACGACTCCCATCCGACCTCGAGACGGTCGGGCTCGCGATCCTGGGCGATCGGCCTCGTCCCGACGCGGCCGACACGCTGCGGTACTTCCGAGATCAGGACGTGACCGTGAAGGTGATCTCGGGCGACGATCCGCGCACGGTCGGTGCGATCGCGGCGACGTTGGGACTCGAGGGCGGCGACGAGCCGGTCGATGCGCGCGAGCTGTCCGACGACGACGATCTGGCCGGCGCTCTCGAGTCGCACTCCGTCTTCGGCCGGGTGACGCCTCGACAGAAGCGGGCGATGGTGCAGGCGCTGCAGGCGCACGGTCACACCGTGGCGATGACCGGCGACGGGGTGAACGACGCGCTCGCGCTCAAGGACGCCGATATCGGGGTCGCGATGGGATCGGGCAGCGATGCGACCCGTGCGGTCGCGCAACTCGTGCTGCTCGATTCCACGTTCGACTCGCTGCCGCCGGTGGTCGCCGAGGGGCGCCGTGTGCTCGGCAACATCGAGCGGACGAGCGGCCTCTACTTGAACAAGACCGTCTACGCCATGTTGATCTCGCTCGCGACCGGCGTGCTCGGGTTCGTCTTCCCGTTCCTGCCGCGGCACCTCACGCTGATCGGCTCGCTCACGATCGGCATCCCCTCGTTCTTCCTCGCGCTCGCGCCGAACATCGATCGGTTCCATCCCGGGTTCGTCCGCCGCGTGCTTCGGTTCGCGATCCCGACCGGCACGCTCGCGGCGATCGCGACCCTGCTCGCGTACTCGCTCGCTCGCGACGAGCCCGGGGTCACGCTCGTGCAGGCGCAGACCACGGCGGTCATGGTGCTGACGTGGATCGGGTTCCTCGTGCTCTCGATCATCGCGGCGCCACTCTCACGGTGGCGCCTGCTGCTGATCTGGTCGATGGCGGCGCTGTTCGTCCTCGCGCTCGTCTGGCCGCCGTCGCAGACCTTCTTCGCGCTCGATCCACCGCCGCTGATCGTGTGGCTGGCGGGGTTCGGCATCGCCGCGATCGTGTGGTCGTTCGCGCGCCTGTTCGTTCCCGGCGAGCTGCCGGTGGGCCCGAGGGCTCGGGATCCGATCTTCGGCCGGCGTCGGCTCGACGACCGCTCGCCGTCCGATCGGGGCTAGATGAGCCCCAGATCGCCGGGAGGCCAGATCACGATCTCGGCCTTGCCGATCACGTTGTCGATCGGCACGAATCCCAGGGAGAAGCGGGAGTCGAGGGAGTTCCCGCGGTTGTCGCCCATCACGAACAGCTCCCCGTCGGGCACCGTCGTCTTGCGGAAGTCGTCGGTCGGTTGCGTCAGGTACGGCTCGTCGATCGGTTCCCCGTTCACGAAGACCTGTCCGTCCTTACCCGATACCGTGTCGCCCGG